>NZ_JBHXNB010000034.1:0-30178 GCF_042720095.1 Rhodococcus sp. NPDC058505
TCCCGCACCTCTCGGTCCGGGTCGGTGTCCGTGTCGCTCTGACTCGACAAAAGTTACGTGACTGATCGGCAGTCCGCAAATCGCCTGGTCACAGCTGCCAAACTCGCGCGGTTCACGGCGAGACGGCGCATCGGCCCGCCGCTAGCCTTGGGTCATGTTGCTTGCTCCGCAGTATGGGCGGGAATCACTGTCCGATCTGGTTCCATCGGTTCTGGCCGAACTCGGTGTCCCCGGCGAGGTCAACCGCATCGGCCTGGACCTGTCCGGCATCAATCGCGTCTGCGTCCTCGTGATCGACGGACTGGGGGCCGAGCTGCTCGCCGAACACACCGCGGACGCGCCGTTCCTCACCTCCGCCGGCGCCATCCCCGTGCTCACCGCCGGATTCCCCACCACGACCGCGGCGAGCCTCGCCTCTATCGGAACCGGTCTGCCCTCCGGTGAGCACGGGGTCGTCGGCTACCTGATGGCGGTGCCCGGCGAGGACCGCCTGATGAACCCGCTGAGGTGGCGGTTGCACGGTGAGGGGCCGAAGGTGGATCTGCTGCGTGAACTCGTCCCGGAGGAGTTCCAGCCGACCCCGACCGCGTTCGAGCGGGCGGCCGCGGGCGGCGTCACCGTCGCTCGGGTCGGCCCCGCCTATCAGGGGGCGTCCGGGTTGACTCGCGCCGCGCTGCGTGGTGGCGAGTTCCGCCCGACCTTCTCGATGGGCGATCTCGCGGACGCCGCGATTGCCGCGATGCTCGACGGTGACCGCGCGCTCGTCTACGCCTATCACGGGGAACTCGACCTCACTGGGCACGCGCGCGGCCCCGAGTCGACCGCGTGGACGCTGGAACTCGGGCAGGTCGATCTGCTGGTCCGGCAGATCGCGTCCCGACTCCCGTCGGACGGCGCGCTGATCGTCACCGCCGACCACGGGATGGTGCAGGTCCGCTCCCCCATCGACATCGATCGCGACGCCAGCCTCCAACACGGTGTCCGGCAGATCGGCGGTGAACCGCGGGCCCGGCACGTGTACACCGAGCCTGGCACGGCGGACGCCGTGCTGACCCGCTGGCGGGACCGTCTCGCCGACGGATTCGCGGTGTACTCCCGCGCGGAGGTCATCGAACGCGGCTGGTTCGGTCCGACGGTCAGCCCGGCGGCCGAGCAGCGGATCGGCGACGTGATCGCGGTCGCGACCGGTGACGGTGCGCTGATCCGGCGCGGGTCGGAACCGTTGCAGTCCATCCTGATCGGACATCACGGGTCGCTCACCTCCGCGGAACTACACGTCCCGCTGCTGGTGTTTCGGCCCTGAACCGGGTCCGGGGACGAGGACGTCCCCGGTGGCTCTCCTCCACCGGGGACGTCCTCGCTCATGAACGCGGTACGGGTCAGGCCCAGCTGGCCGCCGCGCGGTTGTTGGTTGCGTTCATGTCGTCGTTGCCCGCACCGACAGCGCGGCCGATCGCCTCGAGCACCTGGTTCAGGTCGTTGGCCGCGGCATCCCACTTCGCCTGCTGGGCCTGGTAGGCCTCGGCCGCCGAGCCCTCCCACTCCGCGACGAGCGGAGCGAGGAAGCTCTTGAGGTCAGCGAGCTTGCCGTTGATGTTGGCACTGCTGGCCGCGATGTCAGCACGGGCCCCGTCGATGGCGCCGAAGTCGTACCGCATGGTCCCACTCATGTTGTCCCCCTGGACGAGTCGTTCGATCGTGTTGGGCAGGTCAGAGATTGAGGCTGCCGCCTACGCCGGTAATCGCGCTGACGTGATCGTCCTGCGTCGCGGCGAACGCAACACCGTTGGCACGGATGTTCTCGCTGATCGCCAGCAGCGACTCGTTCAGCCGCTTCGCGCTGTCGTCCCACCGCACCATCAGGTTGTCGAAGGCCAGTTTCGCCGCACCCTCCCACGCGCCGTTGACCGCCGTGAGCCTGCCCTGCAGCGAGGTCAGCAACCCCTGGATGTCACCGTTGACGTCCCCCACGTGCCGCGCGGCGGCCTCCATGGTTTCGGTGGTCGTCCTCATCTGACCGCTCATGCACCCCTCCTGATTCCTGTCGCGTCCGTGGTGTCGGCCCGGGTGGGCTGCAGTCGGTCCGCGCCTACACCCTCTTGGACGCAGTGGCATCGGGGTTCGGTTCCGCCCGATCCCGACGAGTTTCGGGCCGCCCGAACGGTGGCGGTCAGCGTGGTGCGACGGTGACCGAACGGCCGACGCGGTCGCAGGCCGGTTCCAGGTCGACCAGGAGGTCGGGCGACGCCTGGCATCCGAGGCTGACCTGAAGTCCGTCGATGACGAACACGTGCCAGCGCACCTGCGAGTCCGGTTCCGGGAACTCGCGGTACGCGAGGGCGTCCCGGGAATCGAGGTTGACGCGGCCCAGTTCGCCGAAGGTCCCCGGACGTTCCGCGATCCGGCCGGCGAGGGTACGGGCCACCGCGTCAAGGTCGGCGCCGGGGTTGAGTTCCTTCTGTGCCAGCAGCATTCGGGCCGGGTGCCCGTCGGCTGGCCTGAGGTCGATCCGATCGGCGCGGCCGGTGGCGCGCTGCTCCCAGCCGTCCGGCACCGTGATCGACGCCCGGCCGGACGCCATCCGCGGCGGCTCGGCGGGGACCGGGTCGGGTGCGGCGCCGGGCAGGATCCAGGCGGCGCCCGCGGCGAGCACCCCGACGAGGAGGATGCCGACCCCGTACGGGCGGGCGCGACTCCGCCGCGTCGGCGACGGTTCCCGGTCCGGGCGCGGCGGACCGGCCAGTTCGACGCCCCACGCGTGCGCGGCGGCCGCGACCGCCGCACCCCGCACCTCCACCGCCCTCGGCAGCCCGTCCCAGCCCCGGTGGAGTTCCACCGCGAGGCGGGCCGCGGGCGGCTCACCCGTGACCGCCACCCATGCGGGCACCTCGGGCCAGGCAGCGTGCAGCATCGTCACCAGTTCCGGTGCTGCGTCGTCTGTCTCGACGAGGTCCCGGGAACCGATCGTGTCGATGACGAGGTGGGCACTGCCGACCGTCGCGGCGGACCCCAGCTCCCCGACCTCGACCACGATCCCCGGTTCCTCGGCACCGACGAGGCGCCGCACGGCGTCGGCGACGGCGATCACCCGCACCTCGCGGGCCACCGCGCGTCCCGCCGCGGTCAGCACGCGCCGCCTGCGGATCCCCCAGCCGCTCGGGCAGGTCAGCACCAGCAGGCCGACCGGAACGGCGGCCCCGACCGCCGCTATCCCGTGCGCGAGCACCGCGGCCAGCACCTCCGGCATCGGCACGGCGGTCTCCCCGAGCAGGAGCACGTCGTCGTCGACGAACAGCGCCGGGGACGACTCGAACGCGTCGTCCCCCACCGCCATCGAGCGGTCGACGCCGACCTCGAGCCCGCCGTCGGCAACGAGCACCCCCGCCGGGCGGTGCGCCGACCGGTCACCCCGGTGCACCCACATCGTGGAGTCGGTGAGGTGGACGGCGGTCACCGCGGCCGCGCGATCCGCGGTCACAGCGGCGGCAGCCACGCGACCTGGATCGGCGCCGTGCCCGCCCGGGTCACCAAAGTTGCTCGCCCGGGCGGCATGTCAGTGGGTCGTGCGGTGCCGATCAGGTTGCCTTCGTCGCGGCTGCCGCTCATCACGAGCCCGGTCGGGACCAGGTCGCGCAGTCGGGCGATGACCGGTTCGTACAGTGCGCGTCCGGCGCCGCCGGAGCGGCGGGCGACGATCAGATGCAGGCCGACGTCCTTGCCGTGCGGGAGATAGTCGAGCAGCGGCAGCAGCGGGTTTCCGCCCTGCGTGGCGACCAGGTCGTAGTCGTCGACGATCACGTAGATCTCGGGCCCGCTCCACCACGATCGGTCCCGGATCTGTTGCGGTGTCAGGTCGGGGCCGGCCATCCGGGCCTCCAGTACTCCCGCGAGTTCGGTGATCATCGTCGTGAGGGTCGGCGCGTTGGCGGCATAGCCGGCGAGGTGGTCGCCCTCGACCGCGCCGAGCATGGTGCGGCGGTAGTCGGCGAGAATCAGTTTCGCCTGCCGCGGAGTGTTCGACTCGACGAGTCCCGCGCAGATCCCGCGGAGCAGTGTGGTCTTGCCCGCTCCGCCGTCCGCAAACACCAGGGTGTGCTGGTGTTCGTCGAAATCCATGTGGACGGGGGCGAGGGCGGCCTCGTCGACGCCGATCGGGACCCGCAGGCACGGTCCGTCTCCGGCAGGGGGCCAGTCCGGGATGCGGGCGAGGACGTCCTCGCGCGGGCAGCGTTCCGGCAGCATCCGGACCGCCGGAGCGGCCGGGTCGTCGGTGCCCGCAGCGATCCGGGCAACAGCGTCGGCGACGCCCGCAGTGAGGTCCGCGGAGCCGGAATGCCCGTCGATGCGGGGCAGCGCGGTCAGCAGGTGTAGCCCGTCGGCGGTCATTCCGCGACCGGGCCGCCCCTCGGGCACGCGGGCGGCCTTGACCCGCCCAACATCCGAGTCGGACGGGTCGCCGAGGCGCAGTTCGATGCGGGTGCCCAGCTGGTCCTTGAGTGCGGGCCGGATCTCGGCCCAGCGAGATGCGGTGACGACGACGTGGACGCCGAACGAGAGTCCCTGCCCGGCAAGCGCACCGATCTGCGCCTCCAACGGTTCGAAGTCCTGCCGAATGCCGGGCCAGCCGTCGACGATGAGGAAGACGTCTCCGAACGGGTCGGCGTCGAGAGCGGCGGCCGCCGGGGCGGATGCGGCGCGGATCCGGCGGAACTCGGCCATCGAGTCGATCCCCAGTTCCCGGAAGCGTCGTTCCCGATCCCGGACCAGGGCGGCCATCTCCGCGACCGTGCGGCGGACCCGGTCGACGTCGAGGCGGTTGGCGACCGACCCGACGTGCGGCAGGGCGGCGAGTCCGGCAAGGGTGCCGCCACCGAAGTCCAGGCAGTAGAACTGCACCTGGCGCGGGGTGTGGGTCAGGGCCATCGACAGGATCAGGGTGCGCAGGGCGGTCGACTTGCCCGACTGCGGACCGCCGACGACGGCGACGTTGCCGCGTGATCCGGACAGGTCGACGACGAGGTGGTCGCGGCGCTGATCGAACGGGCGATCCACGATTCCGATCGGCGCCCGCAGCGCCACCTCCCCGGCCACCCGCGCGACGGGCGGCGGCAGCAGCGTGTCGAGGGTCGGCGGGGCATCGAGCGGCGGAAGCCACACCTCGTGGGCGGGTAAACCGCGCCCGCGGACCTGGTCCACGACCACGTCGAGGATGGTACGTCCGCTGTCGGTCTCCGGGTCCGGCTCGTCGACCGGCGCTGGCGGCCCGAGCGGTTGCTCGTCGAGGACCGCCGCGGCGCTGAACGGGCGCGGCCGCAGGTCGGCGGGCACCGTGGATCCACCGGCGCCGCGGCGTGCGGATCGCCTGCGGTACGGCCCGGACACATATGCGGTAGAGAACCGGACGATCTCCGCCGAGTCGCACTTGAGGTAGCCGACGCCGGGCGTTCCCGGCAGGTGGTAGGCGTCGGGGACACCGAGCACGGTGCGAGACTCATTCGCGGAGAAGGTCTTCAGACCGATCCGGTACGACAGGTGGGAGTCGAGGCCACGCAGCCTGCCCTCGTCGAGGCGCTGGCTGGCGAGCAGCAGATGGATGTGCAGGGAGCGGCCGAGGCGTCCGATCGCAACGAACAGATCCGCGAACTCGGGTTGCTGGCTGAGCAGTTCGGAGAACTCGTCGACGACGATGAACAGCGCGGGCAGCGGAGCCAGGTCGGCGCCCGCCGCCCGCGCCTTCTCGTAGTCGGTGACGTTCGCGAAGTTGCCTGCGGCGCGGAGCAGTTCCTGCCTGCGGGTCATCTCCCCGGCCAGCGCATCCCGCATCCGGTCCACCATCGCGAGCTCGTCGGCGAGGTTGGTGATCACCGCGGCGACGTGCGGCACGGCGTCGAGGCCGAGGAAGGTGGCGCCGCCCTTGAAGTCGACCAGGACGAGGTTCAACGCCTCCGGGGAATGCGTGGCGATCAGCCCGAGGACGAGGGTACGGAGGAACTCGGATTTCCCGGAACCGGTTGCGCCGATACATAACCCGTGTGGACCCATCCCGTTCTCGGCCGCCTCCTTGAGGTCGAGCTCGACGGGGCTGCCGTCCGATGCGACGCCGATCGGGACGCGCAGCCGGTCCCGCGGGGCGCGGGGCAGCCAGGCGTGAGCGGGGTCGAGGGTCGCGAGGTCCGGGAGGCCAAGCAGGTGTTGCCAGTCGGCGGCAGCGCCGGACTCGTCGCCCCCGTCGGCGGAGGTCGGGGTGGCGAGCCGGAACGGTGCCAGGCGGCGGGCAGCGGTCTGCGCCTGGTGGGTGCTGATCCCGTCCGCGACGGCGAAGGTCTCGACACCGGATCCGCTGCGCGCGCCGAGCGAACCGCCGGCGAGCACCAGCTGGATGCCGCGGGTCGCGGACAGCGTCGGGCGGTATCCGCCCAGGTCGAACACCGTCACCGAGTCCAGCCCGTCGTCGAGGATGCCGGACGCCGAGGCGATGCCACCGTCGAGCACGACGACCACCTGCGGCACCCCGGCGGTCGCGGGCGCCGTCCGGGAGTACCGGGCCCGGGTCGCCAGGTGCGAGCCGAGCATGTCGTCCAGTTCGGCGAGCGAGCCGTACACCATCCGCCCGGTGCCCGCACCGTCGTGGCGGTCCGGGTGCTGCGCGTGTGGCAGCCACTTGACCCATTCCCACTCCGCTGCGGTGTCGGGCCCGCAGACCACGACGACCTGCACCTGGTCCGGTCCGTGGAAGGTGCACAGCTGCACCAACATCGACCGAACCAGGGCCCGGGTGGCGATGCGGTCGCCCTCGAAACCGATGGCAGCGAAGCCGCGCAAGGCGACCGCGGTCGGCAGTTCGGGCACGACGGAGTGGGTGCGGACGAAGCGTCGTAGCGACACGGCGGCGACCGGCTCGAGGTCCTCGACGGGGCCGGTTTCCGGGGCGACCAGGCGCGTCGCGAGCCGCTGACTGCCAAGGCCGACCCGGACGTGGCAGTGGTCGGGGTCGGTGATGCGGCGCTCCCACATCCGATGGGTGCCTGCCAGGGTCCACAGGTGCTCCGGCTCGGGGTGGCTCCAGTCGAGGGCCGCCCGCTGACGCTCGGCGGTGTCGTAGACGTCGCGGCGAAGCTGGTCGAGGTAGCGCAGGTAGTCCTTGCGGTCCTCGTTGGCCTCCGCTGCCCGCGCGCCCGCACCGCGTCCGCCGGCGAGCATCCCGAGCATCGAGACCACCATCATCACCGGGAACAGCAGCGACATCGGGTTCGACGCCATGCCGGAGGTGAACATCAGGGCGACCATGCCGAGCATCGCGACGACCATCACGACGGGCAGCATCTTGGTCAGCAGGTTGCCGGGGACGACCTTCGGAATCTCGGGGGGCGGCTGCAGGCTCACCTCACCGCCGGGGGTGCGCGGCACCTCGGTTCGTGCCTTGCGCACGAAACGGACAGTGACCATGCGCGATCCCCCCCTCGCGTCGATGCCGCGCCGACTTCGGCGACCATCTGTGTGCGCCGTCCTCTCCCCTGGACCGCGCCTCGAGCGTTGGACAGTAGCGCACACCCGGTGTGACCCGCGACCCCATGGCGTCCGCGGACTGCCGTAGAGTGCGCGCAGTTTCGTTGTGGGACACGCGGGTGGGGACCCGTGTGCGAGGGGGGACGCAAGTGACGAATGTTGTGAGTGGGGGATCCCGGGCGGATCTGTGTCGACTGACGGTCCTGGCCGACAACGTGCAGGTGGACCTCGCCCTGCCCGCGGGCGCACCGCTGGTGCTGCTGATCCCCGAGATCGTCGCGATGATCGACCTGCGCCGCGACGCACCGGACGCGATCGAGCTCCGAGTCACGGCAACGGAGTGGACGCTGGGTCGGCTCGGGCACTCCCCGCTGGACCCGACCGGCACGCTGGGCGACCTCGGGGTGCGCGACGGCGAACTGCTGGTGCTGCAGGCCGCGGACCGGCGGGCACCGGCGCCGCTGTTCGACGACCTGATGCACAGCGTTGCCTCGATCGAATCCAAGACCTTCCCCCGATGGACGCCGACCTCCGCCCGAGTCACCGGATCCGTTGCGGCACTGGCGTTGACGTTGATCGGTACGGTCGGCCTGCTGGTCGCGCGGTTCAGCGACGACGGACTGGTTGGCATGGTGCTTGCTGCGGCGGTGGCGGCGCTGCTGGTCGTCGCGGGCACCGTCGTCGCCCGCGTCTACCGGGACGACGCCAGCGCGGTCACGCTGTGGGGCGCGGCGCTGGCCCCGTCGTTCGCCGCTGGCGCGCTGGTGGTGCCCGGGGTGCCGGGCGCACCGAGCCTGCTCCTCGGCGCCGTCACCTGCGGTGCGGTCGCGGTCCTTGCCGCGCGGGCGAGCGGGACGGGAGCACCGATCGCGGTCGCGACGGCGGCTGTGGCCACCGCCGCGGCGGCCGCAGCAACGGTCGCGGTCCTGACGGCGCTGCCGCCGACGGCGATCGGGGCCGCCGTCACGGCGGGCGCGCTGGTCCTGCTCGCCGCCGCGCCGCGCCTGTCGATGCTGCTCGCGAAGCTCCCGCTGCCCCCGGTGCCGTCGCCCGGATCCCCCCTCGACACCGAGGAGCTCCCGGACGCCGGTCCCCTGCCGTCGTTCGTTGGGCTCGAGGCACGGGCGACCCGGGCCCGGCGCCTGCTCACCGGGCTGGTTGCCGCGGCGAGCGTCACCACCGTCGCCGCGGCCCTGACGGCCGCGGCCGCGTTCGGATCGGGCGGAATCGCCTGGCCGGGAGTAACTCTGGCCGTGGTGGCGGCGGTGGTCCTGATGCTGCGCGGGCGAACGTACGCGAGCCTCGCCCAGGCGGGCACGCTCATCGGGTCCGGCACCGCGATCCTGCTTCTGCTGCTGACCGGCGCGGCGGTCACCGACCCGGCACTGGCGCCGATTGTGTTTGCCGTCGCGGCCCTCGGGGTCGGGGTCGCCCTCGCGTTCGGCGTCCTCGCGCCACGACACGACTTCTCGCCGGTGCAGCGCCGCGCGGTGGAACTGCTCGACTACGCGGCGATCGCGGCGATCCTGCCCCTCGCCTGCTGGGTTGGCGGCCTGTTCGCGGCGATGCGCGGCCTGTGATGGGCGTCCTGCGGGCCGTCGTGCTGATCGCCGCGATGGCCGTCCCGTTCGTGGGATCCGGCAGCGCGGCGGCGGTCGCGCCACCCACGATCGATCCCGGCGGCCTGCCGCCCGGTGACCTGCCGCCTGTGCAGTCGGAGCTGCGCGACCCGTGCCCCGCCACCACCCCGGGATCCGACCCGGCGCTGGTCCCCGCACCGCAGCGGGCCCTCGACCTGGAATCGGTGTGGCCGTTGAGCACCGGACGCGGCCAGCTGGTCGCGGTGATCGACACCGGCGTCGAGCGCCATCCCCGGCTGCCCGGGTTGATGCCCGGCGGGGACTTCGTGTCGACCGGCGACGGCACCGCCGACTGCGACGCGCACGGCACCCTCGTCGCGGGCCTGATCGCGGCAACACGGTCGGACGCCACCGGGTTTGCTGGTGTCGCGCCGGACGCTCGGATCCTGACCATCCGGCAGTCGAGCAACATCTACCGGCAGGTCGGCGCCGCCGACGCCGACGGACGCAATGCGCGCGGCGTCGGCAATCTGACCACCCTGGCATCGGCGGTCCGTCGGGCGGCGGACCTCGGCGCAACGGTCATCAACATCTCCGAGGTCGCCTGCGTACCACCGGGTTTCGGCGATCATCGGGCGCTCGGCGCGGCAATCGACTACGCGGCCCGGATCCGGGATGCGGTGATCGTCGCCGCGGCAGGAAATCTGGACGCGTGCAGGCAGTCGAACCCGGCACCGGATCCGGCTAGGCCGAACGCGGACCCCTGGGCGCAGGTCACCACCGTCGCCACACCCGCCTGGTACGACGACCGGGTGCTCGCGGTCGGGTCGGTGGACCCGGACGGCGCCCCGTCGGAGTTCACCCTGCCCGGCCCGTGGGTGGATGTCGCTGCCCCCGGCACCGGCATCACCTCGCTCGACCCGCGGCGACCTCGGGATGCCGGCCTCACCGACGCGGTGAACGGCGGTCCCATCGAGGGCACCAGTTTTGCCGCGCCGTACGTCGCGGGCACGGCGGCGCTGGTCCGTGCGCGGTTCCCGGAACTCACCGCGGCACAGGTGATCGCGCGAATCGAGCGGACCGCACACGCCCCGGCCGCCGGGTGGGATCCGTACGTCGGGCACGGCGTCGTCGATCCGGTGGCCGCGGTCACCGCGCCGGACCGGGAGCCGGTGACGTCGCCGCGGTCGGTGACGGTGCCGGCTCCGGCCGCGGCACCACCGCCCGACACCCGGCCACGCACGGTCGCGATGGTCGGGGCGGGGGTCGTCGCCGTCCTACTGGCGCTCGGTGTGCTCGCCTCGTTTCCGTTGCGTCGCCGGTTTCAGCGCGCAGACACATCCATCGGCTGAGCGTCCGGCGCGACGCCGTCGTGTGCGAGGAGGGCGGCCTCCCTGCCGAGGGCGGGGCCCGGCGCCAACAGCGACAGGATCGGCCACGGGGCGGCCACCGGGTCCCCATCGAAGCCCAAGAGCGTTGCTGTGTCTGCGTTTTCGATGCCGTACCGCACCCCGGTGTCGGCGACGAAGAACAGTGCTCCCTGCCGTTCACTGGATGGCGCGGCACCGGTCGCCTGCACGAACGCCCCGGGCCCGGGTCGAACGAAGAACAGGTCCGCGTTGTCCCCGATTCCGTCGCGCTGCGCCAGGGTCACCGGACGCGCATCGGCCGGCAGCGGCAAGGCTGTTCCCGCGGCGACAGCGACGGTGGCCCGTACTCCCCCGTCCCCCGGCACCGGTCGCCAGGACAGGCAGCCGACCGGGTCGTTCGCGTCGTCGACGATCCGCGGCGCGGTGTCCGGGAACGTCTCCACCGCCAGCGCCGTGGAGCGCGGTGGTCCCGCCACCGCGTCCGGGGTGACCGTCGCCATCCCGGTCGCGCCCTGCGAGTCGGCGTACCGGATTAGGTCCGCGGTGGCCCGGCCGATCCGCTGCAACCCGTCGGCGAGGACCACGTAGTAGCGGGTCTCCTTGGCATCCTGCACCTGCACGACCGAGCCGATCGGGTTGCCCCCGAATGGGTACGACGGCTGCGTCCCAGCATCACGGATGACCGGCGGGGCCAGCGCGGGCGCCTCCGGGATCGCGGCGAGCAGGCCGGCGCTGACCGGTCGGGGCACCTGACCGTCCAGGTCGAAGGCGAGGGTAACCGCGGCGTCGCCGAGGTCGACGCGACTGCGGGCGCCCTCGTGTACCAGGTAGGTGCCTGCGGTGCCCTGCACCAGCAGCGCCTCCTCCCCGGCGAGCTCCCGCACCCCGCCGGGGAGGTCCGGGCCGCCCGCAATGACGGCGGTGGTCACGGCGCGGGCCCCGCCGGCGATCGAGTCGCACACCGTCCACCCGCCCGGATCGCCCTGCGACAACGCCGACGGCGCGCCGGGGATGCCGAGCAGCGGACCGCGCGGGCGCGCTCCCAACTCGGACTCCTGCACCGAAACCGGGGCGTCGGCGGCGCCGACGATCAGCCGTGCGGAGGCCAGGTTCAGGACCGGATGCAGGGTGCCGTCGAGATCGACGAACATTGCGCCGGAATCCTTTCCAACCACGATCCGGGCGTCACCGATCTTGTCCTGCGGGCGAATGAGGGCCAGCGCCGCGCATCCGGCCACCCCGATCACGGCGAGCAGAGCGCCCACCGCGAGGGCCCGCGACTGGCTGCGCATCGGATCGTGCAGCATCCGCACGTCCCTGCGCACCAGGGCATGTTCCATCCGCCGGACCAGAAACCGGTATCCGCTGACCTGCCATCGAGTCGTCGGCTGTGCTGCCATGTTCCCTCCCCCACTTGGCGCGCACTACGGGGGCACAGAGTACAGTCCGCGGGAACCGTGGCGTGGGGGACGTCCAAACGGGGCAGGGGGATGATCGTGATTCGTTGGCGCAGAGTGGGTGCGCGTCGCCGGACGTCCGTGCCCGTCGGTACCGTCGTGTCGGCGCAGGTCGCGGCGCTGGCCGTCGGGATCGTCGGGTCCGTCGCCGGCATGGCGTGGTGGCAGGCTGCGCTGACCGCAGTCGCGGTGGCGACACTCTGCCTGTGTCCGATGCGGGGCCGCACCCTGCTGGACTGGGGGTGGACCGCGGTCCGGTACCGCACCGGCCCCGGCGCCGACACCTCCGCGTTCACCGATGTGGACGCCGCGGACGGCGCGACGGTCGGGCTGTGCCGGGCGGCCGGGATGGTTGCAGCGGTGATCGAGGTGCAACCGGAACCGGGCGCGGTGACCCGACTGACCCGAGACACCGCCGATCACGACCAGCTGCTTCCGCTCCACATGCTTGCGAAATCCCTCACCCAGCACGATATTTCACTGTCCGGCATCGACGTCATCGCGCACGGACGGCGCAGCGACACTACGGCGTCGACGGCAGCCTGCTACGACGACCTGCTCGGCCCACTCGCGGCGGTCGCGCAGCGGACGGTCTGGGTGGTGGTGCGGTTCGACGCGAGCACCGAGTCCGCCGCGGTGGCGCGGCGCGGCGGTGGCAACGACGGTGTCGGGCGGGTGGTGTCGATCGCCGCGCAGCGGATCGTGCGGGCCTTAGACGTCGCCGGTGTCCGGGGCCGGATCCTGACGGCACCGGAGATCGCCGCCGCCCGGTCGGTGATCGCGGGCGAGCCGGACGAGCAGCACCGGTCGTGGCGGTACGCCGCGGTGCCGTCCGGCTGCAGCACCGGGCATGCGATCGCTCCGCGAGAAGTGAATGCCGCACTGTTGTCGACGATCTGGGCCACCGCCGCGCTGTCCACGACGGTGACGATCCGCCTGCGTCCGGGCCGGGCACGCGACGAGTTCCGGTTCGCGGCATCGTGCCGGTCGACGACGGGGGCGGCGCCCGCTGGCGGCTGCCGCCCCGAGTTGACGCCGACCGTCGGCCGGGACGTCGAGGCCCTCCGTTCCCACCTTCCCGGCGCGCCCGACGCTCTGGACGCGCTGACGCCGTTCGCGACCGTGGATCTCGCGTTCCTGGACGCGGTGCCGGTCGCCGCAGGCGGATGCGGTCAGCTGATCGGCTCCGACGCGGACGGGCGCGGCGTCACGGTGCGCGTCGTCGGGCCCGACATCGACGTCGTGACCGTCGCCGGGGATCCCTACCTGGCGCGTCAGGTCGTGCTGCGTGCCGTCGCGACCGGAGCGCGGATCGTGGTGCACAGCGAGCAGCCGCAGCTGTGGCGGCAGCTGGTCGGCGCCGTCGCGGACCCGGACCGGTTGCTGCTCGCCGCCCCCGATACCCCGGTCCCGCCCTGGGCAACTGCGGTGGTGCTGGACGGCGTCGGCCCCGACCCGCTGCCGCGCGGGGTGACGGCGATCCGCGTCCACCCGGATCCGGTACCGGTCGGCGGCACCCCAGTCTCGCTCGTCCGGGTTGGCGGGCACGACAACCGGGTAATCTTGTGGGCCAACGGAACCCGATACGATCTGACGCTGGTGACGATACCGGCAGAGACGGCCCTGCTCGGCAGCCCCCGGCCTGCGGGGGATCCGCTGCCCGCGCGGTGACTAGGCCGGATACGGTCGTTCGGCGCGCGCATCCCGCGCCGCGGCCGCCCACCAGGCGAGCTGGTCGAGCATCCGATCCGCGCCATCGATCGCGGCGCCGTCGGAGGTCTCCCCGTCCGCGTCGAACCGCTTGCGGGCCCGGTGGAAGCTGACGGTCTGACGGACCGAGATCATGTGCACCTCGGCGGCGACCAACCGCAACTGTTCGGTGGCGCGCAGCCCACCGGACAGCCCGCCGTAGGAGACGAACCCGACCGGTTTGGCGCGCCACTCCTCCTTCGCGGTGTCGATCGCGTTCTTCAGCGCCGCCGGATAGCCGTGGTTGTACTCCGGGGTGACCATCACGAACGCGTCCGCCGCCGCAACCCGACGCCGGAACCGTTCGACGTCCGGGGTGCCCGCGTGATCGAGCGGCAGCGGGGTGTCGGCGAGATCGAGCAGGACCGCGTCGAACGCCGGGTGCTGCCCGGCTCGGCGGAGGAACCAGTCGGCGACCACGGGACCGAAGCGGCCCTCGCGCACGCTGCCGAGGAGGATCTCGAGTCGGATCGGTTGGGTGGGCACGGCTCATCGAACCACGCCGCAACGAGTGCGGCCCCCCGACCGTCCGGTCGAGGGGCCACGTCCGGGGCCGGGTGAGGTCAGGAACCGAACGGCACCAGCGATGCCAGGCTGCCCGAACCGGCGCTGCCGGTGCCGCCGTCCTCGCCGCCGCTGTCGCCGTCACCGCCGCCGACCGGCGCGGAGGTGACCCGCACGGTCACCGCGGCGGCCTCGGAGCCGACGAACTCGGCTGCACCGGAGTAGATCGCGGTGATCGCATGCGCCCCCGCGGTGTCGAAGGTGTGCGGCAACTGCGCCGTCCCGGACGACACCGGGACCGGCGCGCCGATCGGGGTGCCGTTGTCCGCGAACTGCACGGTGCCGCCGGACGGGGCCGGGGTCACCGTCGCGGCGAGCGTCACCGCACCGCCGACGGTCGCGGCGGCGGGGGCGGTCAGCACGGTGGCGGTGGCGACGTCGGGCGCGTTGACGTCGACCCGCACCCCGATCGGGTTAAAGACCTGGCTGCTGTTCCAGCCACCGATGTCGAAGGCCAGTCCGCTGTCGACGACGCCGACCGCCGCGGTCGCGGGCACCCGGTAGGTCAGTTCGACGATGACGTCCTTGTTCTTCGCGACCAGCCGGTCGGCGAGCAGCCAACTGCCGGAGACGGTCACCGTGTTCTTCGCCGTGTCGACGGCCGGGGTGATCGTGGTCGTCGACGGGCCTGCGGTCAGCGTCGAGGAGGTGAGCTTCGCGCTGCCCGGCACGTATTCGAAGCCCGCGGGGTGCACGTCGGTGAACTTCGTCAGGTAGCGGTCCGCGCCGCCGGTCACCTCGAGGACCGACCGGTAGGTCACCGTGGCGCCGCGGTCAACGGCGCCCGGGGTGACACTCTTGGTCACCTTCACATTGTCGACGGTCTCGGTCGCGGTGGTAGCCGCCGAGGCGGTGCCACCCCCGATCCCGAGGCCCAGGGTCGCGAGGGCGGCGACGCCGAGGGCGGCGGCTCCTCGGCGCATCATCGGTCGGAACATGCTGTTCTCCTGTACTGCTGATGGATCGGTGTTCGGTGGGACCTGATCGGCCCCAGGTCGCGGTCCGGCGTTGACGGTGGCCCGCCCGGTGGGTGCCGGGCGGGCCACCGTCGACGGATCAGGACCCGAAGATGTTCTCCAGCGAGCCGCCGCCCTGGGCCGGGGCAGCGGACACCGTCACGACATCCGCCGCCGAGGTGGACGGGGTGAAGCCGGTTCCGCCCGAGTACACGGCGGTGATGTTCTTGGCTCCCGCCGTCGGGAACGAGTAGGACAGCGTCGCCTTGCCGTCGACGATGGGGGCGGGCAGGCCGATCGCCCGGTCGCCGTCCTTGAACTGCACCGTGCCGCCCGCCGCCGCCGGGGCGACCTGAGCGGTGAGCGTGACGGTCTGGCCAACGGTCGCGGCGGACGGGACGACCAGCGTGGTGGCGGTCTCGACATCCGTCGGCAGCGGCTCGGACACCGTGACCGTGACCGGCTGCGACGTGGAGTTCAGGTAGCCCGGTCCGCCGACGAACACCGCGGTGATCGACTTCGTGCCGGACGCGTCGAAGGTGTGCGAGAGCGATGCGGCGCCGTCGATGATCGCGACCGGCGCACCGATGGCGGTGTCACCGTCCTTGAACTGGACGGTGCCCTGCGCGGTCGTCGGCGTCACGGTGGCCGAGAGGTCCACTGCCGCACCGACCTTCGCGGTCGTCGGGGCAGCGGCAAGGACTGTGGTCTCGACGTCCACCGGCGCCGGATCGGTCACCGTGATCGACGCCGCAGCCGACGTGGACGTCAGGAATCCACCGGCACCCGAGTACACCGCGGTGATCGACCTGCCACCCGCCGCATCGAACGCGTGCGACAACGTCGCAACACCACCCGACACCGCAACCGGCCCACCAATATTGGCGTCACCATCCTTGAACTGCACCGTGCCACCCGCCGGAGCCGGGCTCACCGTCGCCGACAACTCCACCGCAGCACCGGTCACCGCCGACGCCGGCACCGCCAGCGCGGTGGTCGTCTCGACATCCGCTTCGGCGACGGTGACGGTCTGCGCCGCGGAGGTCGACTCGTTCGCGGAACCGGTGGCGAGGAACTTCGCGGTGATGCCGTGGTCGCCTGCGGTCGTCGGGGTCCACGCGATCGACACCGAGTTCCCGACCAGCGGGCCCGTACCGATCTTGGTGGTGCCGTCGTAGAACTCGACCGGGTTGCCCGCGGCGCCGCCGGTGACGGTCGCGGTCAGCTGCGACGACTTCCCGACCTTGGCGTCGGTGACCGCGGCGAGGGTGGTGGTGGACGCGTTCTTCGCGACGGTGATCGCCGGACCCTTGTCGTTGTAGGTCCCGGACCCGAGTCCGCCGGAGTAGTGCATCGACGTCGGCAACGCCGCGCCACGAGCACAGTCCGCGCCAACGGTGTAGGAGAACTCGAAGGTGTGCGACTTGGGCTCGATGTTCGGGTAGACCGTCCAGGACCCCTTGACCTTCGCAAAATCTGCGCCCTTGCTGTCGAGGCCCTGTGCCTTGCCGTCGACCTTCGCCGAGCCCTCGACGTAGGTCAGGCACGTCGGGTGCACGTCCTTGACCTCGTGCAGGATCTCGCTGCTGGTCCACGCCTTCCGCTCGAACTTCGTCGAGGTCGTGACGACCTCACCGACCGCGGGCATGGCGTTGCTGATCGTGCGGGTGAAGTGACTGTTCCCGTCCCACCAGTCCACCGATGCCGGCGCCGCGTTGGCTGCGCCGCCTCCGACAATCATCAGCCCCAGCGGCACCATCGCCGCCACACCGACCGCGGCGACCCCCCGACGCGCTTGTGAACGCGACATACTTTTCCTCCAGGAGTTGGGACGCGCCGGCCGGCGACGGTTGTCGTGAGCAAGCGCGAATTCCTGGTCATCTTAACCAGCTTGTAGCCGTACCGTGACCCATTCCGAAGAAAGTCTAGGACATCTGTCCAGGAATGTTTCCCCAGGTCAGCGTGCCCATAGAACGAGGGGCATCGCTATCTCAATAAGCCGTTGGTCACGAGAGAAGCGAGTTCCTGGTACGCCTGCGCGTCGTCCAGGCCGGTGGCGTCCGCGACCTGCCAGCGTTGAATTCGGACCATCGTCGCCGTCGTCACGTCCGCGACGAAGGCGGCGTGCGCGTCCCGGTACTCCCCCGCGGCGACCCCCTCGGTGATGAGGTCCTGCACGCGGCGCGCGGCGATGGCGGTATTGCGTTCGTACACCGCGCGGGCGACCTCGCTCGCGGCCAGGTCCGCCATGAACCGCGCCGACGCCGGGCGCAGCTGCGCACCGACCGCCTCGAGGTACGCCCGAATCCGGTCGTTGGCGCCCGCCTCGCCATCGAGTGCGCGCTCCACCCGCTCCGTCGCGGCCTTGAAGAAGTGCACGGTCGCCGTCCGCACCAGCTGTTCCTTGCTTGCCGCGAGGGAGTAGAGGGTGGACTTCGAGCAACGGAGCCGGGTCGCGATCTCGTCGAGGGTCAGGTGCGCGAACCCCTCGGCGAGTAGGAGCGCGACCAGCTCGTCGAGGAGCTGCGCGCGGCGGGCCGCGCCGCGAACCTGGGTTGCCATACCAATAACTGTACTGGAGTATCGTTCTCAGTACCGATTTGAAGGAGACCACCGTGCCCGTCGACCGCCTGCTCCCCACCCAGGAAGCGCACGACCTGATCGACCTCACCCGCGACGTCGCCGACAAGGTCCTCGCCCCGCGCGTCAACGAGTGCGAGAAGACCGAGACCTTCCCGGACGGCGCCTTCCCCGCGCTGGGTGCCGCCGGGCTGCTGAGCCTGCCCTACCCGGAGGAGTTCGGCGGCGGCGACCAGCCGTACGAGGTGTACCTGCAGGTGCTTGAGGAGCTGGCCGCGCGGTGGGCGGCGGTCGCGGTCGCGACCAGCGTGCACAGCCTGTCCTGCTACGCGTTGGCCACCCACGGCACCGAGGATCAGAAGTCGCGGTGGCTGCCGGAGATGCTCAGCGGCAACACCATCGGCGCCTACAGCCTGTCCGAGCCGCAGGCGGGATCCGACGCGGCCGCGCTCGCCTGCAAGGCCACCGAGGTCGACGGCGGATACAAGATCAATGGGTCGAAGGCGTGGATCACCAACGGCGGCAAGGCCGACTTCTACACCCTGTTCGCCCGCACCAGCGACGAGGGGTCACGCGGCATCTCCTGCTTCCTGGTCCCCAAGGACACCGAGGGCCTGAGCTTCGGCAAGCCGGAGGAGAAGATGGGCCTGCGGGCGGTCCCGACCACGTCCGCACACTACGACGACGCGTTCGTCCCGGCCGAACGGATGATCGGCACACCGGGGCAGGGCCTGCCGATCGCATTCAGCGCGCTGGACTCCGGCCGGCTCGGCATCGCCGCGGTCGCGGTCGGTCTGGCGCAGGGCGCGCTCGACGACGCCGTCGCCTACGCCAAGGAGCGCAAGGCGTTCGGCAAACGGATCATCGATCATCAGGGGCTCGGCTTCGTGCTCGCCGACATGGCCGCCGCCGTCGACTCGGCCCGCGCCACCTACCTCGACGCCGCCCGCAGGCGCGACGCCGGCCTGCCCTACTCGCGCAACGCGTCGGTGGCGAAGCTCGTCGCCACCGACGCCGCGATGAAGGTGACCACCGACGCCGTCCAGGTGTTCGGCGGCTACGGCTACACGCAGGACTTCCCGGTGGAGCGGTACATGCGGGAGGCGAAGATCACCCAGATCTTCGAGGGCACCAACCAGATTCAGCGCCTGGTCATCGCCCGATCCCTGGCCAGCTGACCGCACCACAACTGTGCGTGATTTTCACCCCGGTCGGGGTGAAAATCACGCACGGGCGCGAAGCGCACTCAGCAGCAGCCGCCGGGCAGGGTCCGGACCTCACGGGTGGCGGCGTTGCGGGCGGCGAGGTTCTCGTCGGCCGGGTAGTCGACCCGCACGAGGGAGAGCCCGTGCGCCGGCGCGACCAGCACCGAACTCGAACGTTCCCGCTCCTGCAGCAGCGCGGCGGTCCAGTCGACGGTGCGCCTGCCCTCCCCGACCGCGAGGACCGCACCGACCAGGCTGCGGACCATCGACCAGCAGAACGCGTCGGCGCTGACGTACGCGGTCAGGATGTCACCGTCACCGCGAGCGGAGTCATCATTCGACCGCAGCCAGTCGAAGCGTTGCAGGTCGCGGACCGTGGTCGCGCCCTCGCGGCGACGGCAGAACGCGGCAAAGTCGTGCAGCCCGAGCAGCGCGTGCGAGGCGGCCCGCATCGCGTCCAGGTCGAGCACCTTCGGCACCGACACGGTGTCCCTGGCGCGCAGCGGCTCCGCCCCGTAGCGCGCGGTGGTGACGCGGTACTCGTAGTGCCTGCGGATCGCGGAGAAGCGGGCATCGAAGGCGGCGGGGACCGGCGTGATCGCCTTGACCCGCACATCCGCGGGCAGGAACCGGGCGAGCCTGCGCACCAGGCGCTCCGGCTCCTCGATGTCCTGCGCGAGATCCAGATGCGCGACCTGACCACTCGCGTGCACACCGGCGTCGGTGCGGCCGGCAACGGTCAGCTGCACCGGCTGCCGCAACACCGTCGCGATCGCCTGCTCCAGCACGCCGCACACCGTCCGCAGCCCGGGCTGGCGGGCCCAGCCGGAGAAGTCGGTGCCGTCGTAGGTGATGTCCAGTCGAAAGCGAACGAACCCGCCCTCCCGGAGGGGAGTGACGGGTTCGTTCGCAGGTTCTGACGCGTTCAGCGTTAGTCCTTCTTGTCCTCGTCGGCCGCGGCCTCGGTGGACTCGGCCGGAGCGGCCTCGGTCTCCTCGACCTTGGTCTCCTCGGCCTTGGCCTCCTGCGACGCCTGGACGCGGCGGGCGCGATCGGCCTCGGAGGTGACCGTCTGCTCCTTGACGAGCTCGATGATCGCCATCGGGGCGTTGTCACCCTTGCGGGGGACGGTCTTGATGATGCGGGTGTAGCCGCCGTCGCGCTCCGCGTAGAACGGGCCGATCTCCGCGAACAGGGTGTGCACGACATCCTTGTTGCGGATCACCTTGAGGACCTCGCGACGGTCGGCGAGGGTGCCACCCTTGGCCTTGGTCACGATCTTCTCGGCGTACGGACGCAGGGCCTTGGCCTTGGCCTCCGTGGTGGTGATGCGGCCGTGCTCGAACAGCGCGGTCGCCAGGTTGGCGAAGATCGCCTTCTGGTGCGAAGCCGACCCGCCGAAGCGGGCACCCTTCTTGGGCTTGGGCATGATGAATCTCCTAGTAAGGACCCAGTGAGCTGGTTACAGCTGCTCGGTCTCGGCGTAGTCCTGGTCGTTGCCGTCGCCCTCGTTGAAGGCACCGGCATCGGTGTCGCTCCAGGTCCCGGTGGCGGCGTCGTAGCCGGCAACCGTGGACGGATCGAACGAGGCCGGGCTGTCCTTGAGGGACAGGCCGAGCGAGTGCAGCTTGACCTTGACCTCGTCGATGGACTTCTGGCCGAAGTTGCGGATGTCGAGCAGATCGGACTCGGTGCGGCCGACCAGCTCGCCGACCGTGTGCACACCCTCGCGCTTGAGGCAGTTGTAGGACCGGACCGTCAGGTCCAGGTCCTCGATCGGCAGCCCGAAGGACGCGATGTGATCGGCCTCGGCGGGCGAGGGTCCGATCTCGATGCCTTCTGCTTCGACGTTCAGCTCACGGGCCAGGCCGAAGAGCTCAACCAGGGTCTTGCCCGCCGAGGCGAGCGCGTCCCGCGCGGTGATGGAGTTCTTGGTCTCCACGTCCAGCACGAGCCGATCGAAGTCGGTGCGCTGCTCGACGCGGGTGGCCTCCACCTTGTAGGTGACCTTGAGCACCGGCGAGTAGATCGAGTCGACCGGGATGCGGCCGATCTCGGCGCCGGACGCCTTGTTCTGGACGGCGGGGACGTAGCCGCGACCGCGCTCGACGACGAGCTCGATCTCCAGCTTGCCCTTGTCGTTCAGGGTGGCGATGTGCAGATCCGGGTTGTTCACCGTGACGCCGGCCGGGGGCACGATGTCGCCAGCAGTGACGGCGCCGGGGCCCTGCTTGCGGACGTACATGGTGACCGGCTCGTCCTCTTCCGAGCTCACGACCAGGCCCTTGAGGTTCAGGATGATGTCGGTGACATCCTCCTTCACGCCGGGGACGGTGGTGAACTCGTGCAGGACGCCGTCGATGCGGATGCTGGTGACAGCAGCGCCGGGGATCGACGACAGCAGGGTGCGGCGAAGCGAGTTGCCGAGGGTGTACCCGAAGCCGGGCTCAAGGGGCTCGATGACGAACTTCGAGCGGTTGTCAGCGATGACCTCTTCGGTCAGGGTGGGTCGCTGCGAAATGAGCATTGGTTCTCCTCCTGTACGGGCGTCCGCTATTTGACGCCCACGTTGGATGGTGCCTTCGGCACCCGTGCGCGGCTTGCAGGTCCGAGGACAGGCAAACCGCGCACGGGCCGTGAGGCTTTACTTCGAGTAGAACTCGACGATCATCTGCTCCTGCAGCGGCACCTGGATCTGCGCACGCTCCGGCTCCTGGTGGACCAGGATCCGCAGGCGACCCGGGACGACCTGCAGCCAGCCCGCGTTGGGGCGCTCGGTGTAGGTCTCGCGGGCGATCTGGAAGGGCAGGGTCGCCAGCGACTTCTCCCGGACATCGATGATGTCGTACTGGGAGACGCGGTAGCTGGGGATGTCGACCTTCTTGTTGTTCACCAGGAAGTGGCCGTGGGTGACCAGCTGGCGAGCCTGACGACGGGTCCGGGCCAGGCCGGCGCGGTACACGACGTTGTCGAGGCGGGTCTCGAGGATGCGGAGCAGGTTCTCGCCGGTCTTGCCGGGGCGAGCGTTCGCCTCCTCGTAGTAGCGGCGGAACTGCTTCTCCATGACGCCGTAGGTGAAGCGAGCCTTCTGCTTCTCCTGCAGCTGGAGCAGGTACTCGCTCTCCTTGATCCGCGCGCGGCCGTGCTGGCCCGGCGGGTAGGGGCGACGCTCAAACGCCTGGTCGCCTCCGACGAGGTCGACGCGCAGACGACGCGACTTGCGGGTAACGGGTCCGGTATAACGTGCCATGTTCTTTTACCTATCCTTCCCGCTACTTAAACGCGACGCCGCTTGGGCGGGCGGCAGCCGTTGTGCGGCTGGGGGGTGACATCGGAGATGGTGCCGACCTCGAGACCGGCGGCCTGCAGCGAGCGGATCGCGGTCTCGCGTCCGGAGCCGGGGCCCTTGACGAAGACGTCGACCTTCTTCACGCCGTGCTCCTGCGCCTTGCGGGCAGCGTTCTCGGCGGCCAGCTGGGCGGCGAACGGGGTGGACTTACGCGAGCCCTTGAAACCCACGTGGCCCGACGACGCCCACGAGATGACGTTGCCTGCCGGGTCCGTGATGGACACGATCGTGTTGTTGAAGGTGCTCTTGATGTGAGCGGCACCGTGCGGGACGTTCTTCTTGTCCCTGCGACGCGCCTTCTGGGTCTTCTTGGGACCGGTGCTACGTGACTTCGGAGGCATTACTTCTTCTTCCCTGCGACGGTGCGCTTCGGACCCTTACGGGTACGCGCGTTGGTCTTGGTGCGCTGTCCACGCACGGGCAGACCACGACGGTGGCGCAGGCCCTGGTAGCAGCCGATCTCGATCTTGCGACGGATGTCGGCCTGCACCTCGCGGCGCAGGTCGCCCTCGACCTTGAGCTCCGAGCCCTCGATGTAGTCGCGGAGCTTGGTGAGGTCGTCGTCGCTCAGGTCCTTGCTGCGCAGGTCGGCGCTCACGCCGGTAGCCGCGAGGATCTCCTTGGAGCGGGTACGGCCGACGCCGTAGATGTAGGTCAGTGCGATCTCCATCCGCTTTTCGCGGGGAAGATCGACACCCATGAGTCGTGCCATGTGGCATTCCTTTTCGGTGTGCGGAGGTCTGCTCCCAGCCCATCCCCTGTGTCACCGCCGGTTCCGGGTGTCCCGATCCCGGCGGTACGTCTTTCAACTAACTCAGTGGGGCCCCGGCCTCCGTGCCGGGGGTGCACCGACGTCTGCCCGTGGATCCGTCACCCGAGGGTGTCGTGTCCGGTGGCCGTGAACGCCGGCAGGTGCTGGAAGGTCATCTGTGCTTGTTGCCAAGCAGATCTTCGAGAAGAGCGATCTAGCCCTGACGCTGCTTGTGGCGCAGGTTTTCGCAGATCACCATGACCCGCCCGTTGCGGCGGATCACCTTGCACTTCTCGCAGATCTTCTTGACGCTGGGCTGAACCTTCACGTCTGTCTGATCTCCTGTGTGTCGCCCACCGGTCGGTGGACATACCTCTCCCAGACCAGGGCCGGCCCGGGAAGCCTGTTACTTGTACCGGTAGACGATGCGACCGCGAGAAAGGTCGTAGGGCGACAGCTCTACGACGACCCGGTCTTCGGGCAGGATGCGAATGTAGTGCTGACGCATCTTGCCGCTGATGTGTGCGAGGACCTTGTGGCCGTTCTCCAGCTCAATGCGGAACATCGCATTGGGCAGCGGCTCGACAACTCGTCCCTCGACCTCGATGGCCCCGTCTTTCTTAGCCATATCCTCCGCGATCCGTTGGTGGGCATCGTTCTCCGTTACGGTGGTGCGGACGCGATGGAGAACCGGCCGCTCACTGCCTTCGAGTGCACCCCGAGAACGACGCGGGAAGCGGGACCGAAACAGCGGACAACCGGCACGCAGGACGCACCATTGATCCACTTTACCGGAGTTCTCCCACCAGGCCAAATGCTGCGCGGAGCCCTCCCTGCCGCGCAGCCCTTCCGACCGAAAGGACGATGCCCGTGCGTGCGGTGGTGCAACGAGTGACCGAGGCGTCGGTGGAGGTCGAGGGGACGGTCGTCGGCCGGATCGCGCCGAGCGGGCAGGGCCTGCTCGTCCTGCTCGGGGTCGGCCACGACGACACCGCCGCGACCGCGGCCGGACTCGCGACAAAGATCTGGCGGCTGCGGATCCTCGACGACGAGCGGTCCGCCTCCGACGTCGACGCCCCGATCCTGGTGGTCAGCCAGTTCACCCTGCTCGGGGACGCCCGCAAGAGCAGGCGCCCGTCCTGGTCGGCGGCCGCCCCGCGCCCGGTCGCCGAACCCCTCGTCGACGCGTTCGCCGACGCCCTCCGCGAGCTCGGTGCCACCGTCGCAACCGGGCACTTCGGGGCCCACATGCACGTCGCGTCGGTGAACGACGGACCGGTGACGCTGCTGCTCGAGGCCTGATCGCCGGTCAGCCGTCGATGCTCGACATGTCCCCGTAGCGGGCACCGGCGACCGCGTCCCGCGGCACCGCGGCCGCCAGTGCCTCCAGGTCCGCGGCCGTCAGTTCGACCGCGGCCGCGGCCACGTTCTCCTCCAGGTACCGCACCCGCTTGGTGCCGGGGATCGGAACGACGTCGGGGCCCTGCGCGAGCACCCAGGCCAGCGCGAGTTGGCCGGCGGTGACCCCCTTCCCCGTCGCCACCGCCCGCACCCGCTCCACCAGCGACAGGTTCGTCGTGAGTGCGTCGCCCCGGAACCGCGGGAAGTAGTCCGAGCGGCGCAGGTCGCCCTCGCCCGTCGCGCCGGTCGCGGCGGTGACCGCGCCGGTCAGCAGCCCACGGCCGAGCGGCGAGTACGGCACCAGGCCGATCCCGAGCTCGCGGATCGTCGGCAGGATCTCGTCCTCGAGGTCGCGGCTAAACAGCGAGTACTCCGTTTGCAGTGCGGTGATCGGGTGGACGGCATGCGCCCGCCGGACCGTGTCCGGGCCCGCCTCGGACAGCCCCAGATGGCGGACCTTGCCCGCCGCGACCAGTCCCGCCATCGCGCCGACCGTGTCCTCGATCGGCACCGCGGGGTCGACCCGGTGCTGGTAGTACAGGTCGATGTGGTCGACGCCGAGCCGTCGCAGCGAGGCGTCACAGGCCGCGATGACGTAGTCGGGTCGGCCGTTGATTCCCATCCGGGTGCCGTCGGGGCGTCGCTCGTTGCCGAACTTCGTGGCGAGCACCGCCGCGTCCCGCCGACCCGCGACCGCGCGGCCGACCAGCTCCTCGTTGACGAACGGGCCGTACATGTCGGCGGTGTCGAGCAGGGTGACACCAAGATCGAGGGCGCGGCGGATGGTGGCGATGCCGGTGGCGTCGTCGGCGGGGCCGTAGAACTCCGACATGCCCATGCAGCCGAGGCCGAGGGTGGAGACGGTCAGGGGCGAGTCGAGTCCGAGGGTTCTGGTGTCAAGGTCGGGTGTCATGCGACGAGTCAACGTCTTCGAGCGCACTCGAAGTCAAGCCCCGCGCCGCGACCCTCTCGGTGTACACCCCGATCTTCGTATCGAGCGCGGCCAGGTGCTCGGTCACCTCCGCGAGCTGCGCCAGCACCCTGCCCCGATGCGCCAGCAGCAACTCCAGCCGGTCCGGTTCGGTGCCGTCCCCGGCGCGAACCAACGCCGCGTACCGCTGAATCTCCCGGATCGGCATCCCGGTCGCCCGCAGCCGGGTGATCAGTTCGATCCACGCCACATCGAATGCGGTGTATCTCCGGTGCCCGGACGACGCCCTGCCGATCTCGGCGAGCATCAGCCCGTCCCGCTCGTAGTAGCGCAGGGTGTGCGCGGTGAGCCCGGTCCGCGCGACCACCTCCGCGATCGTCATGCCCGGATCGGCGGTCATCGGATCTCCTCGCGCGGGTCGAACGGGCGGAGCGGGCCGACCTCCTCGAACACCCAGCGCAGCCAGGTCGTCTCCTCCCCCGCGCATGCCCACAACTCCGACCAGCCTGCCGGGGACGCCACCCGAACCTGGGTGGCCGTGAGGAAGGCCCACTGCGTGATGTGCACCCCGTCGTAGGCGGCCGCGATACCCGGCCAGTCCGGCACCCGACCGCCGTTCGATCCCCACGGTTCACCGTCGGTCCGCGGGTCCGACCGGTCCGCCGGAGCAGCGGTGACCCCGTGCCGGGCGACGAGGTTGTGCCAGTCCGCGGCCGAGCCGATCTCCGCGACGCGCGCCGCTGGCGACACCCGAACGGTCCGGGTGCTGGCCTCGTAGTCGTCGACCCAATCTGCATGACCCGCCGCGGCGCACGCATGATGGGCGGACCAGTCGTCGGGGGCCGTCGAGGTCAGGGTCGACGTGGCGATCCGGTCCGCCGGGCGCTGCGCATACAGGTCGAATCCGCCGACCTCGGTCGGCGTGAAGTGGGTGTCCGGGTCGGGGAAGTCCAGGCTCTCGTACGGCTTCAGCCAAACCTGACGCTCACGGCGCAGCGGCGACCACCAACCCGCCGCGCCAGCCAGGTCCACCACGTCGGCGGCAAGGTCCCGATGCTCCCGGCCACACCGGAGGGCAGCCTCAACGGTATCCGCGTGGCCGTCCCACCACGGGCTCAGCTCGGCGACCGCCGCCGACACCACGGACGGGCCCGCGATCGGATCGGCCAGGTCCACCAGGGTGTGTGTGCCGTCGGCGAGCCATCCGAGCAGGACACCACCGCCCGGTGACGCGCACAGCTGCTCGATCCGGTCCGCATCCATGCCCGCGACGATAGCCGGGATCGGAAGCCCCCTGACCCGGTTGACCTCCGTCGTAGTCTGAATTGGTGCGGTGTACATCCCGCACGGCGTCGGCATCGCGTGCCGTCCCCGCCTCACGCCTCCTCCTTCCCCCGGCCGCGACCACCCCACCGGATACCCGGCAGGTACCCGGCGCAGTCGCAGGAGGTCACCATGTCCCGACATGTCACCCGTCCCCGAGCCGCGGTCCTCGCCGCGGGAGCAGGCGCCGCCGCCGCGCTGCTGATGGCCCCGCCCGTCGCCTCGGCAGATGTCGCACCCGGCAGCGTCGCAATCGAGCCGGGCCTCAACATCCGGGTCGGGACCGCCGACTACGGCACCACCTGCCCGTACAAGGTGACCGCCAAGGCAACCGAGAACGCGGAGACCGTCGAGTTCTTCTCGCGCCCGGATCCGGGCGGCGCCTGGACGAAGTTCGGCACCGACACCTCCACCGCTGTCAACGACACCGTCGAGGCAACCTGGACACCGAACGCGACCGGGAAGTTCGTGGTCAACGCCAACGATGTCGGCGCAGGGGGCGGTGTGAGCGCGGCGCCGGTCACCGTCGGCAACGGCTTCAACGTGTTCGGCGTCGCCTGCATCGTGTTCTGACATCGGAGACGCGAAACGGGCGGCGGCACCGAGTCCGGTGCCGCCGCCCGCTCGTCGGGTGCGTGCTATTCGGGGCGGAGCGTGAGGATCCGCGGACCGTCCTCGGTGACCGCGACGGTGTGCTCCCAGTGCGCGGCGCGGGATCCGTCGATCGTCACCACGGTCCAGTCGTCGTCGAGGACCTCGGTCTCGGTGGTGCCGAGGGTGAGCATCGGCTCGATCGCGAGGACCGACCCGACCACCAGTTCCGGGCCCTTGCCTGGCTTGCCCTCGTTGGCGAGGAACGGCTCCATGTGCATCTCGCGGCCGATGCCGTGCCCGCCGTAGCCGTCGACGATGCCGTAGCTGCGGCCGTGCGACCGTTCCGCGGCCCGGGTGCCCAGTTCGATCGCGTGCGAGATGTCGGTGAGCCGGGCCCCGGGCAGCATCGCCGCGATCCCCGCCTCCATCGACAGCCGGGTGGCGTCGCTGAGGTCGCGGTCCGCGTCGGACAGGTCCCCCACCCCGAACGTCCAGGCGGAGTCGCCGTGCCAGCCGTCCAGGATCGCGCCGCAGTCGATGGACACCAGGTCGCCCTCGGCGAGGACGTCGCCGGAGGACGGGATGCCGTGCACCACGCGGTCGTTCACGGACGAGCAGATCGAGCCGGTGAAGCCGTGATAGCCGAGGAACGACGGCACCGCGCCGGCATCCCGGATCGTCTGTTCGGCGATCCGGTCCAGGTCCAGGGTGCTGACCCCGGGCGTGGCCGCGGCCCGCACCGCAACCAGGGCCGCGCCGACGATCGCCCCGGCCGCGGCCATGGCGTCGAGCTCACCGGCGGTGCGGAACGGGACGACCTTCTTACGACGAAACCCCACGAGCGGATCCTCTTCTTACTTGCCGAGCGCGGCGAGCGCGCGGGCGTTGACCTCGTCGATCTCACCGACGGCGTCGACGGTGACGGTGCTGCCCGCGTAGTAGTCGAGCAGCGGTGCGGTCTCCTCGCGGTAGACGCGCATCCGGTTGCGGATGACGTCCTCGGTGTCGTCGGCGCGGCCGCGGGCCAGCATCCGCTCAACCACGACGTCGTCCTCGACCTCGAACGCGAGCACGCCGTCGAGGGACACGTTCAGCCCGGCGAGGATCGCCTTCAGCGCCTCCGCCTGGTCGACGGTGCGGGGGAACCCGTCGAGCAGGAAGCCGTTCGCGGCGTCCGGCTCGGCGACCCGGGCCTTGACCATGTTGTTGGTGATCTCGCTGGGCACCAGGTCCCCGGCATCCATGTACTTCTTCGCCTCGAGGCCGAGCGCCGTCTGCTGCCCGATGTTCGCGCGGAACAGGTCGCCCGTCGAGATGTGCGGAACGCCGAGCTTCTCCGACAGGATTTCGGCCTGGGTGCCCTTACCGGCACCGGGAGGTCCAACGAGGACGAGTCTCACTTGAGGAACCCTTCATAGTTGCGCTGCATGAGCTGACTTTCGATCTGCTTGACGGTGTCGAGGCCGACGCTGACGAGAATCAGCACGGCTGCGCCGCCGAAGATGCTGGTACCCGACGTCCCCTGCGCGAGGAAGAAGTTGGGCAGCACGGCGATCAGACCGAGATAGATGGCGCCCGGCAGCGTGATGCGGCTGAGCACGTACTGGAGGTAGTCCGCGGTCGGACGGCCGGGACGAATCCCGGGGATGAAGCCGCCGAACTTCTTCATCTCGCCGGCGCGTTCCTCCGGGTTGAAGGTGATCGCGACGTAGAAGTAGGTGAAGAAGACGATGAGCAGGAAGTAGATGAGGATGTAGACCGGGTTCGCCGGGTTCACCAGGTACTCGTTGATGATCCGCTGCCACCAGCTGGGGTCCGTGGTGCTCGTCGCGCCGGTCAGCTGCGCGATCAGGTTCGGCAGGTACAGCAGCGACGACGCGAAGATGACCGGGATGACACCCGCCTGGTTGACCTTCAGCGGCAGGTACGTCGACGAGCCGCCGTACATCTTGCGGCCGACCATCCGCTTCGCGTACTGGACGGGGATCCGGCGCTGGCCCTGCTCGACGAACACGACACCGGCGATCAGCACCAGCAGCGCCACGCAGACCGCGGCGAAGATCAGGCCGCCGCGCGAGTCGAGGATGGCCCCGCCCTCGGACGGGAGCCGGGACGCGATGCCGGCGAAGATCAGCAGCGACATGCCGTTGCCGACGCCGCGTTCGGTGATCAGCTCACCCATCCACATGACCAGTGCCGCGCCCGCGGTCATCACCAGCACGATGGTGACCATCGCGAACACCGAGTCGTCGGCGAGGATCGGCTCCTGACAGCCCTGCAGCAGCTGGCCGCGGGCGGCGAGGGCGACGATGCCGGTGGACTGCAGGATCGCCAACGCGATCGACAGGTACCGGGTGTACTGCGTCATCTTCGCCTGGCCGGACTGGCCCTCCTTGCGGAGTTCCTCGAACCGCGGGATGACGACGGTCAGCAGCTGCACGATGATGCTCGCCGTGATGTACGGCATGATGCCGATCGCGAAGATCGACAGCTGCAGCAGCGCGCCACCGGAGAACAGGTTGATCAGCGAGTAGATGCCCGCCTGCTCACTGCCCGAGATCTGATCGATACACGCCTTGACGTTGCCGTAGTCGACGCCGGGCGACGGCACCGTCGCACCGAGCCGGTAGAGCGCGATCAGTCCGAGTGCGATGAGGATCTTCCGCCTCAGGTCTGGAGTCCTGAAGGCCGAGACGAAGGCGGAAAGCAAGAATCCTCCTGGGCACGACGAGGTGAGGGTGGGCGAGAGCGCCCGATGGTCGGGTGAACTCCAGAACTCTATCAGTGGCGCCGGAAGCGACCGCCGGGCAATCCCATAAATCGCCGCCAACGGCGACGGCCGCGGCACCGCAGAAGCGGTGC
>NZ_JBHXNB010000035.1:0-29931 GCF_042720095.1 Rhodococcus sp. NPDC058505
GGAGGATCGGGCGCCGACCCCGGGGCCGCCCCCCCGGGCCCCCCGCGCCGCCGCGCACCGTCACGCCCCCCAGGCGGTCCGCGGCGGCGCGGGTGAGACGGTCCCGCGGACCGTCTCGCCCGCGATGCGGGCGGCACCGTCGTCCTCCCCGGCTTCGTGCACGGCCCGGGCGACCGCTGGTTCGCGCCCGGGCTGCGGCACCTGCTCGGCACGCTCGGTGCGTGGGTCGACGACGGGACCGCCCGGCTGTCCACCATCGCGTTCGACGACCTCGGCGCGCTGATCGCGCACCTCGCCCGCACCGCCACCGACGTCGACCGCGGCGTACTGTTCCACGCCGCCAACGTCACGGCTCGCACGGTGCGGGAGTTGGCAACGGACCTGTCGGGCAGGGACTTCCGGCCGCCCACCGAGTCCTGGTCGTACGACGACGCGCTCGTCCGGGCGGCCGGCGTCGGGCTCACCGAACGGCAGATCGACCTGATCGGCCGCGACCACACCCTCGACGGGACGCGGCTGCGGCGGCGCACCGGGCAGCGGCCACACCGTTGACGCCGTGACCTCTGCCGTGCCGGTGGCGCCGACACCCACCGGCACGGGGTGTCGGTGGCCGCCCGGTCCGGTCAGGCGTTCTGCGCGGCGCCCGGCTTCTTGTCGATGACGACGTGCTCGAAGCGGCTGCCGTCGAAGCTGACCTCGAAGGCCTTGCCGAAGCCGACGACGTAGCGGCCGGCGCGCGGGGTCAGCCGGAACAGGTGGAAGTCGAGGCCGCGGAGCAACTGGACCATCTTCGGGTTGGTGCTCTCACCGAACTTCTCGAAGACGCCCTCGTTCCCCTCCTCCGGCTGCTGCTCGACGTCGCAGACGAAGCTGGCCCGCTCGACCCCGAAGATGTTGGCGGCCGTCGACTCGTCGCCGTGGATCATCACCCGCGCGGTGTCCGCGTCCCGCAGGTACCGGTAGTGGTCGGCGACCTCGCTGACGTAGACGTACAGGGCGCCGTCGTCCGCGACGAACGGGGCGATCGACTGGAACGGCTCCCCGGTCTCGTCCTTCGTCGCGATGACGACGGTCTTGCGGGTGGCGAGGAAGTCGCGGTAGCCGGTCAGCGACTTCTCGAGTTCGGTATCGGTCAGCATCGGTTCTCCTCGGGGGTGGGGACATTCGCGGCAATGGTCCATTGCCGCCGGACCAGGTGAATTCGGGGGTGGCCGGTGCCGGGATGCGCCTGCACCTCGGCCTCCATGCCGTACACGTCGCGGATCAGGTCGGGGGTGAGCACCGCGGCCGGGGCGCCGTCGGCGACGACCCGACCCCCGGACAGCGCGACGATGCGGTCGCTGAACGTCGCCGCCTGGTTCAGGTCGTGCAGCACCATCAGCACCGAGATGCCCAGGGTCCGGTTCAGCGAGGTGACCACCTCGAGCACCTCGTGCTGGTGCGCGATGTCGAGGTAGGTCGTCGGCTCGTCGAGCAGCAGCACCCGCGGCCGTTGCGCGAGAACCATTGCCAGCCACGCCCGTTGCGCCTCGCCGCCGGACAGCTGCGACACCGGACGCTCCGCGAGAGCCTTCAGTTCGGTGTGCGCGATCGCCCAGTCGACGGCCTCCCCGTCGTCGGCGGTGGACCGTTCGTACCAGCGGCGGTGCGGGTGCCTGCCGTAGCCGACGAGTTCGCGGACCGTCATGTCCTCTGGCGCGGTGTTCTTCTGGTTGAGCATGCCGATCGCCCTGGCCCGCCTGCGGGCCGACCACGACGTCAGGTCCGCACCCTCCAACAGGACGGCTCCGGTGCGCGGGGCGAGCCGGCCGCTCAGCGCCTTGAAGATGGTGGACTTGCCGGACCCGTTCGGCCCGATCAGGGTGACCACCTCGTTCGACCCCACCGCGATCGAGACGTCGTCGACGATCCGCTTGTCGCCGTACCAGATTCCCAGGCCCCGCCCCTCGAGCAGCATTACCGCGCTCCCTGTCGACGCATCAGGTAGAGGAAGTAGGGGGCGCCGATCGCCGCCATGATGATGCCCGCGGGGATCTCGGTGGGGCTGAACGCGGTTCGCCCCACGGTGTCCGAGATCAACACCAACAGGGCGCCGACGGCGATGCTCATCGGGATCAGCACGGCGTGATTCGAGCCGACGATCATCCGGGCGATGTGCGGGACGACGAGGCCGACGAAGCCGATGATGCCGACCGCGGACACCGCGATCGCGGCCAGGAACACCGCAACCAGCGACAGCAGGATGCGGGTGAGGTTCACGCCCTCGCCGAGGTTGCGGGCGACGTCGTCGCCGAGCCGCATCACGTTCGCCGAGCGGACGCACAGCAGCGAGACGGCGAGACCGATCGCGATGTAGGGCAGGATCATCCAGACCGAGCTCATGCTCTTCGCGGCGAGGCTGCCGTTCATCCACTGGATCGCGGCGGGCAGGCGTTCGCTGTAGCGCAGCGACAGGAACGCGATGAACGCGCCCGCGAGCGCGTTGACCGCGACACCGGCGAGGATGATGTTCAGCGGTTTGATGCCATCGCGCCGCCATGCCAACGCGTACACGATCGTCGCGGCGACCACGCCGCCGACGAAGGCGGCCACCGGGATCATCGAGTGGTAGGCGGGGGCGGCCAGCAGGATCACCAGGACCAGGGCCGCGGCCCCGCTGGTGACCCCGGTCAGCCCCGGATCCGCCAGCGGATTGCCCATCACCGTCTGCAGCAGCACACCCGAGACCGCGATCGCCGACCCCACCAGCAGCGCCAGCAGGACCCGCGGCAACCGCACGTCCCACACGATCGTGTCGAACGACCCCGGCTCGCCCGCCCCCGACAGGATGGCGAGGATCTCCGCGGGCGAGATGTGCACGCTGCCCAGGCCCAGGCTGACGACGGTGGCCACGGCGAGCAGGATCCAGGCGGCGGGCAGCGCCCACCGGGACCGGCCGCGGGTAGGGGTCGGGGCCGACCCCGCGGTCGACGGGTCACCCGCGGGCGGCGCGGCCTTCGCGGTCGGCGGGGCGCTCACGGGGTGAGCACGCCCGCCAGGGTCGGCACGGCCCTGTCGAGTCCGGTCACCGAGGTGTAGCCGAAGGTCGCGTAATCGAGGACGTGGATGCGGTCGTTCGCGTACGCGGGCAGGCTCGTCCACGCCGGGTTCTTCGCGACCTCCGCGTCGAACGCGGCTTGACCGGCCGCGACGTCGCCGGAGCGCAGCACCAGCACCACGTCGGGCGCCGCGGCGATGATGTTCTCCAGGTTCACCGCGCTGAACGTCTCCGTCGCGCCGAGCGCCGAGTCGGCGACGTTGTCGGCGCCGGCCAGCTGGATCAGGCTTCCGAGGAAGGAGTTGTTGTTCATCACCATGAAGGAGTCCGCGGCGCCGATCAGGACCAGCACCTTCTCGCCCGGGGTCCCGGACTCGGCGAGCCGCGCGGCGTGGGTATCCATCGTGGCCAGGACCTCGGCGGCGCGGTCCTGCCGGCCGAAGGCCTCGCCCAGCACCTGCACCGCGAACCGCAGGTCGCCGAAGCTCTCGGTCTCGAGGTAGGCGCCGGGGATGCCGGTCGACGTCAGGGTGGCCGCGACCGCCTCCCGCGCGCCCTCGGCGGCGACCACCAGGTCCGGGCCGAGGCTGACGATCTTCTCCACGTCGAGCGCCTTCACGGTGCCGATGCGCGGCACGGAGTCCAGCGTCGTCGGCAGCTGCTGCGTCGTGGTGGACGGCACACCGGCGACCGGGACACCGAGCAGGGTGAGCACCTCCGCCAGCGGCACCGAGGCGGTGACCACCGTGGCCGGCGGGGTCGCCGGGAACTGCGCGAGGGCCGCGTCCCGGCGCGCGGTGTCCTCGGCGGCGGTCGCGGTGCTGGTGGCGGCGGCCGCGGTCGACGCGGGCGCGTCGCTGCCGCAGGCGGTGGCCCCGGCGAGGGCGGCGAGGCAGACGAGGGCTGCGGCGATCGGCGTGGAACGGTGTCGCACGGGGGTGCACTCCTCGGGTGGGCGGCGAAGCTCGGCAATTAGGTGAGGGTACCCAAATGCAGGGCAGCCTGCGCTAAAGAGTTCGTCGCGGACCCTTGAGCTGTCAAGTCGGGGTCCCACGCACGGCGACAGTTTCCGGCCGGTGCCGCCTACCCGTGTCGACGGTCGGCGAGCGCGTTGAGCGCACCGGCCATCGCCGGCGCCCGATCCGTGGTGACCGTCAGCCGCTGCCCGTTCGCGGCGGTGAAGACGAGAGCAGGCCCGGTCTCGGTGACGACGCCGTAGTTACCGCGACCCTTGGCCCGCAGACCCCAGCCACCGAAGTCGCGGAACGGCGCCACCTCGGTGACCTTCGCGCCCTCGAGCTCGTCGACGCCGTACCCGAGCGCGCACATGCCCATGTTGAACACCCGCAGCCCCGACTCGTCGACCACCACCCGGAACCGCAGCAGCCCGATCACCAGCGCGCTCACCGGCAGGAACACCGCCATCAGCCACCACGACCCCGCCAGTCGGCACAACCCGACCGTCACCAGGGCGGCGACACCGACCAGCACCGCCGTGGTGCCGGTCCCCAGGCCGACCCGGGCCACGATCGGCAGGTCCACCGGCCCGCGCGGCAACCGGGCGTCGGGCGCCGCCGTCGCCGACCGCCGTTCCCGATGGTCCCGCAGCAGGGACGCCCCGACCACGCCGACCGCCCCACCGACCAGGATCCCGACCACGATCGTCGTGGTGGACAGTCGCGCGTCGGCCGGATCGGTGAGATCCAGATTCGCGGCCAGCAGGCCGAGCCACAGCGTCAGCATCAGCCCGGTGACGGCGGACCCCACGATGACCATGGTGCGGCGCATCATCAGCATCGCCTGCGCGAGCGCGGCGACCGCGCTGGAGCCGCCCCCGACCAGGACGATGACCAGCACGAACGTCCATGCCGCCGACCCGGTCGCGGTGAAACTGTCGGCGCTGCCGCCGACACCCCAGTGGATCGCGAGGGTGTCCGGCAGCCGGGACCGCAAGGTCAGCTCGGTGACCAGCACCGTTGCCGCGGACAGCAGGGGCACCGCGACCCCGAACACCACACCGGCCGGGTCGAACGACCGCGATTCGCTCATGGCCGGATTATGCGCCCCGCGCCTACTTGGTCTCGTTCGGATGGCTCGTGTGCACCTGCTCCAGGAACACCGTGCGCTCCTGGACGTAAAACCAAATGCGCGCGGTACCCCTCGCAGTCGGCTTGTGCTGCCAACGTTGGTGGCTCGTGCCGCCGCGCGAGATCACCCCGAGCTCACCCTTGAGTCGATAGTTCGTTGGTGTCGTGGACAGGGGTGTCCGCGTCAGGAAGTCCCAGGTCTCTGTCATCGGGTTGCGGATGGTCGCGACGAGGTCCTGCCAGCCTCTACGCGCATCCGAGGTCGCAAACCGGAGCTCGTACTCACTCTTCTTCGGAGGTCGGGAAACCAACTCGCCCTTCTTCGCTGCCACCACGATCAGGGACGCTCCACGCTCTTCTCCTCGTCGAGCCATTCGACGTCGGCGCCGCCAAGCCCCGCCGCCACAGCCGTGGCCGTCTCCTTCCACGATGTCAGCTCGGCCATCGCCAGATGCGGCTGGTTGGTGGAGAACGAGGCGCGCGCGGCATCGACGAGGTCTTGGGCGCAGGACTCCCGATCCGCCGGCGACAGCGCAAGCATCCAGGGGAAGGCCCTGCTCATTCGGTCGGCGAGAGAACCGGTGTCGTCAAGGGTGACCGTGATGAGTTGGGCGGCGAAGTTCAGCAAACGAGTACGACCCTCCGCCTCGCGCTGCGACATCAACACCAGCGCTTCGCCGTCGCGCCGGGTCACCGTCACGGGGTGCTCCTCGGCCTCGGCGAAGACCTCGGCGGAGTGCTTGCTCAGGTCCGAGGAACGCCTGGTCGTCATGGCTGCGCTGGTCATGCAGCAATGCTATTCGGAATATATTCGGAAGTCTAGGGAGGTCCTCCGGCGCGGTGCCTGGGCGATCAACCGGCGTCCGGTTGCCGGAGGGGAGTCAGTGCGGCAGGCAGGCGCCCTTGAGGGAGCAGGAACCGCAGGAGTCGGTGCCGCAGTCCGCGGCGGCCGCGGCGTCCGCGGGCGACTCGGTTGCGCACACCGAGACGGTGGCGTCGGGCGCGGTGGCCTCGTGCCCGCAGCCGCAGGCGTCACCGCAGCCCGCGGGAGCTGCCGCCGCGGCGGCCCTGGCTCCGATGGCGCCGCCGTAGCCGGCGGTCACCAGCGCGGCGACGACGGCGACCGCCGCGACCGCGAGGCCACCGACGGTGGGCAGAGCCAGCGCGCCGACCCCGCCGATGACCAGTAGCAACGCGGCCGCGGCCAGCGTCGGCCCGGCGATCCGATTGGCGAGGGTGAAGGCCTCCTCGGAGGCGAGGGTGTCGGGGGTGCGGACCCCGGCCCAGCGGTTGCGCGGCAGTCGCCCGGTCATCCCGGCGACCGCGACGCCTCCGACGACGACGGCGACGACGAACAGCACGCTTGCAACGATGAGCACGACCACCAGGGTACGTCGGGGGCCGTCCCGTGGGCGTCCGAGGGTGACGCCCTAAGCTGGTCTCGGGAAATCCTGCCCGGAATCCGGGCGCGGACGCCCCTGACCGCGGAGCCCGCGGCGACCGGCCGCAGCCGTGTCCACCCTCGCAGGCTCCTCAGACCCCCGCGCAGAGAAGACAGCGAACAGTGACCGAGTCAGTGCAGCAGCCAGGCGGCGACGCGACCCCCCAGCACCGCTACACCGCGGACCTCGCGGGCCGTATCGAGGCGCACTGGCAGGACCAGTGGCGCGAGCGGGGCACCTTCAACGCCCCCAACCCGGTCGGTGATCTCGCCGGTGAGCTGCCCGCGGACAAGCTGTTCGTGCAGGACATGTTCCCGTACCCGTCCGGTGCGGGCCTGCACGTGGGTCACCCGCTCGGCTACATCGCGACGGACGTGTTCGCCCGGTTCCACCGGATGAACGGGCACAACGTGCTGCACACCCTCGGGTACGACGCGTTCGGACTGCCCGCCGAGCAGTACGCGGTGCAGACCGGCACCCACCCCCGCACCACCACCGAGGCGAACATCGCGAACATGACGCGGCAGTTGCGCCGTCTCGGTCTCGGGCACGACGAGCGCCGGTCCGTCGCCACCACCGACGTCGACTTCTACCACTGGACGCAGTGGATCTTCCTGCAGATCTACAACGCCTGGTACGACACCGAGCTGAATCGGGCCCGCCCGGTTGCCGAGTTGGAGGCGGAGTTCGCCGCGGGCACCCGCTCTCCCGCCGACGGCCGCGCCTGGGCGGACCTGTCGGCCGCCGAGAAGCATGCCGAACTCGACTCGTACCGCCTTGTCTACCAGTCGGATTCGATGGTCAACTGGTGCCCCGGACTGGGTACGGTACTGGCCAACGAGGAGGTCACCGCCGACGGACGCTCCGAGCGCGGCAACTTCCCAGTCTTCCGGAAGCACCTGCGGCAGTGGATGATGCGGATCACCGCCTACTCCGACCGGCTCACCGACGACCTCGAGTACCTGGACTGGCCGGAGAAGGTCAAGTCCATGCAGCGCAACTGGATTGGACGCAGCCAGGGCGCCCGGGTCAAGTTCGCCGCGCATCGGGAGCAAGCCTCCGTTGCCCCGGACTACGACATCGAGGTGTTCACCACCCGCGCCGACACCCTGTTCGGAGCCACCTACGTCGCGCTCGCCCCCGAGCATGACCTCGTCGACACGCTCGTCGCCGACGTGTACCCCGACGGCACCGACCCGCGCTGGACTGGTGGCGCCGCGACCCCGACCGAGGCGGTCGCCGCCTACCGCGCCGCGATCGCCGCGAAGTCGGACCTCGAGCGGCAGGAAAGCAAGGAGAAGACCGGCGTCTTCCTCGGTTCCTACGCGGTCAATCCGGTGAACGGGCACAAGGTTCCGGTGTTCATCGCCGACTACGTGCTCACCGGGTACGGCACCGGCGCCGTGATGGCCGTGCCCGGCCACGACCACCGCGACTGGGAGTTCGCCACCGAACTGGGCCTGCCGATCGTCGAGGTCATCGCGGGCGGCGACATCACCGAGGTCGCGTACTCCGGCGACGGCCCGCTGGTGAATTCCGACTATCTCGACGGGCTGAGCATCGCCGAGGCGAAGAAGGCCGTCATCGCCCGACTCGAGGCCGACGGCCGCGGCGAGGGCACCATCCAGTACAAGCTGCGGGACTGGCTGTTCGCCCGGCAGCGGTACTGGGGTGAGCCGTTCCCGGTCGTCTACGACGAGCAGGGGCTCGCGCACGCGCTGCCGGATTCCGCGCTGCCGGTGGAACTTCCGGAGGTCGAGGACTACGCCCCGGTGTCCTTCGACCCGGACGACGCGAGCTCCGAGCCGTCCCCGCCGCTGGCGAAGGCGTCGGACTGGGTGAACGTCGAGCTCGACCTCGGCGACGGCATGCAGAGCTACCACCGCGACACCAACGTGATGCCGCAGTGGGCGGGCAGCTCCTGGTACCAGCTGCGCTACATCGACCCCACAAACTCGGATGCGTTCTGCGCCAAGGAGAACGAGCAGTACTGGATGGGTCCGCGGCCGGAGCTGCACGGCCCGAACGATCCCGGCGGCCTCGACCTGTACGTCGGCGGCGTCGAGCATGCGGTGCTGCACCTGCTGTACTCGCGGTTCTGGCACAAGGTGCTCTTCGACCTCGGGCACGTCAGCTCGTCCGAGCCGTACCGACGCCTGTACAACCAGGGCTACATCCAGGCGTACGCGTACACCGACAGCCGCGGCGTGTACGTGCCTGCCGCGGACGTCGTGGAGGAGGGCGGCAAGTACTTCTACGAGGGTGCCGAGGTTAACCGCGAGTACGGCAAGATGGGCAAGTCCCTGAAGAACGCCGTTGCGCCGGACGAGATCTGCGACGACTACGGCGCCGACACGCTGCGCGTCTACGAGATGTCGATGGGCCCGCTGGACACCTCCCGGCCGTGGGCCACCAAGGACGTCGTCGGCGCGCAGCGGTTCCTGCAGCGCGCGTGGCGCACCGTCGTCGACGAGGAGACCGGGGCGCTGCGCGTCACCGACGCCGAGCCGACCGAGGACACCCTGCGGGCGGTGCACCGGGCGATCGACGGGGTCACCGCCGACTACACGGCGCTGCGCGACAACACCGCGATCGCGAAGCTGATCGAGCTGACCAACCACCTCACCAAGGCGTACCCGGACGGGGCGCCGCGGGCCGCGGTGGAGCCGCTGGTGCTGATGCTGGCACCGGTCGCGCCGCACGTCGCGGAGGAGCTGTGGTCCCGGCTCGGTAACGAGATCTCGCTGGCGCACGGGCCGTTCCCGACCGCGGACGAGAGGTGGCTGGCCCTGGATTCCGTCGAGTACCCGATCCAGGTCAACGGCAAGGTTCGCAGCCGCATCACCGTTGCCGCGGACGCCGACCCGAAGACCATCGAGGCCGCCGCCCTCGCGGACGAGAAGATCGTCGCGTTCCTGGAGGGCAACGCCCCCCGCAAGGTGATCGTCGTCCCGGGCAAGATGGTGAACGTCGTCAAGTAGGCGAGCCGCCGCATCCGATGAATGGGGGTTCATGCGTCACGTCCGGCAGGCGAATGACCCATGAACCCCCATTCAACGGGCGGCGGGGCGCGTGTCGTGCCGGTACTCTTCGATTCTGAAACGTGTTCTAGAAATCGAAGGGAAACCGGCATGGCACCGTCACGCGAGAGCATTCAGGCCACCATCGAGTCGTACGTGAAGTCGGTCGCCGGGGGCACCGTCGACGACGTGCTCGCGCTGTACGCGCCGGGCGCGACCGTCGAGGATCCGGTCGGCACCGAGCCGCGCACCACCGAGGCGGCGCTGCGCGAGTTCTACGGCATCATCGAGCCGCTCGAGCAGACCGTCGAGCTCGGCATCGTCAAGATCGCCGCCGACCACGCCGCGTTCAACTTCACCCTCACCACCCACATGGGTGAGCAGAAGGTCGAGATCTCCGTCATCGACGTGATGACCTTCGACGACGACGCCAAGATCACCAGCATGAAGGCGATCTGGGGCCCCGAGGACATGGTCGCCCGCTGACCAACCCGAGGTTCCGTAATGTCACATTGGGGAACGTCACGTGAGCCAATGTGACATTACGGAACCCGAACGGGGTGTCAGGCGGCGCGGGCGAAGGTGGCCCAGGCGCGGGCCGCGATCCGTCCCCCGCCCGCGACGGCGGTGAGCACCACGTCGATGCGCGGCTCCCCGTCCGCGGTGTACTCCTGCAGCACCTCCCCGGTGCAGGAGAGCGCCTCGCCCGCGGCGACCGGCTCGACCAGCCGGGTCCGGAACCGGCGGACCGACTCGGCGCCGAGCCAGTCGGTGGCGTAGTTCGCGAGCAGCCCGACGGCCGCGGTGTCCCCGCCCGACCCCTGGGTCCAGGCGTCCGCGATCAGCCTGCCGTCCGCGTCCCGGTACTCGGTGAGGCGGTCGTGGTCGCCGTCGCGGACGGTGACCCGGAGCAGGTCGCCCGCGCGGGGAGGCAGCCCGAAGAACCGGCAGTCGCGTTCGAGCGGCAGGTCGTGCCCGCCGGCGACGGGGTCGGTGCCGCACAGGTAGGTCGGGGGGACGACGGGCCGGGAGTCCCGGTAGGCGGTGTTGGTGCACCCGGTCGCGTCCGCGAACGCGCGAATCCTGTCGGGGTCGACGACGAACCGGCCGTCCTCGTGCTGCAGGGTCTCCATGCGTTGCCTCCGATCGGTGCCGATGACCGACGCTAGGCCCGGCGCCGCGCCAGCCGTCGCCCGGTTCCCGCTGATCGGGAGCCCGGCACTGTCGCTCCCGCCCGCCGACGTCGGCCGGAAACCGGGCTGGCCGCCGAATACCGGGAGCGAGCCCACTGACCGGGACATCGGATGGCATAGTGCCTGCTGGCACTCGATCCTGTCGGGGCCCGTTTCGTCAGGAGGAATCACACATGAGTGCAGAACAGACCGCTGTCGCCGAGCACATCGAGCTGTCCGGTCCCGACGCCGCCACCTTGCGCAAGGTGATGAGCCACTTCTGCACGGGTGTCGCGGTGATCACCGCGCACGACGGCGAGCGCCCCCTCGGGTTCACCTGCCAGTCCGTGGTGTCGCTGTCGCTCGAGCCGCCGTTCGTCTCGTTCTGCCCGACGAAGACGTCGAAGAGCTGGCCGCTGCTGCGCGAGGCCCGGCACCTGTGCATCAACGTGCTCGCGCACGACCAGAAGGACATCTGCGGCCAGTTCGCGACCAGCGGCGCCGACAAGTTCGCCGGCGTCTCCTGGTCGACGGCCCCGAACGGTGCGCCCGCGCTGGACGGCACGCTGGCCCGGATCGACGCGACCGTCGAGGTCGAGCACGACGCCGGTGACCACACCATCGTGATCGCCCGCATCACCGACCTGACCGCCGACGTCGATCGTCAGCCGCTGCTCTTCTTCAAGGGCGGCTACGGAGACTTCGCCGCGCACTGACCGGCCCGGCCCCGGTCAGGAGCCGTCCGCGAGCGATCCGGCCGCCGACCCGGATCCGAGTCCGGGCTCGGCTCCGGTCAATACCGGCAGGAACGTGTCGGCGATCACCTGGTGTCCCTCCCTGTTGGCGTGAATGTCCTTGTAGGGGGTGCACATCCATGTCCACCGGCAGATCTGGGCGACATTGTGCGGCACCTCCCCGATGCCGGGGAGGGTGACGGGGTTGCCGAAATCGTTGTTGGCGAACGCCGCTGCGACGTCGGCGGTCTTCCAGTCCGCGGACGCGTTGGCGTCGGCGATGGTGGCGCTGAGCACGTTGTTGGCGACGGCGGTGGCGTTGGCGACGAGCCTGCCGGTGCCGCCGCCGATCCAGCCGGCGAGGGCCGGGTCGTAGTAGGTCATCCCGACGTAGCGGACGTCCGGGCCGCCCGCCTCCGTCAGCTGACTGTTCATCGTGGCGATGTTCTGCCGAATCGTCGCGAGTTCGTCTGTGATGCACCCGATGTCGGGTAGCCCGCCGGACCCCGATCCGCTGAGGCAGTGGTTGACGTCATTGCCGCCGATCCCCTCGCTGACGTACCGGACCTGCCCGCGATGCTCGGTGAGGAACCGTGTTGCCGCGTCGAGTTGCGAGGTCGCATCCGGGTACACGCACCTGCCGCCGTTCATCATCGTCTCGGTGGTCTCGCCGGCGCAGCCGAGCCGGACGTGTTGCAGGGTCGGCTCCTCGGCGCGCAGTGCGGCGTAGATCCGGTCGGTGTACGCGAAGTCCTCGTTGGTGGCGGTGTCCGGCTGGTATCCGGTGGCCAGGGAGTCCCCGAGCGAGACGTAGTACGTCGGGGCGGGCGTCGGGTCCGCCCCGGCGGGCGCGACCGAGAGCAGGAGCGCGGCGGCGGCCGCGGATGCGAGGGTGATCAGGGTGTGACGCATGGGCGAACCTCCGTGGGTGGGCTGCCCGCGAGGCTAGGCCCCGCCCGCGATGTCCGCCGACGTTCGCGCGGAATCGTTACCGCCCCGCGCGCACCGAAACGACAATTACGGTTCCACTGGTAACGGAATTGTCCTAGGCTCGGGTGACCCGCGACCGGAGGACATCGACGTGACCAACCCCGACGTGCTTGCGCCAGCCAAGCTCGGCCCGATCACCCTGCGCAACCGCATCATCAAGTCGGCCACCTTCGAGGGGAAGACCCCGAACGCCCTGGTCACCGACGACCTCATCGAGTTCCACCGGCGCCCCGCCGCCGGCGGGGTCGGGATGTCGACCGTGGCCTACTGCGCGGTCGCGCCCGAGGGCCGCACCGAGTACGGGCAGCTGTGGATGCGGCCCGAGGTGGTGCCCGGACTGCGCAGGCTCACCGACGCTATCCACGCAGAGGGGGCCGCCGCGTCCGCCCAGATCGGCCACGCCGGGCCGGTGGCCAACGCGAAGTCGAACGGGTATCCCGCCCTCGCTCCGTCCCCCTCCTTCAATCCGCTGAGCATGAAGATGACGCGGTCCGCGACCCGGGACGACATCGCCCGGATCACCGCCGCGCACGCGGACGCCGCGCGGCACGCGATCGAGGGCGGCTTCGACGCCGTCGAGATCCACTTCGGGCACAACTACTTCGCCAGCTCGTTCCTCAGCCGGGCGACGAACCATCGCAAGGACGGCTACGGCGGGTCGCTGGAGAACCGGGCCCGCATCGTCCGGGACATCGCGCTCGCCGTCCGGGAGGCGGTCGGCGACCGAATCGCGATCCTCGCGAAACTGAACATCGATGACGGTGTCCCCGGCGGCTTCTGGGTCGACGAGGCGATCCAGGTCGCGCAGTGGCTCGAGGCCGACGGCGGGCTGGACGCGCTGGAGCTGACGATGGGCAGCTCGCTGCTCAACCCGATGTACCTGTTCCGCGGCGACGCCCCGGTGCACGAGTTCGCGCAGGCGATGTCGCAGCCGCTGCTCCGGGCCGGGGTGAAGGCGGTCGGCAAGAAGTTCATCCGCACGTACCCGTACGAGCCGCTGTTTATGCTCGAGTCCGCCAGGCAGATCCGCGCCGCCGTCGACCTGCCGCTCGTGCTGCTCGGCGGCGTCACCGACCGGGCGGGCATGGACACCGCGATGGCGGAGGGGTTCCAGTTCGTCGCGATGGCCCGCGCCCTGCTCCGCGAACCCGACCTGGTCAACCGGATCGCCGCGGACGAGCGCACCCGGTCGCTGTGCATCCACTGCAACAAGTGCATGCCGACGATCTTCTCCGGCGCTCGCTGCGTGCTGGTGGAACGGAAGTAGCCGCCGCCCTGCGCGGTTGGCCGGTCAGCGCCCGGTCGGGCGCAGCACGATCTCCGTCGGGTGCGCGTCGCGCGGCGCGTCCACGGCGCCCCGGACCGCCCGCGCGACCGAGGCGGTCGCGAGGAACCGCGCGGGCTCGTAGGTCCCGCCCTCCGCGGCGACGATCGCGCGCTGCATGTCGGTGTCGATCCGCCCCGGGTGGACGGAGGTGACGCGCAGCGCCGGTTCCTCCGCGCGCAGGGCATCGCCGAACGCACGCAGCGCGAACTTGCTCGCCGCATAGCCGCCCCATCCCGGGTTGGCGCGTAGGCCCGCACCCGAATTGATCAGCACCACATGGCCATTCGCGGAACGGAGCGCGGGAAGTAGCAGCCGGGTCAGCTCGACGACGGCAAGCACATTGGCCTCGTACATGTCCCGCCACGCCGCGATCGGGGTGCCCTCGACGGTGCCGATCTCCGCGACGCCTGCGTTGTGCACCAGGACGTCCAGCCGGTCGATGCCCGCGACCGCAGCGGCAACGGCGGCATGATCGGTCAGGTCCACCGGCCATCCGCGGGCCGAGTCGAGTTCGGCGACGATCGCGGTCAGCGAATCCGCCGTGCGGGCACCGAGGAGGAGGTCGTGGGTCGGGGCGAGCTCACGGGCGATGGCGGCGCCGAGGCCGCGGCCTGCCCCGGTGATCAGTGCTGTCGGGCGCATGAGTCGAACGATAGGCCCCCGGAGCGGGACTCGGTCGATCGAGTCGACGGTGCATGTCGCGCGCTGCGGGGTGGCCGGGTCGTACCTAGACTCGAGAGGCCATGATCACCCCGCGCCGACGGGCGAAGGAGGTAGCGCGTCAGCTACATTCTGGTTACGAGTCTGGTGCCGTATCGGCGCCGTGGTCCGTGTTGTTCCACCGGACCGTGCGGACCCGGGCGAGCAGGAAGGAAGTCGCGAACATGGGATCCGGCAAGGAATCGAAGGGGTCCGGTGCAGCACCGGGCGGGAAGTCCGGGGGCGTCCCGTTCGCCGTCGGCGACAGCGTGGTGACCAGGGCCGACCCGGTGTCGGGCAAGGGTGATCCGACGCAGGAATCCGGCGTCATCGTCGACGATTTCGGTGGTGCGCTGGTCGAGGATGAGGCCGACTACGGCCGCGACTGGGCGCTCGCCAAGCGGTGGGCGATCAAGCTCGACGACGGGCGGCTGGTGTTCCGCAGCTCCGACGAGGTGTCCCGGCCCAAGGGCTGACGCACCGGCAACTCCCCGGCCCGGCGGGCATGGCGCCCCGGCGGGCCGCACACTGGTGGGCATGTCGGATCCCGGTTTCACGCCAACCCAGCTCGCGGCGCGCGCCGCCTACCTGCTGCGGGGCAATGATCTGGGAACGATGACCAGCGCCGCTCCCCGCCTGTACCCGCACATGTGGAGCTGGGACGCGGCCTTCGTCGCGGTGGGGCTGGCGCCGCTGAGCGTCGAGCGGGCCGTCGTCGAGCTCGACACCCTGCTCTCCGCGCAGTGGCGCAACGGAATGATCCCGCACATCGTGTTCGCGAACGGTGTCGACGGCTACTTCCCCGGGCCGGACCGCTGGGCGACCGAGCTGGCCGCGGCCGCCCCATCGACACCCCGGACCTCCGGGATCACCCAACCCCCGGTGCACGCCATCGCGGTGCAGCGGATCCTCGACCACTCCCGCAGGCACGGCCGCAGCACCCGCGCGGTCGCCGAGGAGTTCCTCGATCGCCGGTGGCCCGACCTGATGCGCTGGCACCGCTGGCTCGCACACGCCCGCGACCCGAAGGGGTCGGGCCGGGTGACGCTCTACCACGGCTGGGAGTCCGGTATGGACAACTCCCCGCGCTGGGATATGCCGTACGCCAACGTGATACCCGGGCCGGTGCCGGCCTATCGGCGTGCCGACACCATCATCGTCGAGGACCCGGCGCAGCGGCCCAGCGACGCCGAATACGACCGCTACCTGTGGCTGCTTGAGGAGATGAAGCAGGTCAGCTACGACGACACGGACCTGGCGTCGGCGATGAGCTTCGCGGTCGAGGACGTGTTCGTCAGCGCGATCTTCGCGCTCGCCTGCGACGTGCTCGCCACCATTGGCGAGGAGCATGCGGCCCCGCGCGCCGACGTCCGCGACCTGCACGAGTGGGCGGCCCGGTTCCGCGCCGGGGTCGTCGCGACCACCGACCCGCGGTCCGGCGCGGCCCGCGACCTCGACCTGCGGTCCGGACGGTGGATCGGCACCGACACGCTCGCGACGTTCGCGCCGCTGCTATGCGGCGGCCTGCCCCGCGACAGCGAACGGGCCCTGCTTCGGATCTTCGAGGGGCCCCGCTTCTGTGGGCATCCGGACCTGAAGTACGCGGTGCCCCCGTCGACGTCCCCGGTGTCCGCGGACTTCCGGGCCAGCGAGTACTGGCGCGGGCCGGTGTGGCCGGTGATGACGTGGCTGTTCTCCTGGGCGTTCGCGCGTCGCGGCTGGGCCGAGCGGTCCCGGCAGCTGCGCGCCGAGGGTCTCCGTCAGGCCAGTGACGGCAGCTTCGCCGAGTACTACGAGCCGTTCACCGGGGAGCCCCTCGGCAGCATGCAGCAGTCGTGGACGGCGGCGGCGGTCCTGGACTGGCTGGGCTGAGCGGGGACTGGCTGGGCTGAGCGGGGACTGGCTGGGCTGGGCGGGCCGCGTTCGAACAGGCGATAACGATTGTGTCGGCCGCCACATCACGGTTCGGGTATCGGTCTAGGGTCGTGCCATGACGTCGCCGCGCCGTGGTCGTATCCGACCTGCCCGTCGTATCCGACATGTCATCCGGTTCGCGCCACTGGTGGTGGCGGGGGCGCTTGCGATGGGCCTGCCCGGGGTGGCGGCCGCCGGACCCGTCAAGGGGCCGGACGTCGCGTCCTGGCAGCACCCGGGCGGCGCGGGCATCGATTGGTTCGCCGTCCGCGCGTCGGGGCATCAGTTCGCGATGGTCAAGGCCACCGAGGGCCTGAACTACGTCAACCCGTACTTCGTGCAGGACGGGATCGGGATGCGGCTCGCGGGCATGGTCCGCGGCGCCTACCACTACGCCGACGTCCGGGCGTCCCCGGAGGCGCAGGCCGCGTTCTTCGCGGCGACCGCGTTCCCGGTGGTCAGCGGCGGCCTTCCGCCGGTGCTGGACCTCGAGGACGCCAAGGGGCTGCCGCCGGCCGCGGTGATCGACTGGACCCGCCGCTACCTGAGGGCGGTCGAGTCGCTCACCGGGGACAAGCCGATCATCTACACGTACCCGCACTTCTGGCGGACCGCGATGGCGAACACCACCGAGTTCTCGCACTATCCGCTGTGGATCGCCGACTACAACGGCAAGAACCAGCCGGGACCGCTGCCCGGCGGGTGGTCGCACTGGACGTTCTGGCAGTACACCGACTCCGGCCGCATTCCCGGCGTCAACGCCGCGATCGACCTGAACATCTACGGCGGCGGCCTCGGCGACATCAACCGGTTCTCGAACCCGTTCGGCTCATAACTCAGGTGCGCTACGACCCGACCGCGCCGCCCGCGCCGCGCCACACGGCGACCACGGACGGTCGCGGCTGCGCGGCGCCGCCGTCGGGCCAGTGTGACTGAGGCCTGTCGGCGCTTGCTCCGTCGACCTCGCCAGGATGCTGCACACACAACACGACCCGCCGGCCGTCGACGATGGGGCCGCACGTTTCGCCGCCCTTCGGGACGGTGAGGAACTGCTTGGTCTCGCCGCGCCGCTCCCCCTCCAACGCGACCGCGAACAGGCCATCGTTCGACTTGAGTGCGTTGCCGTCGGTGGAGATCCACAGGTTGCCGTGCGGGTCGAACGCCAGGTTGTCCGGGCAGGAGATCGGGCTGACCTGTGTCTTGTCGAAGCCGCCGAAGTAGGTGTCGGCGGCGGCCGGGTCACCACACACCAGCAGCAGGTTCCACACGAAGTCGGTGCCCGCGTGGTCGTCCTCGATCTCGAGCACCTGGCCGTTCTTGTTGTTGCTGCGCGGGTTCGCCTCGTCCGCCTGCGCCTTCCCGTCGGTGCCGCGCTGGCTGTTGTTCGTCAGGGCGACGTACACCTTGCCGGTCTTCGGGTTGGGCTCGAAGTCCTCGGGCCGGTCCATCTTGGTTGCGCCGACCTTGTCCCCGGCGATCCGGGTGAAGACCGCCACTTCCTCGGCCGACATGTCGTCGACGAGGGACTCGCCGCGGCCGTCCTCCCCGGTGCGCAGGATCGGGATCCACTCTCCCTTGCCGGAGAACCGGCCGTCGGACGGCAGCTTCCCAGAACCGTCGACCTCGTCGGGTGAGTCACCGCTGAGCTTCGCGACGTACAGGGTGCCCGCATCGAGGATCGTCAGGTTGTGCCGCATGCTGGCCTGTCCGCCGCCGGGCACCATCTTGCGGCTGGAGACAAACTTGTACATGTAGTCGAACCGCTCGTCGTCGCCGCTGTACGCGACGACGGTGCCGTCACCGGTGACGTGGATGGTCGCCGCCTCGTGCTTGAACCGTCCTAGGGCGGTGTGCTTGATCGGCGTCGACGCCGGATCCCACGGGTTGACCTCGACGACATAGCCGAACCGGTTGGCCTCGTTGGGTTCCTGCGTGAGGTCGAAGCGGTGGTCGAGGCGTTCCCACTTGCGTTCGCTGGCGTCGCCGGACAGGCCGTACCGCTTGAGGCGCGCGGCCGCGGTGGCGTCGGTGACCTGTGCGGCGTTCGCGAAATACTGGTTGAAGTTCTCCTCGCCGGACAGCACGGTGCCCCACGGGGTGAGCCCGCCCGCGCAGTTGTTCAGGGTGCCGAGGACCTTGGTTCCGGTCGGGTCGGCGGACGTCCTGAGCAGTGCCGAGCCGGCCGCCGGACCGGTGACGTGGAATTCGGTGGTCGCGGTGATGCGGCGGTTCTGCGGGCCGAATTCCGGGGTGAGACGGCCGGACTGAAAGTCGCCGCGGACCTTGACGACCGACAGGCCGTGCGCGGCGAGCCCGATCCGGATCTGCTCGTCGGTCGGGTTCTCGGGGTCGTAGCCGTGGAACATGAACGGCTCGGTGCTGTACTCGTGATTGACGACGAGCAGGTAGGCGAGCGGCTCCCCGGGGATCGGGAGCAGGCCGGCGAAGTCGTTGTTGAAGCCGAACTGCCGCTCCTGTGCCGCGGCAGTCTGGTTCGCGAAGTCGAAGGCGGGCGCGTCCGGCAGCACCGGGTCACCCCAGCGGATGACGACGGCCTGCTCGTATCCGGCGGGGACGACGACCTCGTCGAGGGTGTTCGGCGCGACCGGGGCGAACCCCATTCCCGGCGCGGAGCTGCCGCCTTCGAGTGAGCCACCGCCCAGCGAACCGGTCTGCGCCGTCGCGTCGTTCGAGCACCCGGCGAGGACACCACCCGCCCCGACCGCAAGGACGGTGGTCGCGCCCGCCTTGAGTGCCCCGCGCCGCGACAGGACGGTGCGCACGATGTCGCCGAAATACCCGCCGCCCGAGGTGTTGGGCACGTCGTGGGAACAGGCGTCGCCGCACTTGTAGCGGCAGGTCACGTTCGACCGCGAGGACTGGCCGTCGTGAGTCACGAAAAGGGCAAGGGGCTTGAGCTTCACAGGTACTCCTGGCAGAAGGGCGACGACCCGGCGACCGTAGAAGGCGCAAGTAATGGAATGGGAACGTCCGGGTGAACGCGCACCCAACGTGGGTCCGACTGCCGGGGACCGCGGTTACAGCACCTGCGAGAGGAAGTTCTGCAGCCGTTCGGTCTGCGGATCGTCGAACAGTGCGTCGGGTGCACCCGTCTCCACCGCGACGCCGCCGTCCATGAACAGGACGGTATCGGACACCGTTCGCGCGAAACCCATTTCGTGGGTGACGACGATCATCGACATGCCGCCCGCGGCCAGGTCGCTCATCAGCGCGAGGACCCCCTTGACGAGTTCGGGGTCGAGTGCGGAGGTGGCCTCGTCGAAGAACATGATCTCCGGCCGCATCGCCAGCGCCCGCGCGATCGCGACCCGCTGCTGCTGCCCACCGGACAGGTTCGCCGGCCGCGAATCCGCCTTCGCGCGCAGCCCGACGAGGTCGAGCTGTTCGAGGGCCAGTTCGCGCGCCGCGTCCCTGGTCAGGCCCCGCAGCTTCCTGGGTCCGAGGGCGACGTTGTCGGCGACGGTGCGGTGCGGGAACAGGTTGAACTGTTGGAACACCATGCCGATCCGCTGCCGCAGCGCGTCGGGGTCGTCGCGCAGCACCGAGCGGCCGTCGAGGAGGATGTCGCCGGCGTCGGGTTCGTGGAGCCGGTTGAGCACCCGCAGCAGCGTCGACTTCCCGGACCCGGACGGGCCGATGACCGACGTGGTTGCCCCGGCGTCGACATGGACGTCCACGCCGCGCAGGATCTTGTTGCTGCCGAACGCGAGGTGCAGTCCGGTCCCGGTCAGGGATCCGGAGCGGGTGTCGGCGGTGGGTGCGGTCAACGTCCTATCCCCTCTCCACGACGATCGCCTGGTCGAGCTCGTCGAGGGTGCCGGAGGTGTCGGCCTTCCCGGTTCGCAGCCGCTTGTCGATGTGGTTCACCAGGTGCGTGAGCGGAATCGTCAACACCAGGTAGAACAGGCCGGCCGCGACGAGCGGCGACAGGTTCCCGGTCTGCGCGTTCAGATCCCGGCCGACGGCGAACAGTTCCCGCTGGGTGGCGAGCAGGCCGAGGAAGTAGATCAGTGACGAGTCCTTGATCAGCGCGATGAACTGGTTCATCAACGCGGGCAGCACCCGGCGCACCCCCTGCGGGATCACCACCAGGGTCATCGCCCTGCGGTAGCCGAATCCGATGGCCCGCGCGGCCTCCATCTGTCCCGGTTCGACGCTCTGGATCCCGGACCGGAAGATCTCCCCGATGTAGGCGGCGGCCAGCAGCGCCAGCGCCGCGGCGCCGAGCCAGTAGGGGTTGTTCCCGGTGAGGTTCTTGACCAGGGGGCCGACCCCGAGACCGACGATCAGGATGATCACCACCGCGGGCAGGCCGCGGAAGACGTCGGTGTAGACGCGGGCAGGCCACCGCAGCCACCGGGTCCGGGAGATGCCTGCCATCGCGAGCAGCATCCCGAGGATGGTGCCGACGATGCCGGAGGTGAGGGCGAGGATCACCGTGTTCGGGAGCCCGGTCGTGAGCAGGTCGGGGATCGCCTTGCGGTACAACTCCCAGTTGAAGAACGTGTCCCGGAGCTGCGCGGCCGTCGATTTCGGGGCGGTCTGCTCGGCGGCGGGATCCTGCGCGTGTTCGGCGGCCAACGCCGCGAAGTCGGGCAGCACCGGCTCCGGTGCTGCCCGACTGCCGGGCTTCCAGCCGGGCGGCAGCTGACGCGGCACCCACTCCGAGTACAGCCGCGACCAGGTGCCGTCGGCGATGACTGCATCGAGGCCGGAGTTCAGCGCGTCGATCAGGGGCTGGTTGCCCGGCGCCACCGCCCACCCGACGAAGTTGTTGAGGCTGAAGGTGTTCTGCACGATCGAGGTGGCGTCGCCGGGTTTGATCGCGCCCTCCGCCTGCTGCGACGGGGCCACCCAGGCGTCGATCTGCCCGGACTTGAGGTTCGCGTACGCGGTGTTGTAATCCGGGAATTTCACCGGGTCCAGCTTCAGCGTGTTGACGACGTAGTCGTCCTGCACGGTGCCCTGCACCACCCCGATCCTGGTGCCCGCGTTCAGGTCCGAGAACGATCGGACCGGCCCGCCGTTCGGGGCGACCAGGGAGAAGTAGCCGAAATCGTAGCCGTTGGTGAAGCCGACGGTCCCGCGGCGGTCGTCGGTGGTGGTGATCGACGACGAGCCGACGTCGAACCGGCGGTTCGCGACCTGGGAGAGCAGACCGGCGAATTCGGTGCCCGAGAACTGGATCTGCAGGCCGAGCTTCGCGGCGATCGCCCGCAGCAGCTCGTTGTCGAAACCGGTGAAGGTGCCCGCGGAGTTGACGCAGATGCTCGGCGGCGCGTCGGAGAGGGTCCCGACGCTGATCGTTCCCGGCACGATCAGCCCAAGCGCGGCGGTGTCGATCCGGTCGAGGGGCGTCGTCGTCGCGGTGGTGTACCGGTCCTCCCCCGCCGCGGCGGCAGCGGCGTCCAGGTTCGTCGGGGCCGCCGCAGCCGCACCGACCCCGGGCGGCGAGCACAGGTCGGTGGTCGAGCCACCCGATCCCGCGCCGCACGCGGTGACGGCCCCCGCCACCAGCACCATCAGCAGCGCGAGCACCCACAGCCTGACCGATCGGGTCATGGCGTGAGCCTAATCGCATCGGCGCCGTCTCACCGGGTGGCAGCGCCCGACCCGCCCGCGCCGTCCAGCAGTTCGGCCAGGTGCAGGCTGCGGATCCCGGCGAGGTCCCGGATCTGAGTACTGCAGGAAAATCCGTCGGCCAGCACCGTCGCGCCGGGGTGGTCCCGGATCTGCTGCAGGACACCCGCTTCGGCGATGCGGACGGAAATCTCGTAGTGACCCTTCTCCATGCCGAAGTTGCCGGCCAGCCCGCAGCAGCCCGCCACGGTGACGACGTCCGCGCCCGCGGCGCGCAGGACCCGGAGGTCGGCGTCGTAGCCCATCACCGCGTGCTGATGGCAGTGCGGCTGCACGACCACCGGCAGCCCGTCCAGGCGGGGCGGGCGCCAACCGGCCCGCATCGCGGCGTCGAGCAGCTCGCCGAGGGTGCGGACCGATTCCGCCACGGCGGCGGCCCGCGGGTCGCCGGGCAGCAGTTCGGTCAGGTCCGACCGCAGCACCGCGGTGCACGACGGTTCCACCCCGACGATGGCCCGGCCCGCCGCGACGTGGCCGCCGAGCCGGTGCACGGTATCCCGCAGCCTGCGTTTCGCGGCGTCGAGCTGCCCGGTGGTGATCAGTGTCAGTCCGCAGCAGGCGCCGGGAGCGGCGATCTCGACGCCGTAGCCCGCGTCCTCAAGCAGCCGGACGGCCGCGTGTCCGGGTCCGGGACGGAAGTACTCGGTGAACGAATCCGACCACAGCACAATGGAACCAAGGGGAGCTGGGCCGTCTCGGCGAGGGTCGGCCGTCGACGCCGTGAACCGGCGGCGGGCGAGCTCGACCATCGACCGGCGGGTGTCGACGCCCGCCAGCGCCAGCATCGGCCTCGCGACCGCCCGGCGCCGGGTCGCGGCGTTGACCAGGGCCGCGACCGGTGACGCCAGTCTCGCCCAGGTCGGCAGCCGGCCCAGCGTGTAGTGGCTGATCGGCCGGACCCTGCCCCGGTAGGCGCGGTACAGGGTCTCGGACTTGTAGCTGGCCATGTCGATGCCGGTCGGGCACTCGCTGCCGCACGCCTTGCAGGACAGGCACAGGTCCAGCGAGTCGCGGACCTCGGTGGCGTTCCAGCCGCGGATCAGGCTGCCGTTCGCCATGTCCTGCAGCACCCGGGCGCGGCCGCGGGTGGAGTCCTTCTCGTCGCGGGTGGCCCGGTACGACGGGCACATGAACCCGTCGTCGGCGCGGCACTTCCCGACACCGACGCAGCGGTGCACCGCCCTCGACAGGTCGCCCCCGTCGGATGTGAACCCGAACCCGCCCGTCGCGGGCAGGGGAAGTGCCGCTGGCCTGCGCAGGTTGTGGTCGAACGGTTCCGGGTCGACGATGACGCCGGGGTTGCACAGATTGTCGGGGTCGAACAGGGCCTTGAACGCGCGGAACGCCGCCAGCGCTGCCGGGGAGTACATGTCGGCGAGCAGCTCGCCGCGGGCGCGGCCATCGCCGTGCTCCCCGGACGGCGACCCGCCGTGCCCGAGGACGAGATGCGAGGCGGCCCGGATGAACGGCCGCATCTCCTCCGGACGGTCCTCGAGCGGCAGGTCGATCCGCACGTGCACGCACCCGTCCCCGAAGTGCCCGTAGACGAGCCCCTCGACGCCGTGATCGGTCATCAGGTCGTCGAACTCGCGCAGGTACCGGCCGAGCCGTTCCGGCGGGACCGCGGCATCCTCCCAGCCGGGCCACGCCTGACCGCCCGACGCGGTGCGACCGGCGAGCCCGGCGCCGTCGGCGCGGATCTTCCACAGCCGCGCGGCGTCCGGGCCCGGGGGGAGCACCGCCGCGTCGACGGCGTTGCTCGCCGCGATCAGCAGGCGTCCCGCGTCCAGCCCGTCCGCCACGGTGTCGCCCGCCATCTCGACGAACAACCAGCCGCGGCCACGCGGCAGCGCAGGGACCGCGCCGTTGCCGTGCACGCGGCGCACCACGTCCACCAGCCGGGAATCCATGCCCTCCATCGCAAGCGGCTTGAACGGCAACAGGTTCGGCACGTCGTCGGCGGCATCGGGCATGCTGTCGTAGCCGAGCACCGCCAGGGCGGGTGCCGCCGAGGCGGGGTGCAGCCGCACCGTCGCCTCCAGCGCGAGGCCGCAGGTGCCCTCGGTGCCGACCAACGCGCGGGCCAGGTGGTGCCCGCGCTCGGGCAGCAGGTGCTCGAGCGAGTATCCGGACACCTGCCGGGAGAACCGGCCCAGCTCGGTGCGCAACACCGCGAGGTTGGCCGTGGTGAACCGGTCCAGCCCGTCGACGACGGACGGGTCGTCGGCCGCGACGAACCGGCGGCCGTCACCGGTCAGCCAGTCCATCTCGACGACATTGTCGGAGGTCCGGCCGTAGGCGAGGGCGTGGGGGCCGCAGGCGTTGTTGCCCAACGTTCCACCGACCGTGCACCGGGTGTGGGTGGACGGGTCGGGCCCGAACCGGAGGCCGTGCGGGGCGGCGGCCGTCGCGAGCCGAGCCAGGACGACGCCCGGCTGCACGCGGGCGGTGCGGGCCACCGGGTCGACGTCGAGGATCCCGTTCATGTGGCGACTGAAGTCGAGCACCAGCCCAGGCCCGATCGCGTTCCCGGCGACGGAGGTGCCCGCGCCCCGGCCGGTCAGCGGGATCCGGTGGGCCGCGCAGATCTCGCGGACCGCGAGCACGTCCGCGGCGTCGCGGGGGGCGACCACCCCGCGCGGGACCACGCGGTAGTTCGAGGCGTCGGTGGAGTATTCGGCGCGACGCCGGGCGGAGAAGTCCACCTCGCCCGCGATGGCGCTGCGCAGGTCCGCTTCGAGTCGGTCGACGGGCACCGGGTCGCGCCTCACGTTGCTCGGCTTCGGGGCGCGGCGCTCACGCCAGCCCGGCGAGAGCCTGCGGAAACCGGTCGTCGCGCCAGCGCACGGCCTCCGCGACGACGCTCAGGTCGTAGCCGGGGCCGCCGGTCCCGACCGTGAACAGGGTGACGCCCGCGTCGACGAAGGCCTGGGCCTCGGCGACGCCCGGCCACGGGACGGACCGTTCGATGTGTTCGGCGTCCCGCCCGACGTCGCCCGCATGCCCGGCGAGCACCCGCGACTTGTGCCGCAGCGCGTCGAGGTCGGCGAAGCTGTGCCAGATGTCGGCGTACTCGGCGACCAGCCGCAGCGTCTTGCGTTCCCCGCCGCCCCCGATCAGGACCGGAATGTGGCGTGTCGGGGCGGGATTCAGCTTCCCGATGCGGGCCCGGATCCGGGCCAGGTACTCCCCGAGCAGCCGCAGGCGGCTGCCCGCGGTGCCGAAGTCGTAGCCGTACTCGGTGTAGTCCCGTTCGAACCAGCCGCCGCCGATGCCGAGGATCAGCCTGCCGCGGCTGATGTGGTCGACGGTGCGGGCCATGTCGGCGAGCAGGTCCGGGTTGCGGTAGCCGCCGCCCGAGACGAGCGCCCCGATCTCGACCCGCTCGGTCTGCTCGGCCCACGCGCCGAGCATCGTCCAGCATTCGAAGTGCGCGCCGTCGGGGTCGCCGGTGAGGGGATAGAAGTGGTCCCAGGTGAAGACGATGTCCACGCCGAGGTCCTCGGCCCGGAGCACCGCATCCCGGAGCAGCTGATACTCCGGGGCGTGCTGGGGTTGGAGTTGGACACCGATGCGGACGGGTCGGGGCATGGGCACTCCTGGTGGTGAGGACCGCGGCTGGACGGTGAACTCCGGGGACCTCTCACGGTAGCCCCGTGTGTCACCTGCCGCAGGGGTCGCTGCGGTCTACCGTCGATGGTGGTTCGTGTCCAACCCAGGAAGAGGTGCAGCCATGAAGGTCGTCGCGCAACCCGGGCCCCCGACCGGTGTCCGCAGGCTGCTGTTCCGAACCCCGATCCGGCTGTATCGCGCCCGCCTGGGGTGGCTGCTCGGCGGCCGATTCCTGCTGCTGCACCACCGCGGCAGGAAGAGCGGACTGCCCCGTGAGGTGGTGCTCGAGGTGGTCGAGCACTCCCCGGACGGCAGCTACGTCATCGCATCGGGATTCGGGAAGGGGTCGGACTGGTATCGCAATCTGCTCGCCGCCCCGGACACCACCATCCAGGTCGGCCGCCGCACGCTCGCGGTGCACGCGGCGACAATTGACCCGGACACCGGCGCCGACCTGATGGCGCGCTATGCGACCCGCCATCCCCGCGCGGGGCGGGCGCTGTGCCGGCTGATGGGGTTCGAGGTGGACGGCACGCCCGCTGACTTCGCCGCAGCGGGACGGCTGATCCCGTTCGTGCGGCTGGTGCCCGCCGCGCCCTGAGTCCGACCGATCGTTGCTCAGCCTTCCGCTGAAAGCTGTTGCGACGGAACGTCGGCGGCGGCGGTGCCCTTCCACAGGTCGGCGAAGTGGTGCCGGTTGTGCGGCCCGAGCACGTGCAGCATCACAAAGCGCGGCACCGGACCGACCAGGTGGACGAGGTGGTCGCTGCCCACCGCGTCCAACCCGTCGAGGATCCACACCCCCTCCCGGCCCAGTTGCCGGATCGACTTGGGCTTGATGTTGCATTCGTCGTCCCACGCGCGCCACTCGCCGTCGGTGATGCTGGCCGACACGACCGGCATCATCTGGCGTTCCTCGCGGTCCAGGTGCGGGAGCAGCACCGCCGACAGCCGGGTGAGGGCCGCCTCCAGGACGTCCTGCGCCCCCGGGACACCGTCGCGGAGGTCGTGCGCGGCCGCGTCCACGTCATCGATCGCCGGATCGATGAGGGCGTGATCGCGCTGCATCTGGGCGACCAGGTCCGCCGACTCGGGGTTGTGCTCGACGACCCTCGGGTAGAGGACGGTGTCCTCCCCCTCGTGGTGGTGTCGCAGGAACTCCATCATCCACAGCGCGTGATCGGCCAACTCGACGCGGCGATCGTCGTCCGGAGGTCCGGAACCGAGAACAATCTGCAGGCGGAGCAGGTCCCGCCGAAGGGCGGAGTGGACGATCCCCATTACCCGGGTGTCCGCGGGGGCGTCGAGGTCCGGTTTCATGGTCGTTGCCTCCTGTGCTGCGGCCCGCGCCCGCGGGCCGATCCGGCCATGTCCATTGTCCGTCGCGGAACGTCCCGCGTGAACCCCGCGCACGGGACCGACTGCGCCGCGGCGCTGCCCTGCGATACTGTCCGGCGCAGCACCACGACCATGGATCGTCCGGCGCGTACGCCGCCGGTGAAGGGAACGACGCACCCGATGGCGACAGTCACCTACGACTCGACCACCTGCCTGTTCCCCGGCTCCGACACTCCGGCCGTGGACCGCCTGCAACTCGACATCGCGGACGGCGAGTTCCTCGTCCTGGTCGGGCCGTCCGGCTGCGGCAAGTCCACCTCGCTGCGGATGCTCGCCGGCCTCGAGGACGTGCACTCCGGGCGGATCTTGATCGGCGACCGGGACGTCACCGGCGCGGAACCGAAGGACCGGGACATCGCGATGGTGTTCCAGAACTACGCCCTGTACCCGCACATGTCGGTCGCGGAGAACATGGGCTTCGCGCTCAAGCTGGCGAAGACCCCGAAGGACGAGATCGCGCGCCGCGTCAAGGAGGCGGCGACGATGCTCGACCTCGAGCCGTACCTGGACCGCAAGCCGAAGGCCCTCTCCGGTGGCCAGCGGCAGCGGGTCGCGATGGGTCGGGCGATCGTCCGGCAACCGCAGGTGTTCCTGATGGACGAGCCGCTGTCCAACCTCGACGCGAAGCTCCGGGTGCAGACCCGCACCCAGATCGCGCAGCTGCAGCGTCGTCTCGGCACCACCACCGTCTACGTCACCCACGACCAGGTGGAGGCGATGACGATGGGCGATCGGGTCGCGGTCCTCAAGGACGGGGTGCTGCAGCAGTGCGCCTCGCCGCGGGAGCTGTACTCCCGGCCGGCGAACGTCTTCGTCGCCGGGTTCATGGGGTCGCCGTCGATGAACCTGTTCACCCTGCCCGTCGCCGACGGCGGCGTCCGGTTCGGGGAGATCGTGGTGCCGGTGCCCCGCGACACCCTCGGTCGGGCCCGCGCCGCCGAGGTGATCCTCGGGGTCCGGCCCGAACACCTGGAGCCGACCGACGGCGGCACCGACACCGGCGTCGAGATGGAGGTCGACGTGGTCGAGGAACTCGGGTCCGACGCCTACGTCTACGGTCGCGCGGCCGGGGCGGGGGCGAGCCAGACCATCGTCGCCCGCGCGGACTGGCGGCGGCCGCCGCGGCCGGGCGCCCGGGTGCGGTTGCATCTCGACCCGGCCGAGATCCACCTGTTCTCCGTCGCCGACGGCCGACGGCTCGGGTGACCGCACCGATCCAGTGCGGGGGTAATCGCCGAAATCGCCCGCGTGTCGTGCCACAGTAGGCGACGACACACGCCCCGGCCCGAGGCCGGAGACACGTCCCTTTCGAAAGGTGGACCATGCGTTCTTTCAACACGCGGTCGCGGATCGCGGTGGCGGCATCGGCCGCCCTGCTGCTCGCGCTCGCCGGCTGTTCCAGTGACAACGGGTCGAGCGGCGGCGGCAGCGTCGACGAGGCCGTCGGCCAGAACCTCGACGGCCGCGGCGCGATCACGTTCGCGATGGGCAAGAACGACGTCGACAAGCTGCAGCCGGTGATCGAGAAGTGGAACGCCGCGCACCCCGACGAGCAGGTCACCCTCAAGGAACTCGCGGGTGAGGCCGACGACCAGCGCAACCAGCTGGTGCAGTCCCTGCAGGCGGGCAACGCCGACTACGACGTGATGGCACTCGACGTCACCTGGACCGCGGAGTTCGCCGCGAACGGCTGGCTGCAGCCGCTGGAGGGCGAGCTGGCAATCGATACGGCGGCGCTGCTGCCCGCGACCGTCGACAGCGCCACCTACCGCGGCACCCTGTTCGCCGCGCCGCAGAACACCAACGCCCAGCTGCTGTACTACCGCACCGACCTGGTGCCCGCCGCCCCCGCGGACTGGAAGGCGCTCACCGACAGCTGCGCCGTCGCGACCGAGAAGTCCGTCGACTGCCTGGTCACCCAGCTCAAGCAGTACGAGGGCCTGACCGTCAACAGCACCCAGTTCATCAACTCGTGGGGCGGCTCGGTCGTCGCCGACGACGGTAAGACCCCCGAGGTCGAGTCGCCGGAGTCGAAGGCCGGTCTGCAGGCGATGGTCGACGCGTACACCGCAGGGCAGATCGCGAAGCGGTCCACCTCGTTCACCGAGGAGGAGACCAACCTCGCGTTCGTCGGCGGCGAGTCGCTGTACGCATACAACTGGCCGTACATGTACACCAACGCGGAGAAGGACGGGTCCGCGGTGCAGGGGAAGGTCGCCGTCGCCCCGATCGTCGGCCCGGCAGGCGCCGGTGCCTCCACCCTCGGCGGCTACAACGACGGCATCAACGTCTTCTCGAAGAGCAAGGCCACCGCGCGGGACTTCGTCGCGTTCATCCAGAACCCGGAGAACCAGATGTCGTTCGCTGACGCCTCGTTCCCGCCGGTCCTGGCCTCGGTGTACGACGATCCGGCGCTGATCGCGAAGTACCCGTACCTGCCCGCGCTGAAGGCGGCGCTGGAGAACGCGCAGCCGCGCCCGGTGACGCCGTACTACAGCCAGATTTCGAAGGCGATCCAGGACAACGCGACCGCCGCGCTGACCGGCAAGGTGACGGTCGACCAGGCCGCGGCGGACATGTCCGCCGCGATCGTCAACGCCGCGAAGTAGGCCCCGGGCGGCCTGCCGGTTCGGCAGATTCACGCGAGACGAGGAAATCAGGTAGTTCACGATGGCTGACTCTGCCGAGCCGCGCCCCAACGGCGGGGACGCCGCGACCGAGGTGATCGACCTCGGTCGCGGCGTGCCCCCCCCCCCCCGGGCCCCCCAAACCCCCCGGGGGCAGTGTTGGCTATGGACCCATTTTTTTTTTTTTTGGAATAAAAAAAAACCCCGCCCG
>NZ_JBHXNB010000036.1:0-29522 GCF_042720095.1 Rhodococcus sp. NPDC058505
TGTACCCGGTTGGGTGTGGTGAGTAGCTCGTCGAGGTCCATGTCTTGACGTTACTCGTATGTGTGTTCGATAGCAAGGGTGTTCGAGTGTGGATGCGATTGATGCGCAACAATATTCGCGTTTGCTTGACCATCCGAGTCCCGTCGCTTTCGGAATGTCGGGCGAAGATCAGCGGCGTGGCGTGATGAGGGATGCGCCCGCTACTCCGATGATCACGAACGCAACCGCGACCGCGACGGTCCACTGGCCGAGGAATGGCGCGCCGTACAGGATGGAGCCGAGCGTTCCGGCGCTGCCGACAACGAGCAGGAGTGCCCCGATCAAGGTCATGGGTCCGATTCTTGCGGTTGGGTATTTGCTTCGCCGGTTGGTTCGTTCGGGAGGTGATCGCTACGTCGGCGACGGTCTGACTCCGGGCTTCCGGCGGATGCCAGCTGCTCGGTGCGGCGACCCGGAACGGTGGGTGCCCAGGTCGTCGAGGCTCACTTTGCGGCTTGGTCGGCATTTCACGCCGGTGGCAACGGAGTGGATCGGGAAGTGATTGATACGCAGCAATGTTCATCGCCAATCGGGGCGCCTTGGTCGGATGGTGGCAGTGACTCGACGCTTGACAGTGACTGTCATCTAGGCAGATACTCGCATCAATGCTTGATGTCGACGGAAGGTCTGCAATGTCATTGAGGGAGCGTCAGCGGGCGCTGGTCCGTGCGGAGATCCAGCGGGCCGCGTTCGTGCTGTTCGCCCGCGACGGGTTCGACGCGGTGACGACCGATCAGATCGCCGCCGAAGCCGGAATCTCGCCGAGCACCTACTTCCGGCACGTGCGCAGCAAGGAGGATCTGCTGCTCGACCCGGTCCGGGAAGGCGGCGCAGGCATCGTCTCGCTGCTCGAACAGCGGCCCGCCGATGAACCCGCGGACGTTGCACTCCTGCAGTCGATCCTCGCCCGCTCCACCACCTTCGCGGCGACGGAGGTCGAGCAATGGCGGGCGGCCTTCCGGACCGCACCGCATCTGCTGGATCGCGTCGCGCTCATCACCCCGGAACACCGCGCCAGGCTGGTCGACCTGGTGGCGCAGCGGATGGGCCGGGACGCCGAATCCGACAGCAACCCCGGCCTGCTCGTGCATCTCATGCTCGCCGCCGCCGAGTTCGGTTACCTGCGGTGGCTGCGCAGCCCACGCACCCGGGGCGCGTCCCTCCCGGTGTGCGTCGAGGGCGCGCTGGACGCGGTCCTCGGTGAGCGATGGAGCACTCAGCAGATCGTGACGCCACGGAAGTCGAAGAACCGCAGCAGGACATCGTGATGGACATCGAACGTAGGGAGGGAACGACAATGGCACAGGATTCCGCCAGCGTGACGGACGAGGTCGACCTCGTCATCGTCGGCTCGGGTGCGGCGGGGATGGCGGCCGCGATCACCGCCGCACGCAACGGCCTCGAAGCCGTGCTCGTCGAGAAGTCCGAGTACTGGGGCGGATCGTCCGCGCGGTCCGGTGGCGGCGTCTGGATCCCGGGCAACTCGGTGTTGCGGCGGGACGCGCCGTCCGACGATCTCGCCGCGGCCCGCACCTACCTGACCAGCATTGTCGGCGACGACGCCGACGCCGACCGGATCGCGACGTACCTTGAGCGGGGGCCAGAGGCGCTCGACTTCCTGATCGCGAACTCGGGGCTCGACCTCGAATGGGTGAACGGCTACTCGGACTACTTCCCCGAGGCCCCCGGTGGCCGCGCCACCGGACGGTCCTGCGAACCGCGCCCCTTCGACGCCAGTGCGCTCGGCGCCGACCTCGCGACCCTGCATCCCTCGTACACCAAGGCGCCGCTCGGCGTCGTGGTCAAGCAGTCCGACTACCGCTGGCTGAGCACCGGATTGCGGCACTGGCGGGGGCCGCAGCGGATGCTGCGAGTCGGGGCCAGGACGGCGATGGGACGCATCCGACGGAAGAAGCTGGTCGGCCTCGGATCGGCATTGATGGGGCAACTGATGCTCGGGGTGCGCGCCGCCGGTGTTCCGGTGCGGCTGGGCACCGCGATGACCGAGCTGGTCACCGACGGTGACCGCGTCATCGGCGTCGTCGTCGACGACGGCACGGGACCAACCACGGTCCGCGCCCGGCGTGGTGTCGTGCTCGCGTGCGGTGGGTTCGACCACAACGCCGTCATGCGGCAGCGATACCAGCGGGAACCGGTGGACACGTCGTGGAGCCTCGGCGCACCGACCAACACCGGTGACGGGATCACCGCGGGCATGAGCATCGGCGCCTCCGTCGCCTGCATGGACGATGCGTGGTGGGCTCCGTCGATCCCGCTGCCGAACGGACCGTGGTTCGCGCTGGCCGAACGATCGTTGCCGCGCAGCCTGATGGTCAACGACCGCGGCGTCCGGTTCATGAACGAATCCCTGCCCTACGTCGAGGCGACCCACCGAATGTTCGGCGGCCCCTTCGGGCAGGGCGACGGTCCGGCGGACAACCTCCCCGCCTGGCTGATCTTCGACCAGACGTACCGCAACCGCTACATGTTCGCAGGCGTTCCCGCCAGGCAGCCGCTGCCGCGGTCGTGGCAGCGGTCCGGCGTCATCACCAGTGCCGGCTCGATGCGTGAGTTGGCCGAGAAAATCGGCATTCCCGCCGACGCGCTGGCCGGTACCGTCGACCGGTTCAACGCGCACGCCCGGTCGGGCACCGACCCCGACTTCGGCCGCGGGCAGAGTCGCTACGACCACTACTACGGCGACATCACCAACAGGCCGAACCCCAGCCTCGGGGAACTGACCAAGCCGCCGTTCTACGCGGCGCAGATGGTGCCCGGTGACCTCGGAACCAAGGGTGGTGTGGAAACCGATAGCGTCGGAAGGGTTCTCCACGCCGACGGCACCGTGATCGGCGGACTCTACGCGGCGGGCAACACCAGCGCGCCGGTCATGGGACATACCTATGCGGGCCCAGGGGCGACCATTGGACCGGCGATCGTCTTCGGGTACCTCGCCGCGCTCGACGCCGCGCAGCCCGGCTGATCTCCACCGGGAGCCACGCGGTCACGGCGGATCAGGATCGGCGGGGTCGCGGGGCGGGCGTGGCTCTCGACTGCGCGATGCATCGAGGAGTGCGGCGACGTCGAGCACCTCCGGCCACCGCATCGTGGCGTCGGGGATTGACCGAACCCCCTCGGCCACGACCCACACGGCGCCGTCGTCGTCGACCGTGACCGATGGCCGGGTCGCGAGGATTGGGGTGCTGCGTACCGGTTCCAGCGTGTGCGGGTCCAGCAGGGTGAACAGCCAGAACTGTCGCCCGCGGTCGTAATCCACCGGACCGGGCAGCGGCCACCATCCCGATCGTCCCGACCCGTCCGGTGGGTGATTGACGGTCCACGCGTACGGCCCGACCTGTCCGCCGACCATCACCGTGCTGGGCAGCCGTCGCGGCGTTCCGAGCGTCAGGTCCGGAAGCACCGGCACCGCGTGGTCGCCCAGGAAGAGGAGTGACGGTGATCCGGCGAGGAACAGGCGGCTGCTCCGTCCGGAGTGCCGCAGTTCCGGACCGATCGTCGCCGCGCCGGTCGGGTCGACCCGAACGAGTCGGATAGTCGAATTATCCAGTGCAACAGCGGCAATGGCCACCGCCCTGTCGCTGGCGATCGCGGCGACATGGCCATGCGGAGCGTCAATCTCGACGGGGTCGGCGTCCGGTCGGTGCAGCACCCAAGCGCCCTCCGCTCGGCACACCAGCAGCGCGTCGCCCAGGACTACTGCCGTGTGTGCTGCCCCGTCACCGACGCGACGTGGCTCCGCGTCGTCGGCACACCGGAAGAGGCCGTCGCGGCCGCCGACCCAGCAGCCCGTCGGTGTCGCCCAGACGCGGCGGGACGGGCCGATCGGTGCGGGCAGCACGTGTTCACGAACGGTGCGGTCACGGTCGATGCTCACCACTACGGGCAGGGTGCAGTCCGACACCCACAGCCGTCCGCCAGCCGCCGAGACGCCGCCGGGGACGATGCTCGGTCGGGTCGGCAGCGTGGGCACGTCGTCGAGTTCGAGGTCGATCAACACGCCGACATCGGAGTCCGCCTCGTCCCGGTCCTGCGCGTACAGCGCCTCACGGTCGAAGAACCGCGGCGAGACGTCGACGTCCCGGAGTCTCCGGTGCCCCGCCGACATGTTCCATGCGGTACCGGGTCCGGGTCGGCGTCGAAAGCGCTCGCTCACGATCCGAACCCGGGTGACGCGCCCCCGCACGCGTCCGGCGTCGTCGCCGAGGACGCAGTGGAAGCGGCCGGTGAGTTCGACCTGCCCGGTGCGGGGACGGAAGCCGCGCCAGGACGCCGTCCAGCCGTCCCCGCGGAGCAGCCCCGACCACTGCGTGCGCCGTGGGGTGTCCTCGCCGGCGTACGCCTGGATAGGGGGTCCCGGATCAGGTTCCAGCGGAGCGCACATCGTCACCACGTCATCGGTGGCGGGTGGGAGCTCGACAAACCTGAGCGACAGTGCGATGACCGACCCGACCCGGGGGAGCGGGGCCTCGCCGTCCTCGATGGCGATGTTCTCAACCTCGACGGCGAGAGTGCGACGGCCCGTCATGAGCCTTTCTGCGCGGTGGACATGCTGGCGACGCTACCAGCATCGAGCGCTTCGGGGTGGCCGGTGATCCGCACGGGCCACCCCAAAGCGGTCAGCCCTTCGCCGCCGAGATGCCCGCGCGGCGGCCGTAGAAGCTGCCATCGCCGAGCGAGGTTCCGGACGCGTACCCGCCCGCGCACACCCCGGATGTGCAGCGCCCGGCGGCGAACAGGCCGGGGATCGGCTCACCGGAGACGTGCAGGACCTCGGAGTTGATCGTGGTGCGCAGGCCGCCGAGGGTGAAGCCCGCGGTGCAGTTGCGCAGATCCAGTGCGGCGATGGGGGAGCCGATCGGCTTGCACCATTCCGGCTTCTTCCCGAGGACCGGATCCTCGCCGTTCGCGGCGTGCCGGTTGTACACCTCGACCGTCGACTGCAGGGTGCCCGCGGGCAAGCCCATCTCGGATTCGAGTTCCTCGACGGTCTCGGCAACCCACTTCGGCTGGAAGCGGAAGTACGGAGTGGAGCTGTCGCCTGCGCAACCCTCCTCATATGCCGCCTCGTCGATGATCAGATACGCCTGGTTTCCGTTGCGCAGCAACGTTTCCTGTCCGATCCGCCCCGGGTAGGTGTCCTCGTTGACGTAGCGCTGACCGCGGCCGTTGACGAGGATGCCGCGGGCCATCAGCTGCGGATCACCGAAGAACGCGACCTCGGTGGCGTCCATGTGGGAGAGGTCGGCACCGATTGCCTGCGCCATCTGGATGGCCTTGCCGTCGTGCTCCTCGATGGACGCGCCCGGCTTGCCGATCAGCCGCGGTGCGTAATTCTGCACCATCTCCTTGTTGTAGGCGAAGCTGCCGGTGGCGAGGACGACGCCGCGACGCGCCCGGATCGCGAGCTCCTTGCCGTACTGCTTGGCGACGATGCCCACGACGCGGCCGGACTCGTCGGTGATGAGTCGCTGCACGCGCATGTCGTACTCGGCGGTGACGCCGAGCTTCTCGGCGGTCTCGACGAGCGGCTTCATCAGCATGTAGCCGCCGCCCTTCTCGCCGGTCCGCTTGCCCGTCATCTGCGGGACGTGCCCCCGCGGCGCGGGGGCGGCGACGGTGTTGAACGGCGCGGCGTTCTCGCCGCCGGAGTACATCAGGCCGTCGTCGAACGGGGTCTCCCAGCCGGGCTGGCCATAGAAGCTCTCCTTGAACGGCACCCCGTTCTCGACCAGCCAGTTGTAGTGGTCGACGCTGCCGTCGCAGTAGTCGGTGATCTTCTCCTCGTCGGCGCCAGGGCCGAGGGCGGCCATCATGAACGCCTTCATGTTCTCGGGGGTGTCGTCGAACCCGAGGGCCTTCTGCAGCGGGGTGCCGCCACCGAGATAGATGAACCCGCCGGCAAGGGCGGCCGCCCCACCCCATCCGCTGGTCCGCTCGAGGACCAGGACGTCGGCGCCCGCGCGGGCGGCCTCGATCGCGGCGCTGACCCCGGCGATGCCGTAGCCGGCGATCACCACGTCGGCCTCGTGGTGCCAGGTGTCGATGCTCGATGCGGGCAGGGGACGGATGGGGGTGGCCTCGGCCATGGGTGATCGGGTCCTTCGTGTCGGGTGCAGTGTGCGGGTCCCCGCACTGTGCGTGATTTTCACCCCAATCGGGGTGAAAATCACGCACGGGCGGCGGAGACGCGCATCAGAGCAGTATTTCCGGTCCGGGTGGGGTTCGGGGCCGAATTGCGTTACGGAGCGGAACCGTTTTCGGCGGCCTGTGCGGCCGCCGCCTTCTCCGCGGCCCGGGCGGCCTTCCGTCGATCCGACTTCACCGAGATCAGGGCGTTGTTCAGCCCGGTCCCCAGCGGCCAGCCCACGTAGTGGCAGAGGAAGATCGCGGCCTCCTCCACCTGCTGCTCGGTCAGTTCCTCGTTTCCGATCGCCGCGTTGATTTGAATCTTCGCGACCTCCGTCTGCCCCTGTGCCGCGATCGCGCCGAGCAGCAGCAGGCGTCGGTCGCGCAGGCTCAGTCCCTGGCGGGTCCAGATATCGGCGAACAGGTGATCGGCGGTGACGGCGAAGAAGTCGCCGGGCACGTCGGCGGGCATCTCCCACCCGTAGACCTGGTTCATCATCGCGACACCGCGACGCCGGGCCTCACTGGTGACGCCGTCGGCTGCGTTTCCGTTCTCGCTCATGCGGGCTCCTTCGATGGTGCGGATTGGGCGAGGGTGCCGGGACCCACCCCGAGCCCGGGACCGAGTCCGGTGAGCGCGGCGGTGGCGAGCGGCAGGTCGACGTCGAGCCGATCGCCGAGATCGAGCGCGAGCGACAGGTCCTTCTCTCCGAGGGTGCGGACGTGCCCGAGAATCGAGTACCACCCGTCCGATTCGGCGACCGGTGCGGTGGTGTCGCGGAGCATGATCGCGCCGGGCCCGCCGGTGATCGCGTCGGTGTGCCGCACCACCTTCCCGAGGTCACGTATATCCAGGCCCGCCGCCTCGGCAAGCCGCTGCGCCTCGGTGGCTGCGGTGAACGAGATGAAGTGCAGGAGATTGCGGGCCAGTTTCATGCGGGTACCCGCACCGACCTCGCCCGCCCGCACGACCAGTTCGGCGAACCGGGCGAAGGGTCCGCGTACCGCCTCGAACGCCTCCTCGGTGCCACCGACCATGACCGCGAGCCGACCCTGTTTGGCGCCCATCGCGCCGCCACTGATCGGGGCGTCCACCAGATGCACCCCCGCCTGCAGGCAGGCCTGCGCCAACTCCACCGCGGTGGTGTCCGCAATCGTCGAGTGCACTGCGATGACGGTGCCGGGCGTTGCGGTGGACAGGATGCCGTCCTGGCCGGTGACGACGTCGCGGACCTGGGTGTCGTCGAGGACGGTCACCGAGATCACCGTGGCCTGCGCAGCGACGGCGGCCGGGGTGGCGGCCGCGGCGGCCCCGTCGGCGACGAACGGTTCCACGGCCTCGGGGCGGGCGTCGCACACCACCAGCCCGCCCGGCCAGTCCAGCAATCGCTTCGCCATCGGCGCACCCATGTTGCCGAGACCGATGTATCCGACGGTCACCGCCGTTGCGTTCGGCGTGCCCGTGCTCATGACCGGTACACCTGTCCGCCGTCGACGTTGAAGATCTGGCCGCTGATCCAGCTCGCCTCGTCGGACAGCAGGAACAGGCACAGGCCGGTGAGGTCCTCGGGAGTGCCCATCCGCTGCAACGGGATCCGTTTCACCATGTCGGCGACGATGGCCTGTGGCGTGGACGTCCGGGTGGCTTCGGTGTCGATCGGGCCGGGGGCGATCGCGTTGATCCGAATCTTTGACCAGCCGAGTTCGGTCGCCAACTGCTGGGTGAGGCTGTTGATGCCCGCCTTGGCCAGACCGTAGTAGTTGGAGTAGGTCCATGCGGCGGTGGAGGACTGGTTGACGATCGAGCCGCCGGTTGCGCGCATGTGCGGGACCACCGCCCGGCAGACCTGCAGCGCGCCATCCATGTTCACCGACATGAACCGACGGTAGTAGTCCCAGTCCACGGTCAGCAGTGAATCGATCTTCATCCCGCCGTAGATCGCGGCGTTGTTGACCAGGTGGTCGATGCCGCCGAACCTCGCGATCGTCGCGTCGGCCAGGGCCTGCGCCGACGCGCCGTCGGCGACATCGACCTGTACGAAGATCGCCGAGCCGCCGTCGGCTCCGATCTGCTTGGCGACCTGCTCACCGAGTTCCGCGTTGAGGTCGGCGACCACCACGTTGGCCCCGTCCGCGGCCAGCGCCTTCGCGTACCCCTCGCCGATGCCCTGTGCGGCACCGGTGACGATCGCGGTGCGTCCGTCGAAACGTCCCATGTGAAATGTCCTGCTTTCTGGTCGAGTTCGAGTGGCCGAGCTGAGTGGAGCGGGTGGATCCGCTCAGGTGGTGGCGGGATAGGCGACGAGCTTGGTCTCGAGGTACTCCTCGAAGCCGGCGACGCCCATCTCGCGGCCGATGCCGGACTGCTTGTAGCCGCCGAACGGGGCGTCGGCGGAGTACCAGAGGCCGCCGTTGACGCCGAGGGTGCCGGTGCGAACGCCGCTGACAACCCGGTCGATGCGATCGGGGTCGGTGCCCCACACCGCCCCGGACAGTCCGTAGGGGGAGTCGTTCGCGATCCGGATCGCGTCGTCGTCACCATCGTGTGGCAGCACCACCAGGACCGGGCCGAAGACCTCCTCCTGCGCAACCCTTGACGAGTTGTCCAGGCCGGCAATGAGAGTCGGTTCGATGAAGAAGCCGCGTTCCCGGGAGGCGAGCCGCCCGCCGCCGGTGACGACGGTGCCGCCCTCCTCCGCGGCCAGCCTCAGGTAGCCCTCGACCCGGTCGCGTTGCTTCGCGGAGATCAGCGGGCCGCACACGGTGCCGGGGTCGGTGGGGTCGCCGGTGCCGACCCCGGCCATTGCCCGCGCCGCGGCCGCGACCGCCTCGTCGTACCGTTCGCGGGGCACCAGCAGCCGGGTGCACAGCGCACAGCCCTGGCCGGCGTGCACGGCGACCGAGAACGCGGCGTAGGAACTGGCGCCCGCGATGTCGGCGTCGTCGAGGACGATGAACGCGGACTTGCCCCCGAGTTCGAGGAACACCCTCTTCAGCGACCGTGAGGCCGCCGCCATCACCGCGCGGCCGGTGCCGGTGGACCCGGTGAACGAGATCAGGTCGACGCGGGGATCGGTGCACAGTTGCTCGCCGAGCCGGTGGTCGGTGGAGGTGACGATGTTGACGACGCCGGGCGGGATGTCGGTCTCCTCGGCGATCACCGTGCCGACCAGGGCCGCGCACCACGGCGTGTCGGGGGCAGGCTTGAGGACCACCGTGTTGCCCGCGGCGAGGGCCGGGCCGAGCTTGGCGAAGTTGATCTGGTGCGGGAAGTTCCACGGGGTGATCGCGCCGACCACGCCGATCGCCTCCTTGAGCAGGCGGCGGTGGGTGGGGATGCCCATCGGGGTTGCACTGCCGAGATCCTGCTCCCACGCATAGTTTTCGGCGAGATCGGCCCAGTACCGCAGGTCCTCGATCGGCCCGGCGAGCTGCGGCCCGTTGGTCAGCATGGCGGGCGCACCGACCTCGGCGATGGTGATCTCGCGCAGTTCCTCAAGGTGCGACTGCAGCGCGTCGCGGAGTTGGCGGAGGCAGTGGGCGCGGAAGGCGTGGTCGCGGGACCAGTTGGTGGTGTCGAAGGCCGTGCGTGCGGCCGCGATCGCCGCGTCCATGTCGGCGGCGGTGGCCTCTGCGGCGCGGCCGACGATCTCCTCGGTTGCGGGATTGACGATCTCGAAGGTGCCGCCGGATCCGGGAATCAGCTTGCCGTCGACGAGCAGTGCCGAGCTGTCGGAAGGTCGAAGCGTCATTGCGCAAAACTCCTTTCTGGACAGGTGTCTGGACTATAGTTTGCACAAATGTCGCGTGCAACGGGTTTCGGGCACATCTCCGCTCGTCGCATAGAAGGGAGTTCGGTCATGGCGCGTTTGACTCGGGCCGGGTTCGTTCGGCTGCGCGACCGGCGATGCCGGTCGGCGATGATCGTGTGCGACACGGTGCGGCCGGCTGTCCGGGGCGATGGTTGCGCTTCGCGAACTGTAGTAATGTCTGGACACGTGTCTAGTAGTGATCGCGTTCCCAGCAGTTTCGAGTCAACCCGCCGCCGTCTCACCCCCAAGCAGGCGGACACCGTCGACCGCCTGTGCGTCGCGGCGGTCGACGTCCTGCGGGAGGAGGACTTCGCTGGCCTCACCGTCCGCGCCGTCGCGGCCCGTGCCGGTGTCGGGCCCGCGACCGCGTACACCTACTTCTCGTCGAAGGAGCACCTCGTCGCCGAGGTGTTCTGGCGGCGACTCTCGCGGTCGCCGCGTCCGGCGACCGACGGCCACGATCGAACCGGCCGCGTGGTCGCCGTCCTGCGTGACATCGCGCTGCTGCTCGCCGACGAACCCGGACTCTCGGCTGCCGTGACCAATGCCCTGCTCGGCGGCGACCCGGACGTGGAGCACCTGCGGGTGCGGATCGGCATCGAGATCCGCGACCGCCTCCTCGACGCGCTCCGCGGGGACGAGTCGACCCCGTCCGGTCGCGACCCCGACCCCGATGTGCTCGAAACCCTCGAACTTCTCTACGCCGGAGCGCTGCTCAGGGCCGGGATGGGCTACGGGTCCTACGCGGACCTCGCCGACCGACTGGAGCGTTCCGCCACAATGATATTGGAGTAACGCATGACGGATTCGAACGGCGCGACCCTGCTCGACCCGCTGGTGTTCAACCCGTACGACTACCACTTCCACGACGACCCGTACCCGACCTACCGGCGCCTGCGCGAGGAGTCGCCGCTGTACCACAACACCGACCTCGGGTTCTGGGCGTTGTCCCGGCACGCCGACGTGATGGAGGCGTTCAAGGACAACACCCGGCTCTCGAGCGCCAACGGCGTCTCGCTCGACCCGGCGGCGTACGGTCCACACGCCCACCTGGTGATGTCGTTTCTCGCGATGGACGATCCCCGGCACATGCGGCTGCGGCAGCTGGTGTCCCGCGGCTTCACGCCGCGGCGCGTCGCCGAACTCGACGGCCGGATCCACGAACTTGCCAGGCAGTACCTGGATCCGGCCCTCGCCGCCGGCGAGTTCGATTGGATCGCCGAGGTCGCCGGACGGCTGCCGATGGACGTGATCTCCGAGCTACTGGGGGTGCCGCAGGCCGACCGCACCGAACTGCGCCGGATGGCGGACCTGGTGGTGCACCGCGAGGATGGCGTGCTGGACGTCCCGCAGGCTGCGGTGGAGTCCTCGATGGCGCTGATGGCCTACTACAAGGACATGATCGCCGAACGCAGGCGCTCACGCACCGAGGACCTCACCTCGGCACTGCTCGACGCCGAGATCGATGGCGACAAGCTGACCGACCAGGAGATCCTGGGGTTCATGTTCCTGATGGTCGTGGCGGGCAACGAGACCACAACCAAATTGCTCGGGAACGCGCTGTACTGGGGTGCACGGCATCCGGATCAGGTCGCGCCGGTCCTCGGCAATCCGGATCGGGTCCCCGACTGGGTGGAGGAGACCCTCCGCTACGACACCTCCAGTCAGATCGTCGCCCGCACCAGCGCCGTCGACCTCGAGTATCACGGCGCGGTGGTGCCCGCGGGGGAGAAGGTGCTGCTGCTGATCGGCTCGGCCAACCGCGACGACGAGGTGTTCGAGGATGCCGACGAGTTCCTGATCGGTCGCGGTGCCTCCACCAGGTTGGCGAGTTTCGGTGGCGGCGTGCACTTCTGCCTCGGTGCGCACCTGGCGCGACTCGAGGCGAACATCGCGCTGGCGGAGTTCGCTCGGCAGGTTCGGGCCTACGACGTCGACGAGTCCGGAATCGAACGTGTCCATTCGACGAACGTGCGGGGCTTCGCGGCCCTGCCGGTGAAGGTGCAGGTGCGCTGATGCCCCGTTTCGAACCCAACCCCGACCGCAGACCCGCCCTGATCAGTGGCGCATCCTCCGGGATCGGTGAGTCGACCGCCTACGCGCTCGCCGAACTCGGTCACCCCGTCGCGCTCGGTGCTCGCCGGGTTGCGCAGACCGAGGCGATCGCCGACAAGATCCGGAGCAACGGGGGAGAGGCGTTCGCGCACCTCCTCGACGTGACCGACAACGACTCCGTTGACGCCTTCGTCACGGCGGCCGAGGCGGCGATCGGTCCGGCCGAGATCGTCGTCTCCGGTGCCGGTGACCTTGAGTTCGGGATGGCCGACGAGATGGACCCGGTGCGGTTCGCCAAGCAGATCGATGTGCACCTGGTCGGTGCGCAGCGGCTGGCGCACCGGGTGCTGCCCGGCATGCGGGCGCGACGCCGTGGGGACTTCGTGCTCATCGGCTCGGACTGTGCGGACCGGCAACGGCCCGGAATGGGTGCCTACGACGCGGCAAAGGCAGGCCTCGAGGCGATGGGGCGGCAGATGCGGATGGAGCTGGAGGGCACCGGGATTCGAGCATCGATCGTCCGGCCCGGACCGACGTTCACGGGGATGGGCATGGACTCGACACCCGAGATCCTCGCCCCGGTCGCGGAGCTGTGGACCAGGTGGGGCTTCGCCAGGCACGGCTACTTCCTGCGCGCCTCCGACATGGCAAACGCCATTGTCGCCGTGGTGAGCGCCCCGCGCGGCGCCCACCTCGTCCTGGTCGAGGTGCAGCCGGAAGCGCCCCTCGCCCCCGTCAGCGCAGAGGAGACCGACCGATGACACTCCCCACCCCGCCCCGGGTGTCCGGCGGCGAACACGAACACGGCCACCTCGAGGAACTGCGGACCGATCCGATCGCCCTGATGCGCCGGGTGCGGGAGGAGTGCGGCGACGTCGGCACCTTCCGGCTCGTCGACAAGACCGTGGTGCTGCTCTCCGGCGCCGAGGCCAACGAGTTCTTCTTCCGTTCCGACGACGAGGACCTCGACCAGCAGGCCGCCTACCCGTTCATGAAGCCGATCTTCGGCGAGGGTGTGGTCTTTGACGCCAGCCCCGAGCGCCGCAAGGAGATGCTGCACAACTCGGCGTTGCGCGGTGAGCAGATGAAGGGACACGCGACGACGATCGGCGTCGAGGTCGAAAACTTGGTCGCTGGCTGGGGCGACGACGGGGAGATCGACCTGCTCGAGTTCTTCGCCGAGCTGACCATCTACACCTCCTCGGCGTGCCTGATCGGCAAGAAGTTCCGCGACCAGCTGGACGACCGCTTCGCCAGGCTCTACCACGAGCTGGAGCAGGGCACCGACGCGATCGCGTTCGTCGACCCGTACGCGCCGATCGAGAGCTTCCGCAGGCGGGACGCGGCCCGGCTGGCCCTCGTCGAGTTGGTGCAGGAGATCATGACCGGACGGATCGCGCACCCGCCCGTCGGCAGGGAGGACCGGGACATGCTCGACGTCCTGGTCTCGGTCCGCGACGAGGATGGCAACCTGCGCTTCTCCGCCGACGAGATCACCGGCATCTTCATCTCGATGATGTTCGCCGGTCACCACACCACCTCCGGGACCGCCGCCTGGTCGTTGATCGAGTTGCTCCGGCATCCGGAGACGATGGAGCGGGTCACCACCGAACTCGACGAGCTGTACTCCGACGGCGCCGACATCAGTTTCCACGCGCTGCGGCAGATCCCGGTGCTGGAGGCGGTGATCAAGGAGACCCTGCGGCTGCATCCGCCGCTGATCCTCCTGCTCCGGGTCGCCCGCGGCGACTTCGAGGTCGGCGGCTTCGCGATCGACGAGGGCAATCTCGTTGCCGCGACCCCGGCGATCTCGAACCGGATCGCCGAGGACTTCCCGAACCCGGACCGGTTCGATCCGGGTCGCTACCTCGACCCGAATCAGGAGGACATCGTTAACCGGTGGACCTGGATCCCGTTCGGTGCGGGCAGGCACCGGTGCGTCGGTGCCGCCTTCGCGCAGATGCAGTTGAAGGCGATCTTTTCAATCCTGTTGCGGGACTTTGAGTTCGAGATGGCGCAACCCGCGGACAGTTACCGCAACGATCACAGCAAGATGGTGGTCCAGCTGCAGCAGCCGTGCACGGTGCGCTACCGCAGGCGCCCCGGTCGCGTTCCGGCAGGCGCGGCGGCGGCGCCCACCGAGACCGGACTCCCGGTCTCGCACAGCCCGAGCGAGGCATGACGATGCGCGTCGAGGTGGACCCGGATCTGTGCCAGGGGCATGCCGCCTGCGAGATGGAGGCGCCGGACGTGTTCACGGTGCCGAAGCGGGGAACCGTCGAGATTCTCGACCCGACCCCGCCCGAATCGTTGCGCGGCGATGTGGAGAACGCGATCCGCTACTGCCCGACGCGGGCACTGCGGGTCACACCCGACTGAGCACCCCGACCGCGCCCCCGCCCGGTCGACCCCGTACCGAGCAACATCCGCACGACGAGACTTCGAGGAGAGAGAGCATGACCGGATTCGACCGCGCCGAACTCGACGAGATGGTGCAGCGCTGGGTGGACGGAAACAAGAGCGCCGAGGCCGCGGGCGACTGGACGCCGTTGGCCGACTTCTACACCGACGACGCCACCTACGGCTGGAACTACGGCCCCAAGCAGGACTTCATGGCCGTCGGGCGGGACGAGATCCGCGAGGTCGCGCTCGGCCTCGAGATGCAGGGGCTCGACGGCTGGCAATACCCGTACCAGGAGTTCGTCGTCGACGAGCGCAGCGGCAACGTGATCGGGCTGTGGAAGCAGGTCGCCGATGCCACCCGCGCCGACGGCGGCAACTACTCCGTGTACGGCATCGGCGGCAGCTGGTTCCGCTACGGCGGCAACTTCCAATGGTCCTGGCAGCGCGACTTCTTCGACTTCGGGAACGTGTCCGCGCTGTTCATGGAGATGATCAAGGACAACGCGCTGTCGACGGGCATGCAGGGCCGGATCCAGCGCTCGGTGTCCGGCAAGGAACTGCCGGGCTGGTACCGGGTCGGCACCGCGCCGGTGCCGCTGTGGTGAGCACCGAGGCGAGGCGGTCGTTCGAGGCGCTTTCCCGCGCGGACCTCGCCACCGTGGTGCCCGAGCTACTGCTGTGCGGGCAGCTGATCGACCGGTCCGGCATGGCACACCTGATCGCCCGGTTCGGCCGGGACGGCATGGCGCAGGTCGCGATCGAGGAATGGCAGGCGTCGAGCCCCTGGTACACCCGGCGGATGCAGCGGGCGCTCGGCTACGAGGGCGACGACGTGGTGACCATCTTCAAGGGACTGCAGCTCGACATCGGCGCACCGCCGCAGTTCATGGACTTCCGGTATCGGGTGGACACTCCGCGCCGCGGCGAGTTCTGGCTGGACCACTGCGGGGCGCTGATGGACGTCGAGCCGCTCGGCGACGAGTACGTCACCGCGATGTGCCACGACATCGAGGACCCGACCTTCGACGCGACCGCGCTGGCGACCAACCCGCACGCCCAGGTGCGTCCGATTCACCGGCCGCCGCGCAGGCCAGCGGACCGGCATCCGCACTGCGCGTGGACGGTGATCATCGACGACGCGCACATCCCGCCGGTGATGGAACCACACACCGAGCAGATCGGACGCACCGAGGCATACGCCCTCGAGCTCACCCCGATCGACCACTCCGACGAAGGGGCACACGACTATTCGGGGCCACTCCTGTCGGACCTGCGGTTCGCCGACTTCTCCCGGTCGACGCTGGTGCGGATCGCGGAGGAGGTGTGCCTGCAGCAGCACCTGCTCGTGCTCGGGTTCCAGCTCGCGGTGCGCAAGCGGGCCGACGCGGACGCTGCCGCCGAGATCACCCGCAAGCAACTGACCGGAATCGCCGGGGTCGCCGCGCGGCGGATCCGAGACGCGTTGGGGCTGCCCGACGACCTGGAGGGACTGGCCACCGTGCTGTCGGTGCATCCGCTGCTGGCGCCGAAACAGTACGTGCACAGCGAGATCCGGTTCGACGGAACACGGCTGGACCTGTGGCTGGGCCGCGGCGGACCGGTCGACACCGACGGCGGCTGGCCGACCCTCATCGACGGGGCCCACCTCGAGCCGTTGCAGGCGCTGGTGCGTGGGGTGAACCCGCGCTTCACGGTCCGGGTCCTCGGCGAGGAGGCCTCGGGGCTGCTGGTCACCGTCGACCTCACCGACGAGTCAGCACCGGAGTGCGTTGAGGTGGCGATCACCAAGGTCAGCACCGGTGCCGCCTTTGTTTTCGAAGATCGCGGAATTCCCCTGCCGCTCTATGTAGTGTGAGCGCCCACATCCGACGAAGGACATGCACATATGGCCTACATGTTCGCTGATCTGTTCGAGCACTCCGTGGATGCAATGCCCGACCGTCTCGCAATGATCGTCTCCGGCGAGAAGGTCACCTACCGCGAGCTGGACGAGCGGGCCAACCGGTTCGCGCATCACCTCGCAGACGCGGGCTTCGGTGCCGGCGCGCACATCGGTGTGCACATGCACAATTCGATCGAGACGATGGTCGCGATCCTTGCCGCGTTCAAGCTCCGCGCGGTCCCGCTCACCGTCAACTACCGGTACACCGCAGACGAGTTGCAGTATCTCTACGACAACGCCGATCTCGACGCCCTGGTCTTCCATCAGGGTTTCGCGGATCGGATCGCCGAGGTGCTGCCCGCCGCGCCGCGGATCCGGCACCTCGTTGCGGTCCCGGACGCACTGGCAACCGGTGCGGCGGAGCGGGTCCCTGGCGCGATCACCTACGCGGACGCGCTCGCCGCCGGATCCCCGGAACGGGGCTTCGGTGAACGCAGTCCGGACGATCGGTACATCTTCTACACCGGCGGAACCACCGGACGGCCGAAGGGGGTGGTGTGGCGGCACGAGGACATCTGGCGGGTCCTCGGCGGAGGGTACGACTTCTACTCCGGTGCGCCGATCACCGACGAGTACCAACAGTCCCGGACCGGGGCCGCGGCAGCGGAGGCGATGCGGTGGCTGATGCTGCCGCCGCTGATCCATACCTCTGCGTTGATGCCCACGTTCACCGCCTTCTTCTCCGGGAACACGGTGATCATGGAACCCCGATTCGACGCCGAGCAGGTCTGGGAGGTCGTGGCCGAGCACCGTCCGCAGGTCATGGTCATCACCGGGGACGCGATGGGCAGACCCCTGGTGGATGCGTACCGCCGACAGGACCGGGACACCTCGAGCCTCGGTGTGGTTGCGTCCGGCGCCGCGTTGTTCTCGGCGGCCGTCAAGGACGCCTTCTTCGAGGCGATGCCGAACCTGATGATCACCGATTCGGTTGGTTCGTCCGAAACAGGCTTCGGCGGAATCGGTTTCGCGACGAAGGGGTCGCAACAGCGGGGTGGGCCGAAGGTCGCCGCGAATCGGTTCTCGGTGGTGGTGGACGACGATGATCGGATCCTGCCTGCCGGGTCGGGTGCCGAGGGCTGGCTCGCCAAGCTCGGGAACGTGCCGGTCGGCTACTACAACGATCCGGCCAAGTCCGCCGAGATCTTCCGGATGGTCACCGGCGCCGCCGACGGGGCCTCGGGCGGGGCCCCGCAGCGGGCGGTGGTGACCGGGGATCGGGCGCGGATCGAGGACGACGGGTCCATCACCCTGCTCGGGCGCGGCAACATGGTCGTCAACACCGGCGGCGAGAAGGTGTTCGCGGAGGAGGTCGAGGCCGTCGTGAAGGCGCACCCCGACGTGTACGACGCGATCGTGATCGGCGTCCCCGACGATCGGTGGGGCAGCCGGGTGGCGACGGTGCTGCACGGCCGCGACGGCACCCCTATCGACTTCGATTCCCTCGAGAAGCACACCCGCACGCAGCTCGCGGGGTACAAGATCCCCCGCACCTTTTGGGTGGCGGAGGAGATCGCCCGAACACCCAGCGGCAAACCCGATTTCGGTTGGGCGAAGGCGTATGCGGCGGCCAACGATCCCGATCACCACATCGACTGAGTGCCCTCGCGCACGTTCATCCGGCGCGCCCACTTCCCTGAGGAGTCACTGCAATGGCAGACAGTGCCGATCTGGATCTACCCGCGGGCTTCGACTTCACCGATCCCCGACTGCACGGCGAGCGGATCCCGTTCGAGGAGTACGCGAGGCTCCGCGCGTGTGCACCGGTGTGGTGGAACGCGAAGGAACCGGGGGTGGACGGCTTCCCCGACGACGGCTTCTGGGTCGTCTCCCGGCATGCGGACATCCGGGACGTGTCGCTGCGCTCGGACGAGTTCTCCTCCAACGCCAACGGGGCAATCCCCCGGCACGAGGCGGCGATCACCCCGGAGGAACTCGAGGTCACCAAGCACGTCCTGATCAACAAGGACGCCCCGGAGCACACCCAGCTGCGCAAGCTGGTCTCCCGGCTGTTCACGCCCCGGTCCGTCGAGTCGATGCGCGAGAAACTCGACGCACGGGCCGAGGACATCGCGACCGCGGCCGCGGCAGCCGGGCACGGTGACTTCGTGAACCAGGTGGCCAGTGAGCTGCCGATGCAGGCGATCTCGGAACTGCTCGGTGTCCCGCCGGAGGCACGCCAGCAGCTGTTCGAGTGGTCGAACCAGATGACCGGCTACGACGACGAGAGCCTTGCCGGCGAGTCCAGGATGGCGTCCGCCCAGATCCTCGGCTACGCCTACCAACTCGCGGAGGCACGGCGGGCGGAGCCGCTCGAGGACATCATCTCGAAACTCGTGCACGCCGACGTCGACGGCGAGGTCCTCACCCCGGAACAGTTCGGGTTTTTCGTGATCATGCTCGCGGTCGCGGGCAACGAGACGACTCGCAACGCGACAACGCTGGGGATCCTCGCCTTCCTCGACCATCCGGAGCAGTGGGAGCTATTCAAGCGGGACCGCCCGAGGACGGCGGCCGACGAGATCCTCCGCTGGGCGTCGCCGCTGATCGCGCAGCAGCGCACCGCGCTGGTCGACACCCAGATTGCGGGGACCCCGATCGGGGCCGGGCAGCGGGTGGTGCTGCTGTACGGGTCCGCGAACTTCGACGAGGACGTGTTCGAGAATCCGGCCACCTTCGACATCCGTCGGGATCCGAACCCGCACCTCGCGTTCGGGGGCACCGGACCCCACTACTGCATCGGCGCGAATCTGGCCCGGATGGAGATCGACCTGATCTTCAGCAAGATCGCCGATCACCTGCCCGACATCAGCAGGCTCGGTGACCCGATCCGGTTGCAGTCCGGATGGATCAACGGCATCAAGGAGTTTCGGGTTGACTATGGCCGCCCGGCAGCGGGCGCCGCCGCGGCCGCCGCCGAGTGTCCCGTGGTGCACTGACCGTGACCGGCCAGGGGGGTTCGGTGGTCTCGCAGGAATCCGGGCGGGGGGGCTCGCGGGAACTCGGGCGGGGGATGCTCCGGGGTCTCGGTGAGTTCTACCGGATGACGGCCGAGGTCGCGGTCGGGTTGGTACGCACCCGCTTCCAGCTGCGCGAGTTCCTCGAGCAGAGTTGGATGATCGCCCGCGTGTCGATTGTCCCGACGATCCTGGTCGCGGTGCCGTTCACCGTGCTGGTGAGTTTCACCCTCAACATCCTGCTCCGGGAGATCGGTGCCGCCGACCTGAGTGGTGCCGGCGCCGCGCTCGGAGCGGTGACCCAGGTCGGTCCCGTCGTGACGGTCCTCATCGTCGCGGGGGCGGGGGCCACCGCCATCTGCGCGGACTTGGGCTCCCGGACCATCCGGGAGGAGATCGATGCGATGGAAGTCCTCGGCATCGACCCAGTCACCCGCCTCGTGATCCCGCGGGTGGTGGCGTCGACGGTGGTCGCGCTGCTGCTCAATGGCCTGGTCTGCGTGATCGGCATCGCGGGCGGATTCGCGTTCTCGGTGTTCCTGCAGGGTGTCAACCCGGGCGCGTTCGCCGAGGGGATCACCCTGCTCACCGGGCTTCCCGAGGTGGCGATCTCGATGGTGAAGGCGGCGTTGTTCGGGCTGCTCGCCGGCCTGGTTGCGTGCTATCGGGGTCTGGCGGTGCGTGGTGGTCCGAAGGGCGTTGGGGAGGCGGTCAACGAGACCGTCGTGTACGCGTTCATGGCGCTGTTCGTGGTCAACACGATCGTGACCGCGGTCGGGATCCGGTTGGCGGCGGGGTGAGGGGACGTCGGTGGCACTGACCGAGACCGGAAAGTTCGGGCCGACCCGGGCCCGGGTGGCGCGGGCGTCCAGGTCGATCGACGACCTCGGACGTCAGGCGGTGTTCTTCGCCCGCGCCGTCGCGCACATCCCGTCGGCACTGCGCAGGCACCCGAAGGAGGTGCTGCGCCTGATCGCCGAGATCAGCATGGGCACGGGGGCGCTCGCCCTGATCGGCGGCACCGTCGCCGTCGTCGGCTTCCTGACCCTCGCATCCGGAGGCACCATCGCCATCCAGGGTTTCAGTTCGCTCGGCAACATCGGCGTCGAGGCGTTGACCGGGTTCTTCTCCGCGTTCATCAACGTGCGCATCGCGGCACCGGTGATCGCGGGAATCGGGTTGTCCGCCACTATCGGAGCCGGCTCCACCGCACAGCTGGGCGCAATGCGGATCAGCGAGGAGATCGACGCACTCGAATCGATGGCGATCAGCTCGGTGCCCTACGTCGTCAGCACCCGGGTGGTGGCCGGAATGCTGTCGATCCTGCCGCTGTACTCGCTCGCGCTGGTGGCGTCGTTCCTCGCCGGACGGTTCACGACGGTGGTGATCTTCGGGCAGTCGCCGGGCCTGTACGACCACTACTTCTCCACGTTTCTCAACCCGCTCGACGTCGCGTGGTCGTTCGTCCAGGTGCTGGCGATGGCGATGCTGGTGATGCTGATCCACACCTACTACGGCTACCACGCCGCAGGCGGGCCGTCCGGGGTCGGAACCGCGGTCGGGCGGGGGGTACGGCTGTCGCTGATCTGTGTCGTCGCGGTGACGCTGCTCGTCTCGCTTGCGATCTACGGCGGCTCGGGCAACTTCAACCTGTCCGGTTAGGGGGACGCGTGCACAGGTATGGGTACAAGATCGCCGCGGTCGCGCTGATCGGCACGGTCGCCGGGGTGGTGGCGCTGTCGGTGGCGCTGTTCACCGAGTCGTTCACGCAGCGGGTTCCGGTGACGGTGCTCGCCGAGCGTGCCGGACTGGTGATGGAGCCGGGAGCGCGGGTGAAGATGGCGGGCGTCACGATCGGCACCGTCGACGCGATCGGGCGGGGCGACGGCGACACCGCCCGTCTTGCGTTGTTGCTTGACCCGGACGCCCTCGCCGCGGTCCCGGCGAACGTGCACGTCGAGATCACCTCGAACACGGTGTTCGGCGCCAAGTTCGTCAGCATGACGGCGCCGCCGGATCCGGCCGAGGCGCGGCTGTCCGGCGGCGCCACCATCGACGCGTCCCAGGTCACGGTCGAGATGAACACGGTCTTCGAGAACCTCACCGAGGTGCTGCGGGCGGTGCCCCCGGAGCAGCTCGACGCCACGCTTGGCTCACTCGCCGGTGCCCTGCAGGGACGCGGCGACCGGCTGGGAGATGCCCTCGTCCAGGCGGATTCGTCGCTCGTCGAGTTCCTTGGTGCCCGGCCCGAACTGGAGCGGGTGCTGACCGACCTGCCGCCGGTCACCCAGACCTACGCGGAGGTCGCCCCCGACCTGATGCGCACCCTCGGCTCGCTCACCACCACCGGAACCACCCTCGTCGATGGGCAGCGCAACCTCGACCTGCTGCTGCTGAACGTGACCGGGCTGGCGAACACCGGCGCGGAGGTGCTGGCGCAGAACAGCGACACGTCCGCCGAACTGTTCGCCTCGCTGCGGCCGACGACCGAACTGCTCCGCGAGTACTCCCCGGTGATCCCGTGCATGTTCCGGGGTCTTGAGGAGAGCAAGGCGATCGGCGACGGGGCATACAACGGTCAGCCCGGGCTGAAGATGTCGATCAGTCTGGTCCCCGGCGCCGAGCCGTACCGCTACCCGGATGATTTGCCGAAGGTCGCGGCGACCGGCGGTCCGCACTGCATGGGTCTGCCGCTGCGGGACCCGAACGTCAATGCGCCCTTCCTTGTGACCGACATCGGTGTGAATCCCTTTGCACCGGAACGGCAACCGAACGGCGGGCAGCCGATGAACACGACGGGGGACCTGATGAGCTACCTGTTCGGGACTCCGCGATGACGGGCCGGACGGTGCCCGGCTATGCCGTGAAGTTCGGCGTCTTCGCGGTGGTCATGCTGCTGGTGAACGCAGGCCTGATCCTGGTGTTCGGCCAGATCCGCGGCGGCGGGTCGGCGACCTTCGCCGCCGAGTTCACCAGCGTCTCGGGCCTGCGACCGGGCGATCGGGTGCGGGTCGCGGGCGTCCCGGTCGGCGCCGTCGACTCGGTCGAACTCGGCGCGAACCGTCGTGCCCGCGTCGAGTTCAGCGTCGACGAGGCGGCCGTGCCGACCGTCGAGACGCGGGCCGCGGTCCGCTACCAGGACCTCGTCGGCAACCGTTATCTCGAGTTGCTCGACGCCCCTGGCGCCGCGCGGCCACTGGCTGCGGGCGAGACGATCCCGGTGCGGCGCACCGCGCCTGCTCTCGACCTCGATGCCCTGCTCGGCGGATTCAAACCGCTGTTCCGGGCACTGGACCCGGTCCAGGTGAACCAGCTGTCGATGTCGCTGCTCAAGGTCTTCCAGGGGCAGTCCGGCACCGTCAGCTCGGTACTCGCGCACACCGGGTCGATCACCACCACCCTCGCGGACCGGGACCAGCTGATCGGCCGGGTGATCGACAACCTCGACGCGGTGCTGAGCGAGCTGCGGGGCCGCGGTGACCAGTTCGGTGACACCCTCGACCATCTGCAGCAACTGGTGAGTGGGTTGGGGGCGGATCGCGAGCTGATCGGGGACGCGGTGTCGAGCGTGACGACCGCGACGGGGACCTTCGCGGACCTGCTCACCGACACCCGCCCCGACATCGCGGGGACGATCGCCGAACTCGACGCGAGCCTGGTCCCGGTGGTTGAGCAGCAGGACGAGCTGAACCGGATCGTGGCCTCGATGCCGTCGAACTACCGGCAGCTGATCCGGATCGGCGCGTACGGCTCCTTCTTCAACTTCTACCTGTGCGGGATCGCGATGAAGGTCGACGGAATCGACGGAAAGCCGATGACCGTTGACCTGATCGACCAGACGACGGGGAGGTGCGCGCCGCGATGAGAAGTGCGACGGAAGGCCGCTCGGTGCGGGTCGGGGTGGTCGGCCTGGCGGTGACGGTGGCGGCGGTGCTCGCGGCACTGCAGTACCAGAATCTGCCGTTCGTGGAGTCGGGGGTGCCCTACCACGCGGTGTTCGAGGACGCGAGCGGTCTCGCCACCGGGGACGAGGTCAACGCGGCGGGGGTCGCGGTCGGGACGGTCACCGGAATCGCGGTCGAGCGGGGGCGTGCCCGGGTCGACTTCACGCTCGACGAGTCCGTCGACCTCGGCGCGGCCACCTCGGCGGCGGTGACCACGATGTCGCTGCTCGGAAAGCGGGCCGTCACCCTCGATCTCGACGGTGCCGGGCGGATCCCGGTCGGCGGCGAGATCCCCCTCGACCGCACCAGGTCGGCCTACTCGCTGCCCGACGTGCTCGGTGACCTGACCACCACGGTGGAGGACATCGACCTGGACCGGCTGTCGGCGTCCCTCGACGAGGTGGGAACCGTGCTGACCGACAGCGCGCCGAATCTGCGACCCGCGCTCGATGGTGTCGCCCGCATCTCGGACAGCCTCAACCGCAGGGACGAGACGCTGCGCGCCCTGCTCGCGGACGCCGACCGGGTCGCCGGGATCCTCGCCGAGCGCGGCCCCCAGGTGAATTCGCTGCTGGTGGACGGCAACGCGCTGCTCGGCGAGTTGACCCGCAGGCAGGCCGCGCTGGCGGAGTTGCTCGACAACGTCTCGGCGGTGTCGACGCAGCTGAGTGGATTCGTGCACGACAACGAGGCGCAGCTGACCCCCGTGCTGGACAAGCTGAACACCGTCGTCGGCGTGCTGCAGCGGAACAAGGACAGCATGGCCACCGGCATCGATGGCCTCGGCACCTACGTCGGAACGCTCGGCGACACGGTGGCCAGCGGTCCCTTCTACTACGCATACATCCAGAACCTGGTCCCCGGCCAGTACACCCAGGTGCTGGTGAACCCCGCGGTCGGCTTGCCGCCCGCACCGCTGCCCATCCCGGAGGTCCGATGACGATCCCGTGGCCGACGGTCGGTCGGCGCAGACTCCTGCTCGGCGGCGCCACGGTGGTCCTGGTTGCCGCGATCGCCGCCGCCGGATACCTGACCGTGCAGCACCTTCGGTACTACCGGATCACCGCGTACTTCACGTCGACCACCGGCCTGTACGTCGGTGACGATGTCCGCGTCGTCGGTGTCGACGTGGGCCGGGTGACGGGCATCGACCCGGACGGCGACCGGATGCGGGTCCGGCTGACGCTGGAGCGCTCGGTCCCGGTCGCCGCGGACGCGAAGGCGGTGATCGTCGCCCAGTCGCTGGTGTCCGCGCGATTCGTGCAGCTCACCCCCGCGGTCATCGAGGAGGGGGCACCGGCGCTCGGCGACGGCGCCGAGATCGGTGTCGACCGGACCGCCGTCCCGGTCGAGTGGGACCGGATCAAGGCCGAACTGGGACGCGCCGCGGACGTGCTCGGGCCGAGCGGCGACGATCCCGGACCGGCCGCGAACCTGCTGAACGGCGCCGGATCCGCGTTGCAGGGCAACGGCGCCGCGCTGGGGAACTCGGTCGCCGAGCTGTCCAGGGCGATGAGCACCCTGTCCGACAGCGGTGACGACCTGTTCGGCACCGTTCGTGGACTCCAGGCGTTCACCACCGCACTCGCCGCGAGCAACGAGCAGATCGTGCAGTTCCAGGGGCGGCTCGCGACGGTCTCCGGACTGCTTGCGGAGGGCCGGACCCAGCTCGCGCCCGCGCTCGCCGACCTGGACGCCGCCGTCGCCGATGTGCAGCGGTTCGTCGCGCAGAACCGGACCGGGCTGACCGAGCAGGTCGCGAAGCTCGCCGACGTCTCCCGGGTACTCGTCGACAAGAAGGACGGGCTGGAGCGGGTGCTGCACCTGGGCCCGACGGCACTGGCCAACTACTACAACATCTATCGGCCCGCACTGGGATCGATGATCGGCGTCCCGGCATTCCAGAACATCGGGAATCCGATCAACTTCATCTGCGGTGGCATCGCGGGGCTGGCCAACGAGACGTCCGAGAGGGGGGCGGAACTGTGCGCGCAGTACCTGGGTCCGCTGCTGAACACCGTCAAGGCCAACTACCCGGACCTGACCGTCAACCCGAGCCGCGCGCTCGGCGCGGCGCCGGAGCAACTGATCTACAGCGAGCCGCAGCTGCGCCCGCCGGCTCCGGCCGCCGCCCCGGGGGCCGCGTCGATGCCCGCGCTGACGATGCCGACCGTCCCGGTTCCGGATCTCGGTGCGCTGCTCGCGCCGTGGACGGGGACACGGTGAGCCGCCGCGGCTGGGCGGTCGGTGCCGCGGCGCTGTCGGCGACCCTGGTGCTGTCCGGGTGCGAGTGGGGCGGCCTGAACTCGCTGCCGCTGCCCGGGGCCGCTGGCCGCGGTGACGGCAGTTTCGCCGTGGTGATCGAGATGCCGGATGTGACCACGATCAGCCCGAACTCGCCGGTGCTGGTCGACGATGTCACGGTCGGCAGCATCAGCTCCATCGAGCCAGACAACTGGCACGCGAAGGTGACGGTGTCCTTGGACAAGTCGGTGCGGTTGCCCGCGAACGCGACGGCCCGGATCGGGCAGACGAGCCTGCTCGGATCCACCCACATCGCCCTCGCGCCCCCGACCGACGTTCCCCCCGAGGGCCAACTTGCCGACGGCTCGCTGATCCCGCTGGACCGCGCCGGGGTGTACCCGACAACGGAGGAGGCGCTCACCGCGCTGTCGGTGGTGCTCAACGGGGGCGGGCTCGCGCAGGTGCAGACCATCACCACGGAACTGAACAAGACCCTCGGCGGCCGGGAGGCGTCGGTGCGGGACCTGCTGACACAGTTCGATTCGCTCGCCGAGACGCTGGATCGGCAGCGGGACGCGATGGTGACCACGATGGCGAACCTGGACGGGTTCGCAGGCGAGATCGCCACCGAACGGGACGTGCTGCGCCGGGCACTGGACGTGCTGGACCCGGCGATGGCGGTGCTCGCGGACGACCGCGCCGAGCTGACGTCCGCGCTCGATTCGGTTGGCCGATTCGGTGCGGTGGGTACGGACCTGGTGACCCGGACCAGGGACGATCTGCGGGCCAACCTCGAGGCCCTGGAACCAACCCTCGAACAGGTCGTCGCCGCCGGTCCGGACCTGATGAACAACCTGGGGAACCTCAGCACGTTTCCGTTCCCGCAGACCACCATCGACCAGGGGATGCGGGGCGACTACGCGAACCTGTGGGTGCTGGTCGACCTGACCGGCGAGCGGCTGCGGGAGAGCCTCGGATTCGGCACCCCGCTCGCGCCGGCGACGGCGGTGTCGACGGGGGAACCGGTGAATCCGGTGACCGCACCGCTCGATCCGCCCACGCGGGGGAGTGGCCGATGATCCTGACGAAACTGGTCCGCATCCAACTCGCGATCTTCGCGGTCATCGCCGTCATCGGGATGACCGCGGCCGCGGTCGCCTACCTTCGGGTGCCGACGATGCTGGGAATCGGGCGGTACACCGTCACCGTCGAAATGGCCGACGCGGGCGGCCTCTACCGCAACGCGAACGTCACCTACCGCGGCGAGACCATCGGCCGGGTCCACGACGTCCGGGTCGACCCGGACGCCGTCCGGGCTGAGCTGTCGCTCGTCGCGTCGGTGCCGGTGCCGACCCGCGACCTGGCCGTTGCGGTGCGGAGTGTGTCGGCGATCGGCGAGCAGTACGTCGACCTGCAGCCGGCAACCGCCGACGGGCCGTACCTGACCGACGGCGACGTGATCGGGGCGGCGCGGGTGACAACCCCGCAGGAGATCGGTCCCGTGCTCGATCGCGCGCAGCAGATGCTCGCGTCGATACCGCAGGACACGCTGCGGGCCGTCCTCGACGAGTCGGCGGCGGCGTTCGCCGGGCGGGGACAGGACCTGGCGCGGCTGCTCGACGCGACCACCTCGTTCGTCGACCAGGCCGCCGACGCCACGACCTCGGCGACGACGCTGGTGCGGCAGCTGGCGCCGCTGCTGGACACCCAGGTCGTCACCGGCGACCAGATCCGGCAGTGGACCGCACACGTCGCGCACCTGAGCGATCAGCTCGCCACCGCGGACGGTTCGACGCGGGGGCTCCTCGATCGGGGGCCGGGTTTCGCCGCCGAGGCGGACATCCTGTTCCAGCAGCTGCGGCCCACCCTGCCACTGATGCTGGCGAATCTGACCAGCACCACGCAGGTCGCCCTCACCTACAACGCGGCCCTCGAGCAGGTCTTCGTGATCCTGCCGCCGCTCGTCGCCGCCCAGGAGACGGTGGTGCAGAAGGGGCAGGCCGACGGTGCGGCGTACGTGAACTTCCACCTGCAGGCCCAGGACCCGGCCGCCTGTTCCACCGGGTACCTGCCCGCCGACCAACGCCGCGACCCGCGGGACATGAGCGTGCCCGCCACCCCGCCCGACCTGTTCTGCAAGGTGCCCCAGGACTCGACGTTCGCGGTCCGCGGTTCCAGGAACATTCCCTGCGCGGAGGTCCCGGGGAAGCGGGCGCCGACACCGCAGATCTGCAACAGCCCGGAGCCGTTCGTCCCGTCCGGCACCAATGCACCGGACGAGCTGTACTCCGGGCCGGACGGCACGCGATACGGGCACACCGACATTGCGCCTGCGGCAGGGGGAGGTGACGACCGATGGCAGCAGCTGCTGGGCCCGACACCGTAGCGGACGCGCCGGTCGCCGGGGACGCGCTGGCCCGAGGGGACGCCGCAGCCGCGTTCCCTCCGGCCGGGCGTCGGAGGCGAACGATCCTGGCGGGGATCGCGGTGCTGCTCCTCGCCGGTCTCGGCGTCGGGGCGGTCGCGGTGATCGGCCGGTACCTCGACGATCGGAGCCGCGACGCGCACCGGCAGGCGCTCGTCGCCGCCGCCACCGCAGGGGTGGTGGCGATGATCGACGTCGACACCGACTCCGCGGACGCCGACCTCGACCGTCTCCGCTACCTCAGCACCGGACCCTTCGCGGACGAGCTCGCCGACGGCCGCACCGGGCTGGCCGCCGCGATCCGGGAGTTCGCGGTGCGCTCGGACGGATCGGTGGACTCGGCGGCGCTGGCAACGGATGCGGGCGGTGGCGGTGTCGTGCTCGTCGCGGCGTCGGCCAGCGTCGCGAACAGCGACAGTCCGACGGCGACACCGCGCAGCTATCGGCTGCGCGTCACGGTCGAGGACGTCGGCGACCGCCTGCTGATGTCGGGGATGGAGTTCGTGCCGTGAGGGGGCGACGGATCGCGCTGGTCGTGGCCGCGCTCATCGTCGTGGTGCTGGTCCTCGCCGTTACCGCGCTCGCGTGGCTGAGTCGCGGATCCGCGGCGAGGGAGGCGGCGCGGGCGGACGCGCTCGCCGAGGGGCCGGCGGTGGTGGAAGCGGTGTTGAGCTACAACGCGCAGACCGTCGACGCCGACCTGGACCGGGCCGGGCAGGACACCACCGGGGACTTTCGTCGTGAGTTCGTCGACTATGCATCGACAACCGTTGCCCCACAGTCGAAGGAACGGGGCATCAGCACCCGGGCACGGGTGGTCGAGGCGGGCTACCTCGACGGCACCGCGGATCGGGCACGGCTGCTGATGTTCATCGACCAGATCACCACGTCGACCGCACAGCCCGCGCCGGCCGCCACCGCCTCGCGCGTGGAGGTGACCCTCGAACTGGACGACGGTCGGTGGCGAATCGGCGCGCTGACCCCGGTGTAGGGCAGCGCGCGCGGGGGTGGGCAGGGTCGCCACCTTGGGTGCCTGTCGGGGCGCGCCGCGGTGGCGGAGTCTTGATGTCACAAGCAAGACCAACCCCCACCGATTCAAGGAGAGTCACCATGTCGAACACCATCACGCGAGTCCTGGCCACCGCGGCGATCGCCGCGTTCGCTGTCGCTGGCGGCGCCGGGATCGCCTCCGCCCAAGGCGGAGACGCGAACGGCGGCAACGCGAACGGCGGCAACGCCACCTCGACCGGCGGCAGCGGCTGCAACGGAGGCAGCCTCAATGCCGGTGTCGGTGGGGTCGGGATCGCCGGTGGCACCGGTGGCGCCGCGACCGTCGGCAACGGGGGCAACGGCTGCAACGGCGGGCCCGCCAATGCCAACGGCGGCAACGCCAGCGGCGGCACCGGTGGCTCCGACAACGACACGACCAACACCAACAGCAACAACACCACCAACGACAACGACACCACGACCACCACCACCGAGGACGGCGGACTGTTCGACCTCTTCTGGTGACCGACCGCGGCCCCCGGCCCGGCGCCTGCAGGCGCCGGG
>NZ_JBHXNB010000037.1:0-25289 GCF_042720095.1 Rhodococcus sp. NPDC058505
TAAAATACTGCCGGCGTCTTCTTTTGTTTATATGATACCCCCCCCGTGCGGCAAAGGCGGTGGTTGCCGGAGGCGACGTGCGCGCCCGGCCTCGACGGGGTGGATCAGGAGAGTCCGGCGGGACCGGCGTTCGTCGCGATCGAGAAGATGTAGCCGACCGACTTCATCACGAGACCGAGCACGGCTCCGGCGTCGGATCCGGTTCCGGCGTCGGGGGTGGTGGCGTCGGCGATGTCTGCGAGCATGGCACTTCCTTCGTGTCGTGTGGGCCGACCATGGGCCGGCGGCTTCCCGACTGGATCCCCCCAGTCAGTTCGTCCAATTCGTTGTCGGTGCGAAACAGATTCGCCAGCAACAACTTCGGGCATCCTACCGTGCCCGCTCCCGGGCCGGTGCCGCTACCCCGGCCCGAAAAGCAACTGTGCGTGAGTTTTACCCCAATCGGGGTAAAACTCACGCACAGGCGCGAAGCGCAGATCAGTTAGCTGGTGCGGACCTTGAGGCCGGGGTTGTCGGCGAGGATCGCGTTGATCGGGGTCGCGAACAGCTGCGTGCTGTCGCCGAGGACGGTGGTGACGACGGCGGCGAGTTCGCAGAACTTCAGGTCCGCGACGTTCGACGCGCTGGAGATGCCGAGGGCGCGGTCGCCGGTGACGATGGTGCCGCCGCTGTCGCCCTGCAGGGCACAGATGTTCGCGGAGAAGCCGCCGCGCAGGGTGCGCTGGCCGACGCCGACGGTCTGGTTGACGGCGTTGATGGTGCCGCACGTGAAGCCGGTGGTGAGACCGGACTTGCACACCGGCGCGCCGACGACCGGGTCGGCGGTGCCGGTGATGCGCAGCGGCGACCGGCCGGGGACCCGGACCAGGTTGTTCTGGAAGCGGTGCTTGGCGGCGTCGTCGATGCGGATGATCGAGTAGTCGAGGCCGTCGAGGTGGGTGCGGGCGAAGGTGCCGATGTGCGGGCCGAAGGTGCCGTCGGTCGGCATCTGGAACACCTGGGTGCCGGGGGCGCCGCGGTTGGGGTCGCAGTGCCCGGCGGAGATGTTCACGGTGCGGCCGGAGCCGTCGGTGCCGTTGAACCCGAGCGAGCAGCGGAAGGCGCCTGCCGCGTTCTCCGCCGCGTACGAGTCGCCGCCGAACAGCGCGTCGGCGGGGGCGCCGCCGTTGTCCACGGCCTGCGGGGCCACGGACCCGAGCGCGGGCTGCAGTGCGAGCACGGCGCCCTCCAGGAAGTCGGGCAGCTGCAGACCGCCGAGGTCGACGGTGTCCGCGACCCGCAGCACCAGGTTGTTGTTCACTACATCGACCGCGGCGCCACCGACGAGGTCGGCGAGCGGCTTCGGCAGCTTCGCGATCCAGTCCTGCGCCTTGGTCAGCTGGTCGTGCAGGGCGCGCTCGCTGTGCGGCAGGTCCTTGACCGTGTACCCGGCGTCCTCGACGGCCTTGCGCGCCGCGTCGGCGTCCTGCCCGGAGGCGAGCCCGATCAGCGGAACACCCGCCTGGTCGAGCCAGGCACCGGCGAAGGTGTCCGGGAACTTCGCGCGCAGATCGTTCGCGAACGCGACCAGCTTCTGCCCGGCCTCCGCCTTCTCCAGGTACTGCTCGGGGGTGAGCCCGAGGTCCCGCTGCACCGCCGCGACCAGGTCCTCGGGGAGGGTGGTGGTCGGCGCCTGCGCGGCCGGTTCGGCGTGCGCGAGGGCGGCGGGAGCGAGCAGGAGCAGGGCGGCCGAGCCGATCATCGCGGCACGGCGCGCGCGGATGCTGCGCATGGGGACCTTCCGGGTCGGTGACGTGCAGTGTTCGGAACCTGCACAGTGCAGTCGGACATGCGAACACGACTCGAGCACCGTGGGTGGTCGCGTCGAATGCCCCTGACTATATGGCCTCGGGTGGCGTTGCCGCACCGTCTCATCCATTTCGCGACGGATGTCGGGATCGGCACCGCCGGTGCTGGTGCGACGGCGGGTCAGGCGGGCGCGGGCACCGACCGCACCCGCAGGTCGGCGCCGAGGGCGGCACCGGCGCGGTCGACGACCTTCTCGATCGGGATGCCGATGCTCGCGGTGCCGCCGTCGAGGGCGAGGACGAGGTTCGCCTCGGTGCAGTTCGGGGCGCCGCTCGCGTTGGAGCCGGACGTGATGCCGAGCGCGCGGGTGCCGGTCAGGATCGCGCCGCCGCTGTCGCCGCTGAGGGTGCAGGTCGACCCCGCGAAGCCGCGGACCAGGCGGGATGACCCGTCCATCATCTCCAGCGGCACGTCGACGGACTCGGCGAGCACGATCCCGCAGGTGAACGTCGACGACTGCCCCGACTTGCAGATCGGTGCGCCGACCACCGGGCGGGCGGTGCCCGTCACGGTGACGGTGGTGCCGTTCGCGCCGCGGACCGTCGGCTGGTCGAGGCCCGCGTCGACGCCCGCCCGGTTCAGCTTGATCACCGAGTAGTCGAGGCCGCCGGAGTCGATGCCCATCTCGGAGTGCGCGAAGCTGCCGACCTGCGTGCTGCGGGTGACGTCGACCGGGTTCGGCAGGTACACCGGCGAGCCCGCGGTGGCGCCCGGCTGCTCCTGCGCGGGGTCGCAGTGCCCGGCGCTGAGGTTGTATGGGGTGCCGTCGCCGCCGACCGCGTTGAACCCGAAGGAACAGACACCGATCTGCTCCGGCGTCGTCGCCGCGGACATCGGCTCCGCGGTCGTCACGTAGGTGTCGCCGCCCTGCGGCCGCGGATCGACCGGGCCGCCGCGGTCGGGGGACAGGACCACCTGCAGGCCGGCGAGCAGGGTCGGCAGGTTCAGTGCCTGGCCGATCGGGCTGTTCACCACGTCGATGACGACCTGATTGTTCAGCACGTCCACCGAGGTGGAGTTGATCTGCGAGGAGATGTCCTTCGGCAGCGCGGTGATCCACTCGTTCAGCTGCGCCCGCGCGCCCTCCAGCTGCCGCTCGGACACCGCGGCAATGTGGGTGCCGTAGCCGTCGCTGGCGACCTGCTGAGCGGCCTCGGTGGAGGTGACGGCGACGATGGGACGGCCGTCGGTCGCGATCCAGGACCCGGCGAAGGTGTCCGGGGCGGAGGCCCGCAGCTCGTCGGAGTAGCTGCTGAGCCGCTGCGCCAGCTCCGCGCGCTGCAGGTACTGCTGCGGCGTCAGTTTCAGGTCCCGCGCGATGGCCTCGACGAGTTCGGCGGGCAGCTGCTGGACGTGCTCCTCGCTGACCAGGCGTTCACCCGGTGCGGCCTGGGCGAGTGCGCCAGCCGTGAGAAGTGAGGCAGAGGCCAGGATGGCGGCGCGCAGCGCCAGCGGCAGACGCATGAAAACCCTTCTGGAGGCGATCGAGACGGGGGACAGCGCCCCACCATAGGGGAAACCGGGGGACGGTGTCCGTCGGTGCAGGTGGCGGGGTTTCGGTCAGGATGCGACGGGGCCCTTGTTGTCGGGTTCGGGCTCCGGTTCCGGTTCCGGCGCGGGTGCCGTCGTGGTCGTCGTGGTGGTGGTCGTCGTGGTGGTGGTCGGGGCGACGGTGGTGGTTGTGGTGGTCGTCGGCGGCACCGTGGTCGTCGTGGTTGCGGTGGTTGTCGTCGGGCGCGCCTGCGTCGTCCGGGTCGGTATCGACGGCCGGGCGGTCGCGGTGGTCGGCACCGGTGCCGCGGTGGGCAGCGGCTCCCGGGTTGTCGGCTGCACCGGGGCGACCGCGACCTCGGCGGTCGACACCGGGACCGTCGACGTCCGCCGCGGGGTGGTCGTCGGTGCGGCGGACGTCGTCGTCGTCGGCTGCGGTTCGAGATGCGGATGCGGGGTGCCCGCCGTGCCGTCGGACCCGGATAGCGCCACCGCGCCGACGAGTGCCGCAACGACGAGGGCCGCGCCGACACCACCGCCGACCATCGCCGCCCGGTTCCGCGGCCCCCCGGCCGGGGCGGTCACCGCCGTCGCCGGTGCCGCCTGCGCGGCGGGCTGCACGGCCCGCCCCGGACCGGCCTCGGTGAACGCGGTCGGCGTCGCGGGCGGCGGCACCGCGGGCAGCGAATCGGTGTCCGCCTCGGAGTCACCGGCGGCGACGGCAGCGGCCGCGACACCGGCGGCGCCGGCGATCGCGGGCACCCCCGCGCCGCCCGCCGCGAGGATCGCCGCACCGTGCGCGGCCGTCCGACCCGGATGGGGTGCGGTCACCGCAGGCGCGGGCAGCGCCTCCGCCAGCGCCGACAGCAGCGGGATCGCGGCGCCCCCGCCGGTCAGCAGGACCGCGGACACCGCGGCGGGGTCGAGGTCGTGCGCCCGTGCGGTCTCCGGCACCAGCGACAGCGCCCCCTCGAGCGGCCCCCGCAGGATCTCGTCCAGGTCGGCGCGGGTGAGGGTGACCGACGTGCCGCCGCCGACCTGCACCGGCACCACGACCTCGGTCGCCGTCGACAGTTGCTCCTTCGCTGTGCGGCAGCGCGCCCGAACCCGGTCCAGGTCGGCGCGGGTGGCCGGGTCGGCGGGGTCGATCGGACCGAGGTCCGCGTCGGCGGCGCCGAGCACATGCTCGGTGATCATGCGGTCGATGCCGTCACCGCCGAACCGGGCGGCGAACGTCGACGGCGGGAGCAGCAGCGGGGTGTCACCGGTCCGCACCAGGGACACCGTCACCCCGGCCGCGGCGAAGTCACACACCGCGACGACCGCGCCGTCGGCCGGGTTCCGGTCGGCCTGGTACCACCGGACCGCCGCCGCGGCGTCCGGGACCAGCGGCACCGCGGACAGCCCGGTCCGGTCGAACGCGGCGCGCTGCGCGGCAACGAGGGTCTCGCTCCACCGCGCCGGGTGGGTCGCGACGACGGTCGGGTCCGCGGGCAGTCCGGGGAAGTGCCGGACGGCGGTCGCCAGCAGGCTTGCCGTCGCGGTGGCGACCAGGTCCTCGGCGAGGTACCCGGTGCCGTCGGCGCCGGAGACCGCCTCGGCGTCGCCGACGCGGGCGACGAAACCGCTCAGCACCCCCGGCTCGTCCGCGGGTGCGCCGAGGGTCGCGGCGGTCGGGGACACCCGCAGGGTCGCGGGCTCCACCAGCACCGGCGGGTCGGCCAGCGGCGCATCCGAGGCCTGCACGACCGCGACCGCCTCGGTACTGCCGACACCGAGCCCGATGCCGTGTCCGACCGTCATTTCCCTGCCCCATCTCCTCGGTGAGCCGACGGGTCACAGTATCGGCCGCCACTCGGCTCGGGCAGCGGGCACCGACGGATCGCCCTACGCTCAAGTCGACCGCCCCGCGCGGGGACGGCCAACGAGCTTGGAGCGTCGATGAGTCGAGCGGTTCCCCAGCCCCTGCAGCGGCCGCTCGACGCGGCGGCACTGTTCCTGGTGGTGACCGTCGGGCCGGGCCGGGCCGATGCCGACACCGCGGCGGGGGTGGCCGCCGACATCGGGTCGCTGGTGCGGGCCGTCGGATTCCGGGAGCAGCGGGGCTCGCTGCACTGCGTCGTCGGTGTCGGCTCCGAGTTCTGGGACCGGCTCGGCCACCCGTCCCGCCCGGCGGGCCTGCACCCGTTCGAGCCGGTGACCGGGCCGCGGCACCGGGCGCCTGCCACGCCGGGGGATCTGCTGTTCCACATTCAGGGGTCGCGGGCCGACCTCTGCTTCGAACTGGGCAGGCTGATCCGATCCGCGCTGGGCGGATCCGCCACCGTCGTCGACTCGGTCAGCGGCTTCCGCTACTTCGACGCGCGCGACCTGCTCGGGTTTGTCGACGGCACCGAGAACCCCACCGGACCGGACGCCGCGACCGCCACCCTGATCGGGGACGAGGACGCCGAATTTGCGGGCGGCAGTTACGTGATCGTGCAGAAGTACCTGCACGACCTCGACGCGTGGACCGCGCTGCCCGCCGACGAGCAGGAACGGGTGATCGGCCGGACCAAACTCGACAACGTCGAACTCGATGAGCTGCCGTCGAACTCGCACGTGGCCCTGAACACCCTCGTCGACGCGGACGGCACCGAGCGGGAGATCCTCCGCGCGAACATGCCGTTCGGCAGCCTCGACCGCGGCGAGTTCGGCACCTACTTCATCGGGTACGCGCGCACCCCCGCGGTGACCGAGGAGATGCTGCGGCGGATGTTCCTCGGCGACCCGCCGGGCAACCACGACCGGATCCTCGACTTCTCCACCGCGGTGACCGGGTCCCTGTTCTTCGTCCCCAGCGTGGGCACCCTCGACGCCCTCGCCGACCCGTCCGCCTGCGGCGCCGCCCCGGCCGAGGCCCCGTCCCGCTACGCACTGTCCCTCGACATCGGCGATCTCAAAGGAGTGTCCGGATGACCGAATCGAACAACCTGCACCGTCAGCTCGCCCCGGTGACCGAGGCCGCGTGGCAGCAGATCGGGGAGGAGGCGGCCCGGACCTTCAAGCGGCACGTCGCGGGCAGGCGCGTGGTCGATGTCGCCGGGCCGGAAGGCTATGCGTACTCGGCGCACAACACCGGCCGGGTCACCTCGATCGACGTGTCGGACAACCGGATCCGCGCGCAATTACGCGAGGTGCATCCGCTGGTGGAGTTGCGGTACCCGTTCACGTTGAGCCGCGCCGAGATCGACGACGTCGAGCGCGGCTCGCTGGACTCGGACTGGCAACCGGTCAAGGATGCGGCGAAGGCGATCGCGTTCGCGGAGGATCGGGCCGTGTTCGCTGGCTACCAGGCGGCCGGGATCCGTGGGCTCGGCCCGTCGTCGTCCAACCCGGTGCTGCAACTGCCGTCGGATCCGCTTGCGGTGCCCGATGCGGTGGTGTCGGCGCTGTCGGCGCTGCGGCTGGCCGGGGTGGAGGGCCCGTACGCGGTGGTCCTCGACGCCGAGTCGTACACGGCCGTCAGCGAAACCCGGGACGAGGGGCACCCGGTTTTCCACCATCTCAAGGACCTCGTCGACGAGATCGTCTGGGCGCCCGCGGTCCGCGGCGGCTATGTGCTGTCCACCCGCGGCGGCGACAACCAGCTGACCCTCGGGGTTGACCTATCGATCGGCTACGACAGTCACACCGCGACCGAGGTAACGCTGTATCTCGAAGAGTCGCTGACGTTCTCGTCGCTGACCGCGGAGGCGGCCGTCGTCCTTGCCCGCTGAGTCAACGATTGGCGGTCGTCACCTTGCCGACGAACACCTCGAACTTCTGCAGCCAGTCGGCGACGAACGCGGCGGTGCCCTGGTCGGTGATCTCGCCGTCGGCGGTGATCAGGCCCTCGGTGAACTGGATGTACGCCTCGGGCTGCGCGAGCTCGGGCGAGTTCACGAAGGACAGGATGCTGCGCAGATGCTGCTGCGCGACGGCGGTCCCGATCTTGCCGGGCGAGGCGCCGATCACCGCGGACGGCTTGTACGCGAAGGAGTTCTGGCCCCACGGGCGCGACCCCCAGTCGATCGCGTTCTTCAACGCGCCGGGAACCGAGCGGTTGAACTCGGGGGTCACGAAGATCAACGCGTCGACGGCGGCGATGGCCTCCTTGAGTGCCAGGCCCTCCGCCGGGTAGTCGGCGTCGTAGTCGTGGTTGTACAGCGGCAGGTTCCCGATCGGGATCTCCTCGAGCGTGAGGGAGGTGCCCGCGCTGAGGCGCTGCAACGCCTTCGCGAGCCTGCGGTTGATCGAGACCGTGGACAAACTGCCGATGAACACGCCAACCTGATACGACATCGGGTCACCTCTCGCCGATCGCGTCGGAGCAGCCGCGGGTATGGTGCCCGAGCCTACGCGCCGTGCCCCATCGCCCGCAGCATGGACAGCATCTCGGCCCGGGACTGCGCGCCGAGACGCCTGCGGATCCGGGCGACGTGATGCTCGACTGTCTTCGCCGAGATGAACAGTCGCGCACCGATGTCCCGGTAGGTCAACCCGGTCACCAGCAGGCGGGCGACATCGGATTCGCGTTCGGTGAGCGCGGCACCGATCTCCCGTGCCGCCGCCGGGGTTCCCGACGCTGACTGCACCGGACGCAGCCCGCGCGCCACCTGCAGCAGTGCGGTCGCGGTCGCGGTGTCGGTGACCCGCAGCGCCGCCTCGCTGGCGAGCCGGGCACCGTCCCAGGGCAGGCCGATCGCGCCGAGCCCGATCGCCGCCGCCGTCACCTCTTCGGCGGCGGTGTCGCCCTGCAGGACGCGGAGCCAGGCGCGACCGGCCCGCGCGAGTCCGGCCGCGTAGGCGCTGGACTCGGCGGCGATCCCGAGCGCGTTCGCGTGCGGCACCAGGTCGGCGGGGGACTCGGTGAGGATCGCCGCCTGCACCCCGTACCAGTGCAGCGGGGCGCCCCAGAGCACGGGTTCCCCGAGCCGGGTCAGCAGGTCCCTGGCCTGGTCCACCAGGTGTGCGATCCGCCCGATCTCGTCGAGTCGGGCCGCGCCGAGCCACAGTTCGCCGAGCGGCAGCAGGCTCAGCAGGTCCACCGAGTGTTCCGCGACCGCGGTCTCGGCATCGTCCCAGGACCGGCGCAGGGTGCCGATGTCGCCCCTGCGCCGCGCGATGCCGACCCGCAGGGCCGCCGCGAACAGCGCGTCCCGCGGGCGGAGTCCGGCCGCGGGCAGGGCGTCGACGGTGCGGTCCGCGGCGTCCAGGTCGCCGTGCAGCATCGCCACCCACGCGGTCAGCAGCCGGTGTCGGTCGCCGTGCACGGCGCCCTCCTCGTCGCCCTCCATCGCGCGCGTCAGCACGGCCGTGGCGCGTCCCAGCTCGCCGCAGTGCATCGCGGCGAGCGCCGTCAGCGCGGCCCCACTGTCCGGCAGCAGCCGGGTGCGGGCGGCGGCGGACAGGGCAACGCCGCGTGTGAGTGCGTTCAGCGCGATCGGTGGGGAGCCCTCGATGGACAGTCTCAGGCCTTGGGCGAGGAGGGTTTCCGATGCGGTGACCGAGGTGGGTGGGGCACCGGTGGCGGCGCGGGCCGCCGCGGCAGCGGACTCGGGGCGTCCCGCCGCGAGCAGCACGAGCTCGGCGAGCGGACCGTCGGTGCCCATCCGGTCCGTTCCGAGCCACTCGTACAGGTCGGCGCTGCGCACCAGCATCCCCTGGAGGGCGGCGACGCCCGCCGCGATCCGCACCGCGGCGGCCAGGTCGGCGGCCGATGCGGTCCCGGACCGCTCCAACAGTCCGTCGGTGAGCCGCGCCGCGGTCTCGAGGTCACCGGCCAGGCCCGCGGCCTCGGCGCGGCGCAGGATCAGCGGCTCCGGGTCGGCGCCCGCCCACACCGCCTCCTGGTACAGGGCGGTGGCCAACCGGGGGTGCGCGAGATCGGCTTGCCCGCAGAGGTAATCGGCGAGATCCGGATCGGTGACGCCCGCCGCGGCGAAGGCCCGCGCCGCGGGCACGTCGAGGGTGCCGAGGGCGTGCTTCGCGCGGAACGCGTCCAGGTGCAGCCCGGCCATCCGCTGCGCGCCGAGCGCGGCCCGCAGCGGCTCGACCGCCGACACCAGCACGGTGTCGGCCTGCTGCAGCAGCCCGCAGCCCCGCGCCCGCTCCACCAGGTCCCGGCTGCCGTCGACGGTCAGGCCGAGCACCCGCGCCAGCTCGGACCCGTCGAGGCCGCTGCCGGTGGTGGCAACGGCCAACGCGCACAGCAGGTCCGGGTCCAGGGATGCGATCACCTCGGCGTGGCAGGTGGCGACCGCGGCGGCGATCGCCCGTTCCGCGGGCAGCGGGGAGGGGCCGCCGGTGAGCGCCATGAGTGCGGCGTCCACGCAGCGCGGCAGCCCGCCGGACAGGCGGTGGATCACCCCGATGAGTTGTGTCGGAAGGGTCGCGCCGAGAACGGTTTCGGCCCGCATTGCGATCTCGCGGGTGGTCAGGGCGCCGAGCGGGACGGTGCCGTCCAGTGCCGCCGCGAGGGTCCGCAGCCCGGGATGGCCCGGGCGCGGTTCGGTCGCGACGACCACGGTCACATCCGGCCGGGACGCCAACCCGGTCAGCGCGGCAAGGCCCGACGCGGACAGCAGGTGGGCGTCGTCGACGACCACCGCGCCGCCGGGCGCGGGGTCGTCGGTCACCGCGGTCACCACCGGACCGGGAACTCGGTCCCGGACCAGCGCGAGCAGGGCCGACTTCCCGGTGCCGGACACGCCGCGCACCAGCAGATGCGGGTGACCGGTCCGGACCGCCTCGAGCAGGCCCCGCACGGCGGGGGTCGCGACGGTGGGCGCGGGACGCACCAACTGGTCCGGCATGCGCTGCTCCCTCACTGGTTCCCGAGCAGGCCGCCGACGACCCCGCCGACCCCGCCGACCACGCCCCCGACCACCCCGTCCACCCCGCCGACGACCCCGTCGACGACGCCGCCCACCCCCTCGCCGACCCCGGTCACGGCCCCACCGACGCCCTGACCGACGCCGTTCGCCACCTCGCCGACCCCGGTGCCGACCCCGGTCGCGACCTCACCGGCGCCGGGCCCGGGCCGCGGCGCCGGAGCGGGTGCGGGTGCAGGTGCCGGTGCGGGCGCGGGCGCGGGGGCCGGACTGTTGGCCGCGGGCGGCGGCGCGGGTGCGGGCGCCCGCCCACCCGGATCGGCGGCCCGAGGGGTGGCGGCGGGTGTGCCTGCCACCGTCACGGCCTGCACGGATCCCGTCGATCCCGCGCCCGGCTCGGCCTGGCCGGTGACCGAGCGGGTCGGGTGCGCGGGACCCGACCCGGTGGCGGCTGCCTGCCCGGTTCCGGACGGCGCGGCGGCGTCGGACCCGGTGGTGGTGCGCGTCGCGGGGGTGCTCCCCGCGGTCTGAGGGTCCGCCGTCGAGGAGAATCCGACTGTGCCAAGGGATAACCCGGCCGCGGTGAGCGCAATCAGCGCGGCCGCGGCCGCGGAGACCAGCGCCGCCTTCTTCGGGGTGCTCAGCCCGCTGCCGCTGCGCGGGTGGGACCGCGTCGCCTGCGCCGCGGGCGGGGCCGGGGTGTCGTGCAGCGCCGCATCGAGCACCGCGAACACGGCGGTATCGGTGGCCGCCGGCGTTGCCGCCGCCCGCTCGGCCGCGAGCATCGCCGCCCCGGCGGCGGCGGTGAAACCCGGGTCGGTGTCCGCCACCACCGGCAGACGCAGTGCGGCCGAGAGGATCTCGGTGACCAGGGGGATCGCGGAGCTGCCGCCGGTGAGCAGCACGGTGCCGATGTCGGACGGTTCGAGTCCCGCGCCCCGGACCGCCTCCTGCACGAGGGCAACCGAATCGGTGATCGGCCCGCGGATCAGGTCCTCGAGTTCCTCGCGCACCAGCCGCACGTCCCGCCGCGCACCGGGAAGATCCACGGTGATGACGGTGACGGTGTCCGCCGACAGCGCCTCCTTCGCGAGCCGGCACCGGGACCGCAGTTCGGACAGTGCGGCGACCGACTCATCGGCAAACGGGTCAATGCCGTCGATGCTGCCCGTCAGCCCGTCCAGCACGTAACTCAGTGTCGTGTGGTCGAATTCGGATCCCGAGTAGTCCTCGGACCGCAGCGGGGTACCGAGGATGCCCGGCTGCTCACCGGCATCGACGACGGTGACGTCGAGCGAGCCCGCGCCGAGGTCGTAGACGATCACCGGCGCCTCGGCGGATCCGGGGCGGGTGCGGTGCAGCCACGCGGCCGCCGCGAGCGGCTCCGGGACAAGATCCGCACCGGGCAGGCCCACGCGGTCCAGGGCCGCGGCGAGGGAGTTCGCCTGGTGTCCCGACCACACCGCCGGATGCGCGGCAATGACCGCGTCCGCCGTCGGAAGTTCGTCGGCAAGGCACCGCATCGTGGCGGCGACCAGGTCCTCGCCCGCGTGCGCGGCGCCGTCCTCGGCGATCAGTGCGACCGGATCACCGACGCGGTCCGCGTATCCGACGATCACCCCGCCGTCGCGGCACCCGGTCGGCGGGAGGAGGGCCGGGCCGTCGCCGGAGAGCAGCAGCGCGGTCGGTGCGACCAGCGCGGCGCCGCGCTCGCCCTGCCCGCGATCGTCGGTGATGGCCACCGCATTCGCCGAACCGACGGTCAGTCCGAGTCCTGTCGCCATGGTCTTCTCCCGTGTCGTAGGTGCCGGTGCCCCGCGGCCCCGTCGGGACCGATTCGGGGGTCCCAGGGGGCGGCGCACGGGGGTCGCCGATGCTTGCAGTGTCGTCAGACAACCGGGTTTCGTTACCGGGTGCACGACCATATCCGCAGTTGAGGGGCCTTTCCCCGATACCGGTGCAATCCCCTATCCGGCCCACCCCCCATGCGGCCGCCGCGCGGGGGGAGTCGACCCCGTTGGGCGGACGCGTCCCGCTGCCTAGCGTCGAGAGGGTCACTTCCCAGGTGGATGCACTGCCGCTCCACACGACCCGTCAGGAGTCCGACATGGCCACCAACGCGCTGCTCGATTTCATCCTCAGCCTGCTGCGCGACGACGAGGCGCGGGCCGCGTACTGCCGGAACCCCGACGCGGTGCTGGCCGCCGCCGGGCTCGGTGACGTGTGCCAGGCCGACATCGCCGCCGTCGCACCGCTCGTCGCCGAATCGGGGCTGTTCGCGGGGGCCGGGACCGAGCTGACCAGCATCCTCGGCGCGGGCGGCGACGTGGCGGGCGGCGTTGCGGGCGGACTGGGCGGCGGGCTGGGTGGCGGCCTCGGCGCCGGACTGGGCGGCGGGCTCGGCGGCGGACTCGGCTTGGGTGCCGGCGCCGGGCTCGGCCTCGGCGCTGCCGCGGGCGGCGGCCTCGGCGGCAGCCTCGACGTCGGCGCCGATCTCGGTGCGGCCCTCAGCGCGGCACTCGGCGCGGCGTTGCAGGTCGGCGGGCAGATCGGTGCCGATCTCGGTGCGGCCCTCGGCGCGGCCCTTGACGTCTCCACCGGTCTCGACCTCTCCACCGGGCTCGGCATCGGCGGCGCCGTTGATCTCGGTGCCGAGCTGGCCTCCGCCCTCGGCGGTGCGCTTGGCGTCGGCGCCGACCTGACCGCCAGCCTCGAAGGCGCGCTTGGGGGCGCGCTCGGCGCGGTCACCGACCTCGATCTTGGGGGCGCGCTGGACCTGGGCACGGTGCTCGGTGCGGCGTTCGGGGTCGGCGGCGACCTTGGCGCCGAGCTCGGGGCCGCGCTCGGCGGCGTCCTCGGTGGCGCGGTCGATGCGGGCGGCGGCCTCGGAGCGGACCTGACGTCGCTGCTGTCCGGTGGGCTCGACCTCGGTGCGGGCCTCGGCGCCGCCCTCGGCGGTGCGCTCGGGGTCGGGGGCGAGTTGTCCACAGTCCTCGGCGGCGCCCTGGACGCCGCGCTCGGTCTCGGCGGCGGCATCGACGGAATGCTCGACCTGACGGGCGATCTCGGCGGCGACCTGACCGCGGCGTTGAGCGGTGCCCTCGGCGGGGCGCTCGGTGCGGGCGGGGATGTCGGTGCCGATCTCGGGGGTGCCCTCGGCGGCGTGCTCGGCGCGCTGGTGAACGCGGGCGGCGGCCTGGACGTCGACGGCACCCTCGGCCTCGGTGGCGACCTGGCAGGCGCGCTCGGGGGCGCCCTCGGCGTCGGCGGCGGGTTGACCGCGGAACTCGGGACGGCCCTCGACGCGGTCCTCGGTGCGGGGGGACTCCTCGACCTGGGCGCGGGCGCAGACCTGGGCGCGGGCGCCGATCTTGGTGCGGGCCTGAGCGGCGTACTGAGCAGCGCCCTCGGCGCGGGGGGCGTGGCTGGCGCGGATCTCGGGGCCGCGCTCGGCGGGGTCCTCGGCGGCGCACTCGGTGCTGGCGGGGAACTCGGCGGCGTCGTGGACGGTGCCCTCGGCGGTGGACTCGACCTCGGTGGCGCGTTGACCACCGCCCTCGACGGGGCCCTCGACCTCGACGGCGGTCTCGTCTCGGACCTCGGTGGGACGCTCGGCGGCGCGCTCGGCGCTGGCGGACTGACCGAACTGGACCTGTCGGGGCTGCTCGGTGCCGATGGTGAGGCCGGAACCGATCTCGGGGCCGCGCTCGGAGGGGTGCTCGGCGCGGGCGTCGGCGGAGACCTCACCACCGACCTCGGGGTCGGCGGCAGCGCCGGGCTGGATCTCGGGGCCGCGCTCGGCGCGGGCGGGGAGGCCGGAGCCGGGCTGGGTGGCGCGCTCGACGCGGTGCTCGGGGCCGGTGGAGGCCTGGACGGCGCGGTCGGCGGTGTCGTCGACGCGGGCGCCGGGCTTGCCGGCTCCGTCGGCACCGCGCTCGGTGGCGCCGCCGACGCGGGCGCCGGGCTTGCCGGCTCCGTCGGCACCGCGCTCGGTGGCGCCGTCGACGCGGGCGGCAGCGCAGGCGCGGGCGTCGACGGCGCGGTGACCGGGGCGGTCACCGGTGGGATCGACACCGTCGCCGGGCTCGGTGAGGGGCTGACCGCGGGCCTCGGCGGCGGACTGGGCGGACTGATCAATGCGGGGACCGGCCTCGGAGCGGACCTGGCCGGGACCGTGTCCGGGGTCGCCGATGCGGGCGCCGGGCTCGGGGGGACCGTCTCGGGCCTGGTCGACGCGGGCGCCGGGCTGGACGTGGCCGCGGGCCTCACCTCGGGGCTGGATGCCGTCGCCGATGGCGGCGTCGCGGGTGATGCGTCCGGATCCGGGGCGGCATCCGGTTCCGCCGAGCTCGCCGGTGCCGCGTCGGGCGCCGCGGGCGTCGGCGCCGATCCGATCGCTGGCGCCGCCGACGCCGTCGGCGCGTCGAACGCCTGGACGTCGGTGGACGCGTCGAACGTCTTCGGCGCGGAAGCCGCCGGATCCGGTGACGGCGGGCTGTTCTCCGCCGGGGACAGCCTGTTCGGCGACGACCTCGCGCCCGTCCACGGACTGCCGGAGGTCGGCGTCACCGACGCGGACCCGCTGCACCCCTGATCCGCGCCGGTGTAACGAAATCGGCCCCGCACACGGTGACACGCGTGCGGGGCCGGTCTTCGCGGAGAGAAGTGTGAGTCGGTTCAATGGACAACGCATCCGGCACGACGGTGCCCTCGGCGCAGGCGACGACGCACCTGGTCGGACTGCTCGACGAGGTCGCGGCGATCGCCCGCGCCGCGAACCGCGCCGACCTGACCGCCCGCCTCGCGGGCGCCCGTAGTCGCCTCGTCGATCCGCGGATGCGGGTGGTGGTGGTCGGGACCCTCAAGCAGGGCAAGAGTCAGCTGGTGAACGCCCTGCTGAACCTGAACGTCTGTTCGGTCGGTGACGACGAGACGACCGCGGTGGCGACGGTGCTGCAGAACGCGCAGGCCCCCTCCGCCGAGCTGGTCCTCGCGGAGCCGGGATTCGACCCGGTGCGGGTCCCGGTGCCCCTGGACGAGCTGGCCGCGCTGACCCCGTCGACGCCGCTCGCCGCGGGCCGCGAGGTGCTGCGCGTCGAGGTCAGCGTGCCCAGCCCGCTGCTCGCGGACGGGCTGGTCCTTGTCGACACACCCGGCGTCGGTGGTCACGGAAACCCTCACGCGGCAAGCACTCTCGGGCTCCTCACCGCGGCGGACGCGGTCCTGGTGCTCTCCGACGCCAGCCAGGAGTTCACCGAGCCGGAACTGGCCTTCCTGCGGCAGGTCCGCGCGCTGTGCCCGGCGGTCGCCTGCCTGATCAGCAAGACCGATCTGTACCCGCACTGGCGGGCGATCGTCGACGCCGACCGCGGGCATCTGGAGCGGGCGGGCTTGGCGGTGCCGCTGATCCCGGTGTCGTCGCTGCTCCGCAGTCATGCGCTCCGGCTCCGGGACGACGACCTGCACACCGAGTCCGGCTTCGCCGCGCTGTACGACTTCCTGCGCGAACAGGTGCGCACCCGCACCGAGGCCGCCACCCGGCGCGCGGTCGCGCTCGACGTCCGGTCGGCCGCCGAACATCTCAGCCTCGGACTCGGCAGTGAGCTTGCCGCGCTGCGGGATCCGGCGAGGGGAGCGGCGGCGGTCGCGGAACTGCAGCGGGCGAAGGCCGCGGCGGAGGACCTGCAGAAGAAGTCGTCGCTGTGGCAGCAGACGCTCGCGGACGGGATCGCCGATCTGGCCGCTGACATCGACCACGATCTGCGGGACCGGCTGCGCCGCGTCACCAGGGAGGCGGAGGAGACCGTCGACGAGGGCGACCCGGGCAAGGACTGGCCGCAGCTCGGTGAGTGGTTGCAGGAGCAGGTCGCCACCTCGATCGGCGACAACTTCGTGTGGGCGCACGACCGGTCGGTGTGGCTGGCGGAGGTGGTTGCCGGGCACTTTGCCGACGCGGGTGCCGTCGCCCTGCCGCACCTCGACGTCGCCGACCTCGACGGCGTCCTCGAACCGGTTGCCTCCCTCGCGGATCTGGAGTCGGGTCGGATCGGCATCACCCAGAAGGTGCTGGTCGGCATGCGGGGCTCGTATGGCGGGGTGCTGATGTTCGGCCTGATCACCACGATGATGGGGATGGCGCTGGTGAACCCGATCTCGGTCGGGGCGGGTCTGCTGTTGGGTACCAAGGCATATCGAGAGGACCGGGAGGGCCGGGTCCTCAAGCGCCGCGGCGAGGCCAAGATGGCGATCCGGCGGTTCGTCGACGACGTCAGTTTCCAGGTGGGCAAGGAGTCGAAGGACCGGCTGCGGCTGATCCAGCGGGCGCTGCGGGACCACTTCGCGGCCATCGCGGAACAGACGCTGCGGTCCCTCGCGGAATCGCTGCGATCCGCGCAGGAGGGGGCGAATCTGGCCAGCGCCGAACGCGCCAGGCGGATCGCGGAACTCGAGGACGGGTTGCGGGTGCTCACCCGCGCCCGGGAGGCGATCGCTGGGGACGGCGCGTGAGTGCCGCGGCGCTGCCCGCCGCGCGGGACCTGATCGCCGCCGCCCGCGACGTCAGCGGGCGGCCGGCGCGGGCCCAGCTCGACGACTGCGCCAGCAGGCTCGAGGAGCCGTTGCGGGTCGCGTTGGCCGGGTCGCTGAAGGCCGGCAAGTCCACGCTGCTCAATTCGATTGTCGGGCAGGATATCGCGCCGACGGATGCGACCGAGTGCACCCGCGTGGTGACCTGGTACCGCGGCGGCGTGACGCCGACCGTCACCGCATGGGATGAGCGGGGCCGCACCGTCAACGTGCCGGTGCAGCGCCGCGACGGCAGCCTCACCTTCGACCTCGGCGATCTCACCGCGACCGACGTGGACCGGCTGGAGGTGGAGTGGCCCGCGCGCGCGTTGACGCACACCACCATCATCGATACCCCCGGCACGTCCTCGCTGTCGACGGACGTCTCGGCCCGCACCCTGCGGATGCTGACCCCGGAGGGGTCAACCTCCGGCGCGGACGCGGTCGTGTACCTGCTGCGGTCCCTCGGCGCATCCGACGTGCGGTTCCTCGGCCAGATCGGGGCGCACGTCGGCGGCGAGTCCGGCCCGCTCGGCGTCGTCGGTGTCGTGTCGCGGGCGGACGAGGTCGGGGCGGGTCGGATCGACGCGATGACGTCGGCGAAGGAGGTCGCCGCGCGGTTCGCGACCGAACTCGAACGCACCGGGCTGTGTCAGGCCGTGGTGCCCGTCGCCGGACTGCTCGCACTGGGGGCCCGCACCCTGCGCGAGAGCGAGTTTGAGGCGTTCCGCGCCCTCGCGGCGGTCCCGGCCGACGACCTTCAGATCGCGATGCTCTCCGCGGACCGCTTCGCGCGTCCCGACAGTCCGCTGCCGGTCCCCGCCGAATTGCGAACCCAACTGGCGGATCGGTTCGGGCTATTCGGGATTCGACTCGCCGTTGCCCTGATCAAGCTGGGCGCCCGGGATTCCCCGACCCTCGCCGCCGACCTCGTCGAGCGCAGCGGGCTGAACGAGTTGCGGCAGGTCATCGACGTCCAGTTCGGGCAGCGGGCCGACCAGCTGAAGGCGCATTCGGCGTTGCTCGCGGTGGAGCGGGTGCTGGCCGCCGAGCCGGGGGCGGCGGCGGCCGGGGTCCGTGGCGGGGTCTCGAGGGCGCTGTCGGACACGCACGGATTCCAGGAGATCCGACTGCTGGGCAGGCTCCGGTCCACGCCGCTGGCGCTGTCGGAGGAGGACGCCGGACACCTGCAGCGGCTGATCGGCGGCGGCGGAATCGCGGCACACGCCCGGCTCGGTCTCGACCCCGACGCCCCGATCGCGCAGCAGCGCGCTGTTGCCCTCGGGGCCGTGCGCTACTGGCGCGCCAGGGCCGAGCATCCGCTCGTCGACCGGTTCACCGCCCGCGCCTGCGCCGCCGCGGCCCGCAGCGCCGAGGGCGTGCTCGCCGACCTTCCCTGACCAGCGCCGCCGCGGTGTTCGCGCTGCTCGGGCCCGGTGTCCGTGCCGGGATGTCACAGAAACGCGAGCTCGTTCACCGTTCGCATTGCGTAGTGTCTGACGCTACAGTCGCCACGGTCGCCGTCGTTCGGGGGCGACGAAGCCGGGGGTGGCAGCTGTCGGTGGATGCCGCCGTCGGAAGGTCGTCATGTCGCACGAGATGCATCACTTCTCCATGGGAGTGTGGGTTCTTTTTCTCGCCTATGCCGTGGCGGTGGTCGGCTCACTGGTCGGGCTGATCTGCGTCCAGGCCGCGGCGTCGGCGAGCAGTCGCGCGCTCCGCTGGCGTTGGATCGGGTTCGCCTCACTGTCGATCGGCGGCGTGGCGATCTGGCTGATGCACTTCATCGCGATGACCGGCTTCGACCTCCCCGGTTCTCCGGTCCGCTACGACCTGACCCGGACGCTGCTGTCGGTGCTGCTTGCCGTCGGAGCGACCGGATTCGGGCTCGCGGTAGCCGGATCCGGTGGGTCGCGAACGGTGCGCATTGTGCGCCTGCTGATTTCGGGAGTCGTGATGGGGCTGGCCGTCAGCCTGATGCACTACACCGGAATGTGGGCGATCCGGATCCGCGGATCGATCGACCACGACCGCGGCTACGTGATCGCGTCGGTCGTGATCGGGGTGGTCGCGGCGACGGCGGCGCTGTGGTTCTCCCGGGTAGCGACCCGGTGGGTGTTCCAGATCCCGGCCGCGCTGGTGATGGGCCTCGCAGTCGTGTCCCTGCACTACACCGGCATGGCCGGAGTGCGGGTCCAGGTGGACCCGACGGCGGCTCTCCCGTCCGGAACCTCGGTGTCGGCGTTGCTGTTTCCCGCATTCGGTATCGGCATGCTGATCATCGCGGCCGCCGCGGCCGCGGTGCTGATGACGCCGTCGAAGACCGACCTCGCGCTGGACGCGGAGATCGCGCGCTGGGAGGAGCCGGTACCCGATCGTGCGGATCTGTTTGCCGGCAAGTGACTGGCGTCGAGTGCTTGCGGAAGAATCTCGCCGGGCTTGACCGGTTAAGTGCCTGATAAGCAGCGGATTTCGTTGGACAATCGCGCACAATTCGCCCGAATTGGGAGATTCGTTGGGTTTTGCTGCCTATGATGCCCTCCGGTAACTGTCACCGGGGGGTGATTCGGAAGGTCGCGAATGTCGCACGAGATGCATCACTTCTCCCTTGGTGTGTGGGTCCTGTTCCTCGCCTACGCCGTATCCGCGCTCGGGTCCCTCGTCGGGTTGCTCTGCGTACAGCAGGCAATGTCCGCGAGCGACCGGAGGTCGCGTGGCGTCTGGACGGGCTTTGCGGCGTTGTCGATCGGCGGTGTCGCGGTCTGGCTGATGCACTTCATCGGGATGATGGGTTTCGACCTGCCGGGAACGACGATCCGGTACAGCCTGATGCAGACCCTGCTCTCGGTGGGGTTGGCGATCGGGCCGACCTTCCTCGGGCTGGCGGCCGTCGGGTCGGGTGCCGGGCGGGGGCGGGTTCCGCGCCTGCTGGGTGCGGGCCTGGTGATGGGTCTGGCGGTCAGTGCGATGCACTACACCGGAATGTGGGCGATCCGGATCCGCGGTTCGATCGAGCACGAGACGGGCTACGTGCTGGCGTCGATCGCCATCGGCGTGACGGCCGCGACCGCGGCGCTGTGGTTCTCGCAGGTGGCCACTCGGTGGTATCTGCAGATCCCCTCGGCGCTGGTGATGGGACTCGCGGTGGTGGCGCTGCACTACACCGGCATGGCGGGCCTGACCGTGCACATCGACCCGACCGCCCCCGCCCCGGTGGGGCTGTCGGTCAACGGGCTGCTCTTCCCCGGCTTCGGCGTCGGGATCGTGGTGTTGGCCGTGCTCGTCGTCAAGTTGCTGGTCACCCCGTCGCGCCGGGATGCCAGCCTGGAAGCGCAGATCGCCGGCTGGGAGGCGCCGGTGCCCGCCGCGGGCGTTGCCGCGCGCCCGTGACCGCCGGTGTCACCGTCGCGCTTGCATCCACGTCCTGACCGCAGGCACGAAAAGCAATGTGACGCCAGCGAAGACGCACACCGCGTACGGAGCGAGCGCCCACCGCGCTGCGGCACCGACGGAGGTCGCCGCCTCGGCGAGCAGGGACCAGAACCCGAAGGCGGCGGCGATCGAGAGGGTGCCGACGGCGATGAGCACGATTCGACCCGTCGGCCGGCGCGCGCGCAGCAACTGCATCCCGATCAGGGTCGCCACCGCCAGCAGCGCGGCAATGCTCGCGGCGCCGAGCAGGGTCAGCGACACAACATCGGCAACGTCCCGCCGCGAGCTGCCCGGGTTCTGGGCGGCCAGGGCGGACTCGATGGCGTCGCGGACGGCGGGGGCGTCAAGGACGGTGGCGGCAGCGATCCCGGCCAGGAGGGCGAGCGACGATCCCCACGCCAACAGTGCCGCGGTGGCCGGGCGCGGAGGGCCCGCGTCGGACTCGGGGCGCCGGGGGCGCATGCGGAAATCCGGTCGCGGCGGTGGCGGCCGCCGTCCCGGCGCGGCAGCGGCGCGCGCTGCGGGTGACGGGCCGTCGGGGATCGGGTCCGGGTCCGGGTCTGCGGGGACACCGTCCGAGCCGTCGCTGTGCACGGACGCATCGTATCCGCGGCCGTCGTGACCGACATCACCACGACCCGGGCGGGGGAGTCGGGGAACAAATCCCGGCGAGCCCCCGTTGACCATCTCGACAGCCTTGAGTGTGGTCGACTCAAGTTTGGTTTGACTCTCGTATCGGAGCGTTGCAAACTTGAGTCCGTGCCACTCACTTAGGGTGAGGTAGCGGAAAACCCCAGCACATCGAGTCCGGCCGATCCGTGGCCGGAGTGCTGCAACACGTAGGAGGAATCACTATGGCTCGTGCGGTCGGTATCGACCTCGGGACCACCAACTCGGTCGTGGCAGTGCTCGAAGGCGGCGAGCCCGTAGTGGTCGCCAACTCCGAGGGCGCACGCACCACCCCGTCGATCGTCGCCTTCGCCAAGAACGGTGAGGTGCTGGTCGGCCAGCCCGCCAAGAACCAGGCGGTCACCAACGTCGACCGCACGATCCGCTCGGTCAAGCGCCACATCGGCACCGACTGGACCGTCGCCATCGACGACAAGCAGTACACCTCGCAGGAGATCAGCGCCCGCACGCTGATGAAGCTCAAGCGCGACGCCGAGGCCTACCTCGGCGAGGAGATCACCGACGCCGTCATCACCGTCCCCGCCTACTTCGAGGACGCGCAGCGGCAGGCCACCAAGGAAGCCGGTCAGATCGCGGGCCTCAACGTGCTGCGCATCGTCAACGAGCCCACCGCGGCCGCGCTCGCGTACGGCCTCGACAAGGGTGAGAAGGAACAGACCATCCTGGTCTTCGACCTCGGCGGCGGCACCTTCGACGTGTCCCTGCTCGAGATCGGCGACGGCGTCGTCGAGGTCCGCGCGACCTCCGGCGACAACCACCTCGGCGGCGACGACTGGGATGAGCGGGTCGTGAACTGGCTCGTCGAGAAGTTCAAGGCGTCCAGCGGCATCGACCTGACCAAGGACAAGATGGCCCTGCAGCGTCTGCGTGAGGCCGCCGAGAAGGCGAAGATCGAGCTGTCGTCCTCGCAGTCGACCTCCATCAACCTGCCGTACATCACCGTCGACGCGGACAAGAACCCTCTGTTCCTCGACGAGCAGCTCACCCGCGCCGAGTTCCAGAAGATCACCTCCGATCTGCTGGACCGCACCCGCGCGCCGTTCCAGTCCGTCATCAAGGATGCGGGCATCTCCGTCGGCGAGATCGACAGCGTCGTGCTCGTCGGTGGCTCCACCCGCATGCCCGCCGTCTCCGACCTGGTGCGCGAGCTGACCGGTGGCCGCGAGCCCAACAAGGGCGTGAACCCGGACGAGGTCGTCGCCGTCGGCGCCGCCCTGCAGGCCGGCGTCCTCAAGGGCGAGGTCAAGGACGTGCTGCTACTCGACGTCACCCCGCTCTCCCTCGGTATCGAGACCAAGGGTGGCGTGATGACCAAGCTCATCGAGCGCAACACCACGATCCCCACCAAGCGGTCCGAAACCTTCACCACGGCCGACGACAACCAGCCGTCCGTGCAGATCCAGGTCTTCCAGGGTGAGCGCGAGATCGCTTCGCACAACAAGCTTCTCGGCTCCTTCGAGCTCGCGGGCATCCCGCCGGCCCCGCGCGGCGTGCCGCAGATCGAGGTCACCTTCGACATCGATGCCAACGGCATCGTGCACGTGACCGCGAAGGACAAGGGCACCGGCAAGGAGAACACGATCAAGATCCAGGACGGCTCCGGCCTGTCCAAGGAGGAGATCGACCGGATGGTCAAGGACGCCGAGGCGCACGCCGAGGAGGACAAGGCCCGCCGCGAGGAGGCCGAGGTCCGCAACCAGGCCGAGTCGCTCGTGCACCAGACCGAGAAGTTCATCAAGGACAACGAGGACAAGGTCCCGGCCGACGTCAAGGAGAAGGTTGAGGCGGCCATCGTCGAGGCCAACACCGCGCTGGCGGGCAGCGACATCGCCGCCGTGAAGACGGCCGTGGAGAAGCTCGCGACCGAGTCCCAGGCGCTCGGCGAGGCGATCTACGCCGCGCAGGCCGCCGAGTCCGCCGGTGATGGCGCGGCCCAGGCCCAGGACGGCGACGTCGTCGACGCCGAGGTCGTGGACGAGCCGACCGACCAGGACAAGAAGTGACGTCCTCGGAAGGAACCGGCGCCGAACGCGACGCCCTCGTCGACGACGAGATCACGCTCGACCCGGAGGCCGGTGGGGACCAGCAGTCGCAGACCCCCGACTCCGACACCGAGGGTGCGGCAGCGGAATCCGCTGCCGCCCCCGAGGGGGACCCGGTCGCCGAGCTGACCGCGGACCTGCAGCGCGTCACCGCCGAATACGCCAACTACCGGCGGCGGTCGCTGCGGGACAGTCAGGCCGCCGTCGAGGCGGCGAAGGCGTCCGTGGTGGGGCAGTTCCTCGACATCGTCGACGACCTCGACCGGGCCCGTGCCCACGGCGACCTGGAGACCGGGCCGCTGAAGGCGTTGTCGGACAAGCTGACCGGAGTGCTCACCGGACTCGGCCTCGCCGGGTTCGGCGACGAGGGTGACGCCTTCGACCCCGAACTGCACGAGGCCGTGCAGCACGAGGGCGAGGGGCACCACCCGGTGCTCGGCGTCGTGCTCCGCAAGGGCTACAAGTACGGCGACCGGGTGCTGCGACACGCGATGGTGACCGTCACTGACGGCGACGCAGCCACGCCAGCAGAGTAAAACAGCAGAAACAACGAGAGGAGGAGGCACCCGGTGAGCCAACGGGAGTGGATCGAGAAGGACTTCTACAAGGACCTGGGTGTCTCCTCCGACGCCTCGGCCGACGAGATCAAGAAGGCCTACCGCAAACTTGCCAGGGATCTGCATCCCGACGCCAATCCCGGTGACACCGCCGCCGAGGAACGGTTCAAGGCGGTCAGCGAGGCGAACGCCGTCCTCTCCGACCCCGCCAAGCGCAAGGAGTACGACGAGACCCGGCGGATGTTCTCGTCCGGCGGGTTCGGGCACGGCGGTTTCGCGCCCGGCAACCAATACACCACCGGCGGTGGTGGATTCGGCGGCGGCGAGTTCAACATCGGCGACCTGTTTGGCGGCGGGACCGCCGGAGACAGCGGTCTCGGCGACCTGTTCGGCGGACTGTTCGGCGGTGGACGCGGCGGAACCCGCACCCCCACCCGCCCGCAGCGCGGCTCCGACGTGGAGGCCGAGACCACCCTCCCGTTCCGGGAGGCCGCGACCGGCGCCACCGTGCCGCTGCGGCTGACCAGCCCGGCGTCGTGCACCACCTGCCACGGCAGCGGCGCCAAGCCGGGCACCAGCCCGAGGGTGTGTGCACGCTGCAACGGATCCGGCATCGTCAGCCGCAACCAGGGCGCGTTCGGATTCAGCGAGCCCTGCGACGACTGCCGGGGTACCGGGTCGATCATCGACGACCCGTGCACCGACTGTCGCGGCACCGGGGTGCAGAACCGCACCCGAAACATCACCGTCCGCGTCCCCGCAGGCGTCAGCGACGGGCAGAAGATCCGTCTCGCCGGTCAGGGCGAGGCCGGCCTGCGGGGTGCGCAGTCCGGTGACCTGTACGTCACCGTGCACGTCACCCCAGACAAGGTGTTCGGCCGCAACGGCGACGACCTCACCGTCATCGTCCCCGTCAGCTACGGCGAACTGGTGCTCGGCACCACCCTGTCGGTGCCCACCCTCGAGGGGCGGGTCGGGGTGAAGGTTCCCGCGGGCACCATCGACGGCCGTATCCTGCGGGTCCGCGGCCGCGGCGTGCCGAAGCGGTCCGGTGGGGCCGGTGACCTGCTCGTCACCGTCAAGGTTGCGGTGCCGACCCAGCTCGACGAGAAGGCCACCGAGGCGCTGACCGCGTACCTCGAGGCGGAAAAGGCGAGCGGATTCGATCCGCGCGCTGGCTGGGCGGGTGCCTGATGACCCGCATCGCGACAATCGGGATCCCGCGGAGGTGAGGCATGGCCGACAAGCCGAACACGAACGGTGCGCTCGACCCCGACGCGCAGGTCTTCGTCATCTCGGTGGCGGCCGAACTGGCCGGGATGCACGCGCAGACGCTGCGTAACTACGACCGACTCGGCCTCGTCACCCCGCACCGGACCACCGGCGGCGGCAGGCGCTACTCGCCCCGCGACGTCGCCCTGCTCCGCGAGGTGCAGCGGCTGTCCCAGGACGAGGGCGTCAACCTCGCGGGCATCAAGCGGATCATCGAACTGACCAATCAGGTCGAGGCCCTGCAGAATCGGGTCACCGAGATGGCAGCGGAGATCGCCCGCCTCGCCGCGGGCTACCGCCGCGACCTGGTGCCGCTGCCGCGCAGCAACTCCATCGTCGTGTGGAAGCCCCGGCACGAGCGCTGAGCGCCTCGCCAGCCCCTGCCACCCGCCCCGCCCCCTGACCGCCGCCCCACCCCCTGACCACCGCCCCACCCCCTGACCGCCGCCCCACCCCCTGACCGCCGCCCCACCCCCTGACCGCCGCCCCACCCCCTGACCGCCGCCCCACCCCCTGACCGCCGCCCCACCCCCTGACCG
>NZ_JBHXNB010000038.1:0-24481 GCF_042720095.1 Rhodococcus sp. NPDC058505
CAAACTAGCATTCAAACACTGACCCTCCCCGACGGAAGAAGGAGAGAGCCAGCAATACCCACCCCACACAAATGATGGGGCGGAGTACCAAAAAAATTGGCACTGACATTCATCGGCACACTGTTGAGTTCTCAAAGAACACGCACACACCATCAACACCCACCACGTGGGCCTCTCCGGGGCAACTGTTCCAGCCTAACCCATTCCCCCCACCGGAGCAAACCGGCGAAACAGGGACAATCAAGCAGGCTCGCCAGGCGCCTTCGTCCAACCTCGTTCTCTCACGCCCGGGTGGGGCGGAGTCGGTGTCCGTGTCGCTCTGACTCGACAAAAGTTACGTGGCCGTGAACGCCACCGCAAATCCGCTGGTCAACCACCATGACCGGACATAAACACGCAGGTCACCTACCCCGATCACCCCGCAAACACCCGAATCCGACGGATGTGACGCCGGACACCCGGCCGTTCGGGCCAGCACATGCGCGGAGGGCGCCGCCCTCCCGCTGACGCGGGACGACGACGCCCTCCGGACACGAACGGGGTCAGGCGGGCAGCACCTGGATGCCCGCGAAGTTGCGCTTGCCGCGGCGGATGACGAGCCACTGGCCGTGCAGCAGGTCGGTCCCCGCGGGGGTCCAGTCCTCGGCGGCGACCTTCGCGTTGTTCACGTATGCGCCGCCCTCCTTGACCGTCCGCTTCGCTGCACCCTTGGAATCGCACAGTCCGCTCGCGACCAGGAGATCGACGATGGTGCTCGGCTCGCCGGGCCGAACCTGCCCCACCGAGGCCTCGGTCAGGGCGGCGGCGAGGGTCGCTTCGTCCAGGTCACGAATCTCGCCCTTGCCGAACAGCGCCTGGCTGGCGAGCTCGACCGCGGCGGTGTTGTCCGCGCCGTGCACCAGGGTCGTCATCTCGGCGGCGAGGCGTCGCTGCGCGACCCGGGCCTGCGGCCGCTCGGCGACCTCGACTTCCAGTTCGGCCAGCTCGCTCTGGCCGAGGAAGGTGAACCAGCGCAGGTAGCGGATCACGTCGGCGTCACCGGTGTTCACGAAGTACTGGTACCAGGCGTAGGGGCTGGTCATTTCGGGGTCGAGCCAGAGGCTGCCGCCGCCGGTGGACTTCCCGAACTTCTTGCCGTCCGACGAGGTCACGAGCGGGACGGTCATCGCGTGCACCGATTCCCCGTCCACCCGCCGGTTCAGCTCGACGCCGGCGACGATGTTGCCCCACTGATCCGAGCCGCCCACCTGCAGGGTGCAGCCGCGTTCTCGGCGGAGCTGCAGGTAGTCGTTGGCCTGCAACAGCATGTAGCTGAACTCCGTGTAGGACATGCCGTCCGACTCGAGGCGCCGTTTGACGGTCTCGCGGGCGAGCATGACGTTCACCGAGAAATGCTTGCCGAGGTCCCGGAGGAAGTCGATGGCGGTGAGCTTGCCGGTCCAGTTCATGTTGTTCTCGACAATGGCGGCGTTGTCGCCGTCGAAGGAGACGAACCGTTCGAGCTGGGCGCGGATCCGCTCCGCCCAGTCGGCGACGGTGTCGGTGGAGTTCATCACCCGCTCACCGACGTCGCGGGGGTCGCCGATCAGCCCGGTCGCGCCGCCGGCGAGCACGATCGGCGTGTGGCCCGCACGCTGGAAGCGCTTGAGCGCGAGCAGCGGGACGAGGTGGCCGGCATGCAGGCTGGGACCGGTCGGATCGAAACCGCAATACAGCGTGACCGGCCCTGCCTGGGTGTCGCGACGCAGGGCGTCGATGTCGGTGGACTGCTGGATCAGCCCACGCCAGGTCAGTTCGTCGATGATGTTCTCGGTCGGGACGATGTTGTCGGTCACGACGTCGATCATCCCGCACTCCGCACGGCGGGCGCACGCGGGCTGCGACGGTAGACCGACACGGCATCCGAACCGGCGTCCCATAGTCGCCACGGCCGGTCCGGTGCGTGGGTGATCCCGACCCGCGGGCCCGCGTCGACCCGCACCGCGTCGCCTGGCTCGAGGCGAATGCGGGCGTTCCGATCGAACAGCGGTGAACCGTTGTCAGCCAGGCTGATTCCGGCGGCCTGCCCGAGGTTCCCCGGGCCCCGGGCCAGCTCGCGCAGCGCCCGACCCGGCGTTCGCCGGGCCCGGACCTCCGCCTCCCCGTCGATCACCTCGGCCGCCCGGAGCAGGACCGCGCCCGCCGTCCCCTCGGGTGCGCACGTGACGTTCATGCACAGGTGTAGGCCGTGGCTGAGGTAGACGTAGAGCCGGCCTGCCGGGCCGAACATCACCGCATTCCGCCGCGTCGGGCCCGGGTAGGAGTGTGCCGCGGGGTCCGGCCAGGGGCCCGCCGGGTCGCCTCCGTATGCCTCGACCTCGACGATCCGCAACCGCACCGCGTCGACCGCCAGCACCGCGCCGAGCACCAGGTGTGCGGCCTGCACCGGATCGGCCGCCGACAGGGCCCGCTCGGTCAGTTCCGGCGAGCGGGAGTACTCGGTCGTCATCCCGCGATTGTGCCCTTGACCGGCGTCCTCCCCGACACCGATAATTCACCACACGATGATTTCATCACTCGATGAATTGGAGGACGAGATGCCCGCACCGTCACCGGCCGTCGCGATCGACGGCCTCGTCGTGCACCGCGGGGGCGTCGAGGTCCTGCACGGACTGGACCTGCGCATCCCCACCGGCAGCATCACCGGGCTGCTCGGCCCGTCCGGCTGCGGCAAGACCACGCTGATGCGCGCGATCGTCGGGACACAGATCGTGGCGTCCGGCACGGTGACCGTGCTCGGTGAGCCCGCGGGATCCAGCCTCCTGCGGGACCGCGTCGGCTACGTCACCCAATCCCCGACCGTCTACCTCGATCTGTCGGTACGGCAGAACATTGCGTACTTCGCGGCGCTGTACGGCAGGCCGCCGCGGTCGGTGGCCGACGCGATCGACGCCCTCGACCTGGCCGACAAGGCCGACGTCCCCGCCGGCGACCTGTCGGGTGGGCAGCGGGGCCGGGTGTCGCTCGGCTGCGCGCTGGTCGCCGAACCCGAGCTGCTGATCCTCGACGAGCCCACCGTCGGGTTGGATCCGGTGCTGCGGGCGGATCTCTGGGGACGCTTCAGCGACCTCGCGGCCGCCGGGACCACGCTGCTGGTGTCCAGCCACGTGATGGACGAGGCCGAGCACTGTCACGACCTGCTCCTGATGCGGGACGGCTACCTGCTCGACCAGCTCAGCCCGGCAGCGCTGCTCGAGCAGACCCGCGAGACCAGCCTCGAGCACGCGTTCCTCACCCTGATCCGCGAACGCGAAGTGCAGGAGCAGTCGTGAACACGCCACTCGTTACCCCGCGCATCTACGGCGCGAGCACCGTACGCATCCTGCGGCAACTGCGCCGCGACCACCGGACCGTCGCGATGATCCTGCTGGTGCCCGCGCTGCTGATGACGCTGCTGTACTACCTCTACGTCAATGTCCCGACACCGCCGGGACAGGTCCCGCTGTTCGACCGGATCGCGGTCACCATGCTCGGGATCCTCCCGTTCGTGGTGATGTTCCTGATCACGTCGATCGCGATGCAGCGTGAACGCAGCTCCGGCACGCTGGAGCGGCTGCTGACCACACCGATGTCGAAGCTCGACCTGCTCGGCGGCTACGGCACGGCGTTCTCGCTCGCGGCGACCGCGCAGGCGGTCATCGCCTGCCTGGTCGCGTTCGGGCTGCTCGGATTGACGACGGTCGGCAGCGTCGGTTGGGTGGTGCTGATCGCGGTGGTCGACGCCGTCCTCGGCGTCGCGCTGGGACTGCTGTGCAGCGCATTCGCCCGCACCGAGTTCCAGGCCGTCCAGTTCATGCCGGTCATTGTGATTCCGCAACTGTTCCTGTGCGGCCTGCTGGTGCCGCGCGACCAGCTGCCGGAATGGCTGCAGTGGGCGTCGAACGTGATGCCGCTGAGCTACGCGGTGGACGCGTTGCAGCAGGTCGCGGCCCATCCCGGGGCCACGGCCCTGATGTGGCGGGACATCGCCGTCGTCGTCGGGTTCGCGATCGTGGCGCTGTGCCTGGCGGCGGCGACGCTCCGCAGGCGCACCCCGTGACCCGTGCGACCACCCGGACGGGGCGCAGGCCGGGCAGTTCCGGCACCAGGGACGCGATCCTCGGGGCGGCGCGGAGCCGGTTCGCCGAGCATGGGTTCGACCGGACCTCGGTGCGCTCGATTGCCGCGGATGCGGGGGTCGATCCGGCCCTCGTGCACCACTACTTCGGCACCAAGCGGGCCCTGTTCCTCGCCGCGATCGCCATTCCGGCGGATCCGGCGATGGTCCTCGCGGGGGTGGCCGACGCCCCGGTCGAGGAGATCGGCGAACGGTTCCTGCGCGCGGTCGTCGGGGTGTGGGAGTCGCCGCACCGGGAGGGTCTGCTTGCCGCGTTCAGGTCGGCGATCACGGGCGAGTCGGTGGGTCTGGTCCGCAGCTTCCTGACCGAGGTGGTGTTGACCGAGATCGGGCACCGCGTCGACGACCCGGCGGGCAGCGCCGCCCTGCGGGCCTCCCTGGTGGCCTCGCAGATGGCGGGGCTGATGGTCACCCGCTACATCCTCGAACTCGAGCCGCTCGCGACGCTGCCCCCGGAACGGGTGGTGCACCTGGTCGCACCGACCCTGCAGCGGTACCTGACCGGCGATCTCGGCTAGCGCGCCTACTGGGAGGACGAGTCGACGCCGCGGGCGAGGTAGTCCTCGTGCTGGGCGTCGGTGGCATCGCGCGCCTCGTCGACGAGCAGCACCGGGATGCCATCCTCGATCGGGTACGCGCGCCGCAGCCGCGGATTGTAGAGAAGTTCGTCGCCGACCAGCAGGAGCGGGCCCTTGTCCTGCGGGCAGGCGATGATGCTCAACAGGGTGGGATCGAGCGCCACGGAAGGTCCTCTCACGTTCGGTTCACGGATCGTCGGCCAGGCTACCCGCTACCCGGCCGGCTCCCGACTCCCCCGCTGCTGAAGGTCCGCAACGACGGCCTTGGTCAGGCGCCGGTAGCGGAGTTCGTGTTGGTCCCAGAACCAGGCCCGCACACCCGGTTTCGGCAGACCCGCCGCCCGCAATGCGCTGCGCCGCGGCCGGTAGGAGTTGCTCAACGCGATGTCCGGGATCACGTGCACCAGGTCGGGATGCTGGTCGGGGTCGAGATCTGCGAAGGCATCGGCGAGGTCCGCCGCGGTCAGGGAACGGTCCCGGTGCAGGGTCACCGCGGTCACCGCGAGCTCCGCACCGCCTGCGATGACCCCGTAGCTGACGACGAGGTCGATCTGGTCCAACGCGGCGAGTGCCGCACCGATCGGCTCGCCGTACACCGGCCCGCGGCGCGTGCAGACGACGGTGTTCCGGTCGTCCATCAGCCAGTAGTCGCCGTCGCCGTCGACGCGGAACAGGTGCTCGGTGGGCACCCAGGCGTCGCCCGCCGCGAACACGCCCCGCATCGCTCCGCTGACCGCCTCCGTGGACGTCGCCTGCCCCAGCAGCAGTCCCACCTCGCCGACGGAGCACTCGCGGACCAACCCGCGACCGTCCTCGAGGAACCGTTGCGCCACCGGGTCGTACGCCGCGATCTTCACCGGGGTGCTGCCGGGCAACGGCCTCCCCTTCGATCCCGGTTTGGCACCGGACACGTTCGCGAGCACGACGGCCGCCTCCGTCGAGGCGTAGAACTCGAGGACCCTGGCGGGCGCGAACCGCTCCATCGTCCGCAGCCACAGCCCGCGGGGCATGCCGGAGCCGACGAACAACCGGATCGGGTGCGAGGAGTCGAGCGCCGAGTCGGGGGTGTCCACCAGGTCCCGCATCATCGTCCACGTGTAGGCGACCACCGTGACCCCATACCGGTGCACCTCGGTGACGAACCGGTCCGGGTCGAGGCCGCGGGCCAGCGCAATCCGCGATCCGCCGGCAATCGCACCGCCGAGGGTCGCGAGCAGCAACGACGAATGATACAGCGGCGCAAAGGAATACACCGTGTCGCCGCCGCCGAGATTCGCGGCCGTCGCGGTGCCGAATGCGGACAGCGCCCACCGGTGGTTGGTGATGTGCTTGGCCTCGACCTCGCCGCCGAAACGTCCGAACAGCACGAAGGCGAGCTCGTTGGCCCGGCCGGGATCGGGCCGGTACCAGGCGGGCAGCGAGATCTCGTCGGGGTCGATCTTCTCCAGGTCGATCGTCTCCGAGCCGGGTTCCAGGTCGAGGATGCGGGATTCACCACCGCCGAGGACCAGCACCGGCGGACCCAACAGCTCCGCGCTGCGCAGGTTGTCGGGATCGGACACGATCGTGGCGACCCGCCCGAGCCGCGCCGCGGGGGCGAGGTCCTCGGTCGGGGGCAGCAAGACGGTGACGGCGCCGATCCGCGACAGTGCGGCGATCGCGACGAGCGCGCTCGGCCGGGTCTCCATCAGCACGCCCACCCGGGTGGACGGCCGGACACCGGACGCGATCAGCCCCTTGACGACGTGGTCGATCCGGACGTTGACGGCCTCGTTGGTGTAGGCGCGGTCGTCGAACAGGAAGCACTCCCCGCGCGGGTTCTTCTCCCCCGCCTCGGCGAGCAGCTTGCCGAGCGAGATGGTGGTGTGCGGCTGCACCTGACCGAGCCGGACCAGCCGCGGCAGCGCCCGCGCCGCCTCCGCGGACAGCTCGCGGCTGCCGCGCACGGCCTGTGCGGTCGCGCCGAGGACACCGCGCACCGCCCCGACCCCCACCTCGGCCACCGACGCCCCGGTGTGCAGCAGCCGGTCCGTGACCGACACGCCCGTCTCCGCGGCGGGCAGGCACTCGGTGATCATCTCCGCGATGCCGTCGGGACGCGGCCCGAGACCGGACCGCCAGCGCACCCAGTCGCCGGTGGTCGGCCAGGTGTGGCTCGCCGACATCGAGCCGACGACGAGGCCGAAATGCCCGGCCCGCATCGTGGATTCGAACACCTGCGCGCGGGGAGCCGCCCTGCGGATCCCGCGGACCGCTGCGGGCTGCCCGATGTCGTCCACCTCCCCGACGAACGCGAGGATCGGGCAGGTGAGCTCGGCGAGCGAGACGAGCTGGTCACCGATCACGAAGCCGCCGGAGACCATCCGGTTGTGGGCGACGAACTGCTTGAGCAGTTCGGCGATCGCCGGACCGGACCAGCCAACCCAGCCGTCCTGGGACAGGAAGCGGCGCTGCGGTTCCCGCGGCAGCAGCGCTTCCCGGTCGTGCAGCTGCATCAGGAAGTCGATCCGGGACTTGGCGGTCTTGACCGGATCCAGCAGCTGGAATCCGGTCCGGGCCATCCAGCCCGCAATGGCCCAGCGGCTGAAGACGTGGTCGGCGAGGAAGTCGGCGGCGGGCGCGGCGACGTCGCCGGGGATCCCGAACGGCAGCGCGGCGAGGGTGTCCACCGGCGCCCCGAACGTCACCAGCGACGCCACGTTGCGGCAGCGCCGGTAGGCGGCGGCCTGGTAGGCGAACATGCCGCCCTGCGAGTAGCCGGACAGGTGCACGTCCCGGCCGGTGTCCCGGTGGACCCGGTCGACGATCTCGCTGATCGCGACGATGTGGTCGGCCAAAGTGCGGTCCCAGCCGCCCTCCTCAGTGTCCGGAGACCCGAAATCGACGACCCACGGGTCCAGGCCCATCGAGTGCAGGATGCCGACCGCACCCTGGTCCTGGGTGACGTCGTAGACGTCGGCGGCCATCATCATCGGCGGGATCAGCAGGATCGGCGGCCCGGTGGGGTCCGCGTCGCCGGACCGGTCGGCGAAGTAGTGGCGCAGCCGGTACATCGGGGTGCGCGCGACGACGGTGAAGTCCGAGGGCCGCGCCTCGGTCTCGAGGCCGCCAAGGCGGACGACCTCGAGACCGTTCTGCGCGGTCGCGACCACGCGGCGAACGGAACCGTTCAGAATTTCGGACCAACTCACTGCCGCGCCCCCACTCGTTCCGCCGATGTTCCGGCACAGTGTATTCGCGCGCGGCAGTGAGGATCGGTCAGTTGCCGATCCGGTCCCGCAGTCCGGACGCGGACTCCCGGACACCGTCCAGCTGCCGCGCCACCTGAACGCCTGCGGTGCCGCCCCTGGCGTTCCGGGAGGCGATCGACCCCTGCACGGTGAGCACGTCCCGCACCGCCGGGGTCAACGCGGGATCGACGGCGGCGAGTTCGTCGTCGGTGAGGTCCTCAAGGCCGACCCCGCGGGCCTCCGCGACCCGAACGCACGCACCGGCCGCCTCGTGCGCGACGCGGAACGGAACGCCCTGACGGACCATCCATTCCGCGATGTCGGTGGCGAGGGTGAACCCGGCGGGCGCGAGCTCCGCCATCCGGTCGGTGTGGAACTCAAGGGTCGAGACCAGACCGGTGATCGCGGGCAGCAGCAGTTCGAGCTGGGCGACCGAATCGAAGACCGGTTCCTTGTCCTCCTGCAGGTCCCGGTTGTACGCGAGCGGCTGCGCCTTGAGGGTGGCGAGCAGCCCGGTCAGGTTTCCGATCAGCCGCCCCGCCTTGCCCCTAGTGAGCTCGGAGACGTCCGGGTTCTTCTTCTGCGGCATGATCGACGACCCGGTCGACCAGGCGTCGGCGAGCGTGATGTAGCCGAACTCCGGTGTGCTCCAGATGATCACCTCTTCGGCCATCCGGGACAGGTCGACCGCGATCATCGCGAACACGAACGCGGCCTCGGCGGCGAAGTCCCGCGAGGAGGTGGCGTCGATCGAGTTGTCCGCCGCAGCGGCGAAGTCGAGGTCCGCGGCGATCGCGTCCGGGTTCAGCCCGAGCGACGAGCCAGCGAGCGCCCCGGACCCGTACGGGGACACCGCGGCCCGGGCGTCGAAGTCGACCAGCCGCTGCACGTCCCGGAGCAGCGGATGCGCGTGCGCGAGCAGGTGATGCGCGAGCAGCACCGGCTGCGCGGCCTGCAGGTGCGTCTTGCCCGGCATCACCGCGTCCGGGTGCGCCGCCGCCTGGATAGCGAGGGCGTCGACGACGTCCAACACCCCGGCCGCGACCCGACGGGCGGCGTCCCGCAGCCACATCCGGAACAGCGTCGCCACCTGATCGTTGCGGGAGCGACCCGCCCGGAGCCTGCCACCGACCTCGGGGCCGACGCGGTCGATCAGGCCGCGTTCGAGCGCCCCGTGCACGTCCTCGTCGGAGTCGGCGGGCACGAACGCGCCGCTCGCGACGTCGGCGCCGAGCCGGTCGAGACCGTCGAGCATGGTGGCCAGGTCCGCGTCACCGAGCAGCCCGGCGGCGTGCAGCACCTTCGCGTGCGCCATCGACGCCCGCACGTCGTAGGGCGCGAGGACCCAGTCGAAGTGGGTGGACTTGCTCAGCGCCGCCATGGCGGCGGCCGGTCCGGACTCGAACCGGCCGCCCCACAGCGCGCCGGCGACGGTCGCGCCCTGACGCTGCGCGCCTTCGTTGGTTCCGTGAGCGTCGGTCATTTCTTACAGACCCAGGTCGCGCTTCGCCGCGACCTTGGAGGACAGGCCGTGGATGTTGACGAAGCCCTTCGCGTACGACTGGTCGAACGTGTCGCCCTCGTCGTAGGTGGCGAGGTTGAAGTCGTACAGCGACTGCGAGCTGCGCCTGCCGTTGACGGTGATCGCGCCGCCGTGCAGGAACAGCCGGATGTCGCCGGTGACCCGCTCCTGGGTCTTCGCGACGAAGGTGTCCAGCGCGTCCTTGAGCGGGGAGAACCACAGGCCGTCGTACACCAGCTCGGACCAGCGCTGCTCCAGCTGCCGCTTGTAGCGACCGAGCTCACGCTCGAGGGTGACGTGCTCGAGCTCCTGGTGCGCGGTGATCAGCACCATCGCGCCGGGTGCCTCGTAGATCTCGCGGCTCTTGATGCCGACGAGACGGTCCTCGACGACGTCGAGGCGGCCGACGCCCTGCGCGCCCGCCCGCGTGTTGAGTTCCTGGATGGCCTCGAGGACGGTGACCGGCTTGCCGTCGATCGCGACCGGCTTGCCCGCCTCGAAGCTGATGATCAGCTCGTCGGGGGTGTTCCAGTTGAGGGTGGGGTCCTGGGTGTAGTCGTAGACGTCCTTGGTCGGCGCGTTCCACAGGTCCTCGAGGAAGCCGGTCTCCACCGCGCGGCCCCACACATTCTGGTCGATCGAGAACGGCGACCGCTTGGTGACGTTGATCGGGATGCCGTTCTCCTCGGCGAAGGCGATCGCCTTCTCCCTGGTCCACGCGTAGTCGCGGACCGGCGCGATGACCTCGAGATCGGGGGCGAGGGCACCGAAGCCGACCTCGAAGCGGACCTGGTCGTTGCCCTTGCCGGTGCAGCCGTGCGAGACGACGGTGCCGCCGTGCGCGCGCGCCGCCTCGACGATGTGCTTGACGATCAGCGGACGGCTGATCGCGGACACCAGCGGGTACCGGTCCATGTAGAGGGCGTTCGCCTGGATGGTCGGCAGGCAGTACTCGTTCGCGAACTCGTCGCGGGCGTCCACGACGACCGACTCGACGGCGCCGCAGTCGAGGGCACGCTGACGCACGACCTCCATGTCCTCGCCGCCCTGGCCGAGGTCGATGGCAACGGCGACGACCTCTTTGCCGGTCTCCTTGCCGATCCAGCTGATGGCCACGGAGGTGTCCAGCCCGCCCGAGTAGGCGAGTACGACGCGTTCAGCCATGGTCTGTGTGCTCCTTTGGGGTTGTCACTTCTCGAGATTATTCAGTTGTGTCGATCGATGGCCTGCCGAATCCGAACGAAATGCCCGGTCAGGCCAGTTTCTCGATCATGTCGGCGAGCTGCGCGCCGGTCAGCGGCTGCCGGGCCACCACAAGAATGGTGTCATCCCCGGCAATGGTTCCCACAACCTCCGGCAGCGACGCCCGATCCAGGGCGCTCGCCAGGTAGTGCGCGGCGCCCGGCGGGGTGCGCAGCACCGCGAGGTTGCCGCTGGCGTCGGTGGACACCAGCAGCTCCCCCAGCAGCCGGGACAGCCGGTCGGTGCCGCCGGACACCCCGCGCACCGGGCTGCCGTCCTCGGGGACGACGTACACGCCCGCCCCGCCGTCGGCGGCGCGCAGCTTCACCGCGCCGAGCTCCTCCAGGTCCCGCGACAGGGTGGCGTGCGAGACCTCGATGCCCTCCGCCGCGAGCAGCGCGGCGAGCTCCGGCTGGCTGCGGACCTCGTGCACCGAGAGCAGCGCGGTGATCCGCGCCTGCCGCCCGGCCCGGGTTGGTGCGACGGCGACCGGCTTCGCCTGCGCGCCCCGCGACTGCGGCGCGGCCAGCTCGCGCGACCGGGCGGTGGTCACGGCCGCGACCCGTCCCGATGCTCGAGCAGCCAGACCAGCAGCGCCTTCTGCGCGTGCAGGCGGTTCTCGGCCTCGTCCCATACCACCGACTGCGGGCCGTCGAGCACCTCGTCGGTGATCTCCTCACCGCGGTGCGCGGGCAGGCAGTGCAGCACGACCGCGTCCGGCGCCGCGGTCGCGAGCAGGTCGGCGTTGATCTGGAACGGCCGGAAGGGGCCGACCCGGTCGAGCCCGTCGTTCTCCTGCCCCATCGAGGTCCAGGTGTCGGTGACGAGCGCGTCCGCGCCCGCGGCCGCCGCCTTCGGGTCGTCGGTGACGGTGATCGTGGCTCCGGTCTCCGCGGCCCTGGCGCGCGCCGCGTCGATGATCCACGATGCGGGCGCGAAGCCCTCCGGCGCGGCGATCGTGACATCGATGCCCGCGGTGACGCCACCGAGCAGCAGCGAGTGGGCCATGTTGTTGGCGCCGTCACCGAGGTAGGTCAGCTTCAGCCCCTTCAGCTCCCCCTTGTGCTCGCGCAGGGTTTGCAGGTCGGCGAGCACCTGGCACGGATGGAACTCGTCGGACAGGGCGTTGACGATGGGAACCGTTGCCCCGGCGGCCATCTGCTCGAGTCGCTTCTGCCCGAACGTGCGCCAGACGACGGCGTCGACGTAGCGGGAGAGCACCCGGCCGGTGTCCTGCAGGGTCTCCTCCCTGCCGAGTTGGGTGCTGCGCCCATCGACGACGACGGCGTGCCCGCCGAGCTGCGCGATCCCGACCTCGAACGAGAACCGGGTGCGGGTGGAGTTCTTCTCGAAGATCACCCCGACGGCCCGCGGCCCGGCGAGGGTCTGCTTCGCGAACGGGTTCTTCTTCAGCGCCGCGGCCAGGTCGAGCACCTCGGCCTGCTGCGCCGGGGTGAGGTCGTCGTCCCGCAAGTAGTGTTTGATCGACATGGCGTCACTTCCCTTCCGCGACAGCGGTGTTCAGGATTTCGGGGAGCGCGGTGACGAATCCCTGCGCCTGCTCCTCGGTGAGGATCAGCGGTGGCGCGAGCCGGATCACGTCGGACGCGGCGGCGTTGACGAGGAACCCGGCGTCGCGGGCGGCGGCCTCGACGGCCGGGGCGACGGTGTCGGTGAGCACGATGCCGAGCAGCAGGCCCGCGCCGCGGACGTGATCGACCAGCGGATGTTCGAGTGCCTCGATGTCCGTGGACAGCGACTTGCCGAGGGCATCGACGTGACTGAGCAGGTCGTCCTGCTCGATCGTGCGCAGCACCGCGAGCGCGGCGGCAGCGCACACCGGGTTCCCGCCGAAGGTGGTGCCGTGCTTGCCGGGACCGAACAGGTCGGCCGCCGCGCCGGTGGCGATGCACGCGCCGATCGGCAGGCCGCCGCCGAGCCCCTTGGCGAGGGTCATCACGTCGGGCACGATCCCGGACGCCTGATGGGCGTAGAACCAGCCGGTGCGGGCGATACCGGTCTGCACCTCGTCGAGGATCAGCAGCGCGCCGCGCTCGGCGGTGATCCGCCGGGCTTCCACCAGATACCCCTCCGGCGGGACCACGACCCCCGACTCCCCCATGATCGGCTCCAGGATCACCGCGGCGGTGTCGGAGTCGACGGCCGCGTCGAGGGCGGCGATGTCGCCGTAGGGCACGAACTCGACCCCGGCGGGCATCGGCTCGAACGGGGCCCGCTTCTCCGGCTGACCGGTCATCGCGAGCGCGCCCATGGTGCGGCCGTGGAACGCCCGCTCGGCGGCGACGATCTTGCGTCGTCCGGTGAGCCGGGCCAGCTTGAACGCCGCCTCGTTGGCCTCGGTTCCGGAGTTGCACAGGAACACCCGGCCGGTGACCGGGCCGTCCTGGCCTGCGCCGAGGTGGTGCAGCAGCTGCTCGGCGAGCGCGACCGCCGGTTCGCTCGCGTACAGGTTCGACACGTGACCGAGCGTGTTCAGCTGCGCGGTGACGGCGTCGATGATCGCCGGGTGCCGGTGGCCGAGACTGTTGACGGCGATGCCGCCGAGCAGGTCCAGGTACTGCTTGCCGTCGGCATCGGTGAGCACGGCGCCGTCGCCAGCGGCGAGCGCGACCCGCGGGACGCCGTAGTTGTTCATCAGCGCGCCGGACCAGCGGTGCTGGAGGGCAGAGGTGCCGGTCATGCGGGGCCTTCCTTGTCTGTCGAGGGGACAACCATCGTGCCGATGCCCTCGCCGGTGAGTAGTTCCAGGAGCACGGAGTGCGCGAGGCGGCCGTCGATCACGTGCGCGCTCGGCACGCCCCCGTGCACGGCCCGCAGGCAGGCCTCCATCTTCGGGACCATCCCCGAATCGAGCCGCGGCAGCAGCTCTTCGAGCGCGTCGGTATCGATGACGGAGGCGAGCGAACCCCGGTCGGGCCAGTCCGTGTAGAGGCCCTCGACGTCGGTGAGGACGACGAGCTTCTCGGCGCCGAGGGACTCGGCGAGGGCGGCCGCCGCGGTGTCGGCGTTGATGTTGTGCACGACGCCGTCGGCGTCCGGCGCGATCGTCGAGACGACGGGGATGCGGCCCGCGGCGATCAGGTCGAGGACCGCGGTCGGGTCGACGGTGGTGACGTCGCCGACGAGACCGATGTCGGTCGGTTCGCCATCCACGACGACGGTGCGCCGGGTCGCGGTAAACAGGTGCGCGTCCTCACCGGAGATGCCGACCGCGAAGGGCCCGTACGCGTTGATCAGGCCGACCAGTTCGCGGCCGACCTGCCCGAACAGCACCATCCGGACCACGTCCATCACCTCGGGGGTGGTGACGCGGAAGCCGCCGCGGAACTCGCCCGCCATGCCGAGCCGCGCGAGCATCGCGTTGATCTGCGGTCCGCCGCCGTGCACGACGACGGGGTGGATGCCGACGGTCCGCAGGAACGCCATGTCCTGCGCGAAGGCGGCCTTGAGGTCGTCGTCGACCATCGCGTTGCCGCCGTACTTGACGACGACGATCTTGTCGTGGAAGCGCTGCAGCCAGGGCAGCGCCTCGGCGAGGACGTGCGCCTTCTGGCTGTTCGTGAGGCCGAGGAGGGTCGTCGCGGCGGTGCCGCTGTCGAGGGCGCCCGTCATGACGAGTACGCCGAGTTCTCTTCGACGTACGCGTGCGAGAGGTCGGTGGTGCGAATGGAGACCTCCGCGTCGCCGATGCCGAGGTCGATGCGCAGCGCGATGTCCTCACCGGTCAGGTCCACCTCGCGGGCTCCGGGCGCGCCGACGCCGTCGATGCACACCGGGTTCCCGTTGAAGGACACCGCGATCCGGTCCGGGTCGAGTTCGATCGGGGCGATGCCGATCGCGGCGAGGACCCGGCCCCAGTTGGGGTCGGAGCCGAACAGCGCGGTCTTGACGAGGCTGTCGCGGGCGACGGTCCGGGCACCGATCAGCGCGTCCTGCTCGGTGGCCGCGCCTGCGACGGTGACGGTGACCCGCTTGGTCACGCCCTCCGCGTCGGCCATCATCTGGTCGGCGAGGTCGTCGCAGACGGCGAGGACGGCGGCGTTCAGCTCCGCCTGGGTGGGCGTGACGCCGCTGGCGCCGGACGCCAGCAGCAGCACGGTGTCGTTGGTGGAGGTGGCGCCGTCGACGTCGAGCCGGTCGAAGGACAGCCGGGTCGCGGCCCGCAGCGCCTCGTCGAGCTGGGCCGCGGTCGCGACGGCGTCGGTGGTGACGACCGACAGCATCGTCGCCAGTGCCGGTGCGAGCATCCCCGCGCCCTTGGCCATGCCGCCGACGTTCCACTTGTTCGCGTGGTGCAGTGCGGCCTGCTTGGGCACGGTGTCGGTGGTCATGATCGCGTAGGCGGCGTCGGTGCCGCCGGAGATGCCGCCCGCGAGCTCGTGCACGATCTCGGTGACACCGGCGAGCAGCTTGTCCATCGGCAGCCGATCGCCGATCAGGCCGGTGGAGCAGACGGCGACCTCACCGGCGCCGGTCTCGGTGCCCCAGTCGCTGAGGGTCGCCGCGACCTGCTCGGCGGTGGCGTGGGCGTCCTGGAATCCGCCCGCGCCGGTGCAGGCGTTGGCGCCGCCGGAGTTGAGCACCACCGCACGCAACGCACCGGAGGTGAGGACCTGCTGCGACCACAGGACGGGGGCGGCCTTGACCTTGTTGGCGGTGAAGACGCCGGCCGCCGCCGTGTCGGGGCCCTCGTTGAAGACCAGCGCGAGGTCGGGGCGACCGCTGGCCTTGATGCCTGCCGCGATGCCCGCCCCACGGAAGCCGGCGGGCGCGGTGACGCCCTGGGTGCGGATCAGTCTGCCGCCCGCGGTCTCCACGGCGTGCGGCGCTGCGAAGTCGGATTCTGTTGTCACGGAGCAACTCCCACAGTGGTGAGTCCATCGGTCTCGGGCAGGCCGAGGGCGAGGTTCATGGATTGGACGGCACCGCCCGCGGTGCCCTTGGTGAGGTTGTCGATCGCGGCGATCACGACGAGCTGCCCGGCGGACTCGTCGACGGTGACACCGATCTGCGTGGCGTTCGATCCGACGACCGCGCCGGTCTGCGGGTAGACGTTCTCGGGGAGCACGTGCACGAACGGCTCGTCGGCGTAGGCCTTCTCGTAGACCTCGCGGGCCCGGGCGAGGTCGACGGTGGTTGCCGCGGTGCAGGTGGCGAGGATGCCACGGGGCATCGGGGCGAGCACCGGGGTGAACGAGACGGTGACCTCGGTGCCCGCGAGCGCGGACAGGTTCTGGGTGATCTCGGGGGTGTGCCGGTGCACGCCGCCGACGCCGTACGCCCGGGCCGAGCCCATCACCTCGGAGCCGAGCAGGTCGGCCTTGGGGGCGCGGCCCGCCCCGGAGGTGCCGCTGACCGCCACGACGTTCACCCGGGGCTCGACGATGCCCGCGGCGATGGCGGGGGCGAGCGCGAGGCTCGCGGCGGTCGGGTAGCAGCCGGGCACCGCGATGCGGGTGGCGCCGGCAAGCCGGTCCCGGTTGCCGGGCAGTTCGGGCAGGCCGTAGGGCCAGGTGCCGGCGTGCGGGCTGCCGTAGTACTTCTCCCAGGCGGCGGCATCGGTGAGCCGGAAGTCGGCGCCGCAGTCGATGATCACGGTGCTCTCCGGGAGCGCCGTTGCGATCTCGGCGGAGTTGCCGTGCGGCAGGCCGAGGAACACGACGTCGTGCCCGGCGAGGGTGTCGACGGTGGTCGGTTCGAGCACGCGGTCCGCGAGCGGGAGCAGGTGCGGGTGGAACTGTCCGAGGGTGGCGCCCGCGTTGCCGCCCGCGGTGAGGGCGCCGATCGCGAGTCGGCCCTCGCGGTTTGCGGGGTGCCCGAGCAGCAGGCGCAGGATCTCGCCGCCTGCGTACCCGCTCGCCCCGGCGATCGCGACGCGGATCGGTCCGGTGGAGGCTGCTGTGGTGACCATATGGACGATTATGCACCATCATGCAAGCTCATTCAGGATCGGCCGGGTTCCGTGCCCCCACCCGGGCTCTGAATGCCGCCGTCATTCAGTCAGACCGACCGGATACCCCCTTCGGGACGGCGGACTGGGCGGCGATGGCCGCACCCATCCATCGTCTCAGATAGCGGCGCAGGCCCGCCTCGTCGCGCTGCGGATCACCGGGTGAGATGAAGAACGACTGCATCGTGCGCAGCACGAACTCGACCAGCTCCCGAAGCGACGCGTCGTCGTAACCGTGCCGCTCCCAGTCCACGTCGAACCGCCGGATCATGGTCATCCCGAAGGCCTGCGCGGCCTCGGACGTCAGCCCCTCCGGCCGGACCCCCGAGTAGGACGCGGAGAGCAGGATCCCCAGGTGCGGGGTGCGCCGCACGTCGGTGAGGGTGAACACGACGCCCTCGGTCATCGCGTCCACCGGGTCGGTCAGGCCGACAACCCAGCCCGCGAGCCGGTCGAGGAAGTCGTCGACCGAGGCAATCGCGGCAGCGGTCATCACCGCCTCGGAACTCGGAAAATAGCGGTAGACCGTCTGCCGGGTGACGCCGAGGGACTCCGCGACATCGGCGATCCCGATCGCGGTCCCGGACTGCCCGATCAGGTCGACGGCGGTGGCGACGATGCGCCGCGTCGCCTCGGCATCGTCGACCGGAGGCAAGCCGCCCCATCCTCGTCTGCGTGCCATCGCGCGGACGCTACCAGGACGCCCGGCATCCGAACGCGCGGCCGATCCGACAAATGTCATCATACACCTACGGCCCACTGTGTATGGTCCAAGCCATCGCGGATCCGACTGCCCGCCGGTCCGCCTCGCACCGACGAAAAGAGGGATCGCGCATGACCGACCTGAAACCCCGCAAGATGGACTTCGGCTTCGAGGACCGGGACGTCCCGTTCTGCTGGAACCCCGAGAATCCCGCGTGGTCGTCGATGGCGAACGCGGTCTCGTTCCTCGCCATCGGCTTCGAGAAGATGATCGTCAAGCTGATCCTGCAGGCCAAGCCGCTGATCACCGACCCGGAGGTGGTCGCGGAGGCGGTCGCGTTCATGCGCCAGGAGGGACATCACTCGACCGCCCACCGGCAGCACGTCGCCGGCCTGATCCGCAGCTACCCCGGCCTGCAGAACACCCTCGACGCGGTCGTCGGCGAGTTCGACCTGCTCACCGAGCGCACCTCGATCAACTACCGGCTGGCCTACACCGCCGATCTTGAGGCCACCTTCACTCCGGTGTTCAAGCTGATGCTCGACAACGAGGCCACCCTGTTCGCGCCCGGTGACGACCGCGTGGCCTCCCTGTTCCTGTGGCACTTCGTCGAGGAGGTCGAGCACCGCAGTTCGGCGCTGGTCATCTACAACTCCGTCGTCGGCAACGAGATGTACCGGATGCGGATGGCCGCGTCGATCTTCGCGCACGTGATGAAGGCGATCCGCATCGCCTGCGCCGGGTTCAACCAGCACGTCCCGCTGTCCGAGCGGAAGGTCGACTCGATGTCGATGTTCGCCCGGCACCGGGCCAAGCAGCGGGTGCTGACCGCGGTCGCGCCGTATCTGACCAAGGGGCCGATGCCGCGGGCGTTCGACGGCCTGCCCATTCGGGAGCAGTTGACCGCGCTCGCCGGCGCGGTCCGCAGCCAGCTGCCCGGCCACGATCCGGCGCACGAGAACCTCCCGACGCTCGCCGACCGCTGGTTCGACCGCTACGACTCCGGCTACGACTGCACCCGCTGGTATACCGCGGACGAGCAGCCGGGCCGGGCGGAGCCTGCGACCGCGGGGGCGATCTGATGGCGGCCGGCTGCAGCCCGACCTTCGCCGATCTCGCGGTCCGGCTCGGGTTTTCCTGCGAGGAGGCGGGCGGCCTGGTCGAGTTCCGGAATCCGGCGGACCTGGAGAACTGGACGCTCCCGGTGCTCGAATGGATGATCGTGCTCGGCGCGGTGCTCGCCCTGGTCCATGCGATCCTGCGGCTGCGCAGGCAGGGTGATCCGACGAATCTCGTGCTGTGGTTCGGCGCGACCGCGTTCCTGTTCGTGATCGAGCCGCCGATCTACTTCCCGGCCACCTTCGGCACCGAGGAGTACCTCGGCACGATGTTCGCGCACAACGTGTTCACGGTGGACTTCCTGTGGGGCCGGCTGCCGCTGTACATCGTCGCGATCTATCCGCTGATGGCGACGCTGGCGTTCGAGCTGGTCCGGATGCTCGGGGTGTTCCGGCGGTACGGGGTGTTCCTCGGCGCGGTGTGCGTCGGCTTCGTGCACCACGCGTTCTACGAGATCTTCGACCAGCTCGGGCCGCAGCTGCGCTGGTGGGAGTGGACCCTCGACAACAAGGTCAATCTGCCGTTCTTCGACGCGGTTCCGCTGCCGAGCGTCGTGGTGTTCGCCGCCCTGTGGCCGATGTCGCTGGCGCTGTGCGTGCAGTTCTTCGTCGGCAGGCACGTCGATGCGGGGCGGGCGTTCTCCGGGCTGCAGCTGGTGTGGCGGACCGTGGTGATCGGCCTGACCGCCTCGATCGGGGTGTTCGTGCTGCCGCTCCCCGCGACCGTGGGCGGGCTCGGCAGCGACACCGTGCGCGGGGTCCTGTACGCGGCCGAGCTCGTCGCCGTGACCGTGGTCGCGATCCCGCTCCTGGCCCGCCAGTGGTCGGCGCTGCGGCGCGGCACCGCCACCGGGCCGGCGTACTCGAACGACTTCGTCCGGTACTACGCGATCGTGTACATCGTGGTGATGGGGGCGTTGTGGGCGAGCGCGCTGCCCGACTTCTTCGCCGCCACCGACGGCGTCACCGCGAACGGCGACCCGATCGGCAACCTCTGGTACACGATCGGCTGCTTCGCCGTCGCGATCGCCACGGTCGCCGCGTCGTTCACGGTTCCTCGCCCGGCGGACACACCGGCACCCGAACCGCAGTCGGTGGCTGCCCCGGCCTGACCCTCGTCCGGGTGTCGGGTACCGCCTCGCAGCGGTACCCGACACCGGTCACAGCACGGCGTCGCGCAGGGTGTGCTTGGTCAGCTTGCCGGACGGATTGCGCGGCAGCGTGTCCACGAGCACCAGCTCCCGCGGGATCTTGTACCGCGCCAGCCTGTCCGAGAGGTACGAGCGCAGCTCGTCGAGTTCGAGGTGCGCGTCCGGCGCGGTGACGACCACCGCGACGACCGTCTCGCCCCATTCGGGGTGCGGCCTGCCGATGACCGCGACGTCGAGGACGTCCGCCCGCGGACGGATGGCCTCCTCCACCTCCTGCGAGTACACGTTCTCGCCGCCGGTGATGATGACGTCCTTGGTGCGGTCGACGATGAAGATGTACCCGTCCCCGTCGAGTCGGGCCACGTCCCCGCTGCGGTACCAGCGCCCGTCGAACACCTCCGCGGTGGCCGCGTCGTTGTTCAGGTAGCCGAGCATCCGGGTGTCGCCCGCGAGCCAGATCTCCCCGGTCTCCCCCGGCCCGGCGTCGACGCCGTCCGGGCGGACCACCCGCAGGTCCACCCCCGGCATGCCGCCGCGGCCGATCGAGCCCGCCTTGGCGATCTGCTCGCGCGGGTACAGCGCGGTACCGACCGGGCCCATCTCGCTCATCCCGTACACCTGATAGAAGTCCTCGGAGCGGTAGGCCTGCTGCAGCTTCCTTGCGACCTCGGCGCCGATCGGGGCACCGCCGTAGATCCAGTGCCGCATGCTCGAGAAGTCGAGGTCGGTGAGGTCGATGCCCGCGGCGGCCGCCGCCTGCAGCGGAGCCAGGTAGGCGATCGGGGCGCCGAAGAACGCGGTGATCCGCTGCGCCGGAATGATCTTCAGGAACTCGACCGGGTGGTATTCGCGCATCAGCACGGCCGTGCCGCCGAGGAACATGGTCGGGACGAAGCAGACGTTGAGCGGGGCCGCGTGCCAGATCGGCATCGCGATCAGCATCCGCATGTCGCGGTCGTATCCCAGGGTGGTCGAGACGTACGCGGCGACGGTGGTGATCGACCGGTGCGTGTGCAGGCAGCCCTTCGGTGCGTTGGTGGTGCCCGAGGTGTAGAGCACCTGGGCGACCTCGGTGTCGTCGGCCTCGACGCCCTCCCACTCGCCGGACGCCTCGACCAGCGCGTCGAAGTCCCGCATCGGCTCGCAGCCCGCGTCGGCGGCCACCTCGGTCACCAGCCAGTCCACTTGCGGCGCACCGGTTTCCGCCGTGGGCCGCAGGTCCGACGAGACGATGCCGACGGCGGCGCCGCAGTGCTTGAGGAGGTACGCCACCTCCGGCGGCGCCAGCTTGTGGTTGACCGGGACCAGCGCGGCCCCGGCCCGCCACGCGCCGAACGCGGCGATGACGAAACCGGGGCTGTTGTAGGTCATCACCGCGACCCGGTCGCCCCTCCCGACCCCGCGGGCCCGCAGCACCTCGGCGGCCCGCCGCGATGCGGCGAGCAGTTCGGCGTAGGTGAGACGCTCGTCCCCGTAGACGAGCGCGTCCTTGTCCGGGTTCTTGCGGGCCGCACTCTCCAGCATGGCGGTCAGGTTCATCGAACTCTCCTCAGGTGGGCGATCGGCGCGGGGTGGCCGTTGCCGTCGCCGGCGTTTCGTTCTACAGTCGACTCACCAAAGATTGAATCATGATTCAAAGCTTGCCGAAAGGGTGCCCGGGCGATGGCCTACCGATCGACGGAGAAGACGCGCGCCGCGCAGGCCCAGCGCCGGGCAACGCTGCTGGCCGAGGCGACGGCCCTCGTCGCGTCGGGCGGCTTCGCGGCGGCAACGGTGAAGGCGATCGCCGAGCGCTGCGAGGTCAGCGTCGGATCGGTGTACTCGTACTTCGACGGCAGCGCGGACCTGCTTGCCGCCGTGTTCCGGCTCGGCGCCGACCAGGAACTCGCGGCCGTGCGCGCCGCGGTCGCCGCGGCCGACGCGCCCGCCGACCGTCTCCGCGCCCTGGTCGAGACGTTCGCCCTGCGCGCCATCCGGGGCCGTCAGCTGGCCTGGTCGCTGCTGTTCGAGCCGGTCGACCCGCGCATCGACGCCGAGCGACTCGGGTACCGCGCCGACTATCACGCCCTCACGATGGAGATCCTGCGCGACGGGGTCGCGGCGGGGGTGTTCCCCGCGCAGCACATCGGGGTCGCCGCGACCGCCGTGATCGGCGCCATCAGCGAGTCCCTCACCGGGCGCCTGTCCCCCACCACCGCGGGCACCACCACCGACACCGACGACACCGACATCGTGGACGCGATCACCCGCTTCTGCTTCCACGGCATCGGCCACACCGACCACCCGAGCAGCACCGCACCAACGATCGAAGGAACACTCCCATGACCGCCATCGCACCGTCCGGATTCCGCACCCACGAGGTGTTCAACCAGGCCCCGCCGCGTGTGGACGTCAACGAGTACACCTCGAACGGCCCCCTCGTCGAGGGCGTCGCGCACTATGACGCCGACTGGGCGCAGCAGGAACTGACCGAGGTCGGCGCGCTCGTCGGCACCGAGTCGTTCCAGCACGACGCCGAGTTGGCGAACACGATCACCCCCGAGTTCCACTCACACGACAAGTGGGGCAACCGGATCGACGAGGTGGAGTTCCATCCCGCCTACCACCGGATCATCGGCGCCGCCGTCAGCCACGGCGCGCACACCTCCGCCTGGGCGGACCCGAAGCCGGGTGCGAACGTGGCCCGCGCCGCGTCGTTCATGATGTTCGCGCAGATCGAGCCGGGGCATTCGTGCCCGATCTCGATGACCCACTCCGTCGTGCCCGCACTCGCCGAGTTTTCCCCCGAGCTGTCGCAGCTGTGGCTGCCGCGGCTGTACGCCCGCGGCTACGACGGCGCGCTCGCCGCGCCCGGCGACAAGCCCGGCGTGCTGTTCGGGATGGCGATGACCGAGAAGCAGGGCGGCTCGGACGTGCGCGCGAACACCACCCGCGCGGCGGCGAACGCCGATGGCACCTGGTCGCTGACCGGGCACAAGTGGTTCTGCTCGGCGCCGATGTCGGACGGCTTCCTGATCCTGGCGCAGAGCCAGGAGGGATTGTCCTGCTTCCTAGTTCCGCGGGTCCTCGAGGACGGCACCCGCAACGTCTTCCGGATTCAGCGGCTCAAGGACAAGCTCGGCAACAAGTCGAACGCGTCCTCCGAGATCGAACTGGACGGCACCATCGGCCACCTCGTCGGCGAACCGGGCCGCGGCGTCCGGACCATCATCGAGATGGTCTCCCGCACCCGCCTCGACTGCGTGTACGGGTCCACCGCCGGCATGCGGCAGGCGGTCGCCGAGGCGCTGTGGCACGTCCGGAACCGGGCCGCGTTCGGCGCGACGCTGATCGACCAGCCCGCGATGACATCGGTCGCCGCGGACCTCGCCCTCGAGTCGGAGGCCGCGACCGCGACCGCGCTGCGCCTCGCCCGCGCCCACGACGAGGACGCCGACGACACCGAGAGGGCGTTCCGCCGGCTCGCCACCGCGGTCGCGAAGTACTGGATCTGCAAGCGCGGACCGCACCACGCCTACGAGGCGCTCGAATGCCTCGGCGGCAACGGCTACACCGAGGCGTTCCCCCTCGCCCGCCGCTACCGGGAGCAGCCAGTGATGGCGGTGTGGGAGGGTTCCGGCAACGTCATCGCCCTCGACGTGCTGCGCGCGATGACCAGGGAGCCGGAGTCGGTGCAGGCGTTCGACGCCGAACTGGCCAAGGCCCGCGGCGCATCCACCCTGTTCGACGCCCACCAGGACCGCATGCGGGCCGCCCTCGCGGAGCTGGCGACGCTCGACCAGGCGCAGGCGCAGCTGCGGGCCCGGTCGGTCGCGGCGTCGATGGCGCTCGGGCTGCAGGCGTCGCTGCTGCTGCGCACCGCGCCGACCGCGGTCGCCGAGGCGTTCCTCGCGGCCCGTCTCGGCGAGGCCCGTGACCTCGAGTACGGCTCCCTCCCCGCGGGCACCGACTTCGCGGCCATCCTCGACCGGCACTGACCGCGGTCGCACGACACGCGAATGGCCCATTCGGTCGGCTGACACCGACCGAATGGGCCATTCGGTATCGCGGTGAGGTCGTCAGTCCTGTCGGCCGTGCCGACCCGACCGCGCCCCCGACTCGGCTGCGTCGGGCAGCGACTGCGTCGACGGGCTGGCCCTGATGGACAGAATGAACATCGCCACCACACCGAACAGCACCAGCGCGATCGTGGCGATCACCACGACATACCCGAACACGACACCAATTTCCACCATCACGCCTCCATAGTTTGGTCCGTCCACCGTACCGACGCGGCGTCAGTCCCCACGCAGCGACCTGCGGATCTCGGCGAGCCGCTCGTGCGCCGCCTTCTCCCGTGCCGCGTACTGCTCCTCCAGGGCCGCTCCCGCACCGGAGGCGGCATCCAGTTCCGCTGCCCCGTCGGCGGTCCCGGAACGGGACTCGATCTTCTCCCGCACCGCATCGAAGGTCGGGACACCGGTCTCGGTGTAGCCGGTCACGTCCGCGACACCCGGCGCCGCCCCGACCCCCGTCCCGCCCGCCGGATCCGGAACCACGTGCGCGTCGATGATGGTCGGCGGCTCCGGCACCTGCGGGGTTGGCGGGATCGGCGAGGGCGGGATCGGCGAAGACGGGGGGCCGACGGGGTCCGGCACCATCCGGATCTCGAGGGCCGCGGCGTGCAGCGCGGCCAACGCGGGCCTGCCCGTGGTCACCGCCGCGACCACCGCCCGCACCTCGTCGTCGGTCAACGCGCTCATACCATCCACGATGGTCTGCTTGTCGGTCATGACACCTCGCTCGAATCGGCCTGATTCCAGGCTAGCCG
>NZ_JBHXNB010000039.1:0-18805 GCF_042720095.1 Rhodococcus sp. NPDC058505
GGCTGCTTCTTTTTTTTATATCCCACCGCGCCCTTTTTTTTTGGTGCCGGCACCAAACCGTGGTTTTTTTTTACCCCGATCGGGGTAAAAATCACGCACGGGCGCGAAGCGCATGAAGGAGAAGTGAAGTGGCAGCAGACGAGTCGAACTACCTCGTCGGTCTGAATCTGACCGGCCGCCGGGTGGTCGTGGTCGGTGGCGGCACCGTGGCCCAACGCCGCCTCGGCCTGCTCGTCGCGTCCGGTGCAGCGGTGCACGTGATCGCGCGGACCGTCACGCCCGCGGTCGAGGGCATGGTCACCGCCGGACAGATAACCGCCGACCTCCGCGCCTATCGGGACGGCGACCTGGACGGCGCCTGGTACGCGATCGCCTGCACCGACGAGCCGGAGACCAACGCCGCGATCGTCGCGGAGGCCGAACGCGGCCGCATCTTCTGCGTCCGCGCCGACAGCGCCGTCCAGGGCACCGCCGTCACCCCGGCCAGCGCCTCGTTCGACGGCCTCGAGATCGGCGTGCTCGCGGGCGGGGCACACCGACGGTCGGCGGCGGTCCGCACCGCAATCGTCGAGTCCCTGCAGGCGGGCACCCTCACCGACGAGGAGACCCGCGCCCCCGGCGTCGCGCTGGTCGGCGGCGGCCCCGGCGACCCCGACCTGATCACCGTCCGCGGACGCCGACTGCTCGCCCGCGCCGACGTCGTGGTCGCGGACCATCTGGCGCCGCAGGAACTGCTCGCCGAGCTGCCGCCGCACGTCGAGGTCATCGACGCGTCGAAGCTGCCCTACGGGCGGGCGATGGCGCAGCAGGCGATCAACGAGACCCTGATCGACGGGTACCGGGCGGGTCGGTTCGTGGTCCGGCTCAAGGGCGGCGACCCCTACGTGTTCGGGCGCGGCTACGAGGAACTCGAGGCCTGCGCGGCCGCCGGGGTTCCGGTGACCGTGGTGCCCGGCATCACCAGCGCGATCGCGGTGCCGTCCGCGGCCGGGATCCCGGTCACCCATCGGGGGGTGACGCACGAGTTCGTCGTCGTCAGCGGCCACGTCGCGCCGGACCACCCGGACTCGCTGACCGACTGGTCGGCACTGGCGCGGCTGCGCGGCACCATCGTGATCCTGATGGGCGTCGAGCGGATCGGCGCGTTCGCCACCGCACTCGTCGACGGCGGACGGCCCGCCGACACCCCGGTCACGGTGATCCAGGAGGGCACCACCCGGGGGCAGCGGGAGGTGCGGGCCGACCTCGCGACCGTCGCCGACCGGATCAAGGAGGAGGGCATCCGCCCGCCGGCGATCATCGTCGTCGGTCCGACCGCGGGCTTCTCGGTAAACGATCGGTAACGTGAACGCTTGTGTCTGACTCACGCGCCACCGAAACCGCCACCGCCTCCCCCGCGAAGGCGGCCGCGACGCGGGTGATCGGGCTCGCCATCGTCGTCCTCAGCGGCCTGCAGATGATGGTGGTGCTCGACGGTACCGTCGCCAACCTGGCGCTGGCGCCGCTGCAGCAGGACCTCGGGCTGTCCGACAGCGGCCGGAACTGGGTGCTCACCTCGTACGCGCTGGCCTTCGGTGGCCTGATGCTGCTCGGTGGGCGGCTCGGTGACGCCTTTGGCCGCAAGCGGATGTTCATCGGCGGTGTCGCGGTGTTCACCGTCGCCTCGTTGGCGTGCGGCCTCGCGGTCAACGAGATCACCCTGGTCCTGGCACGGTTCCTGCAGGGTGCCGGCGCCGCGGTCGCCTCGCCGACCGCCCTCGCGCTGGTCGCGACGACGTTCGCCGCGGGACCGGCGCGCAACCAGGCGATCGCCATCTTCGCCGCGATGACCGGCATCGGGTCCATCGCGGGCCTGATCATCGGTGGCGCGTTGACCGAGGTGTCGTGGCGGCTGATCTTCCTGATCAACGTCCCGATCGGACTGCTGATCGTGGCGTGCGCGGTCGTCGCGCTGCGTGAGACGGAGAGTGAGCGCCTGCCGCTCGACGTGCCGGGGGCGATCCTTGCGACCCTCGGCTGCACCGGGATCGTGTTCGCGATGAGCGAGGGCCCCGAACTGGGCTGGACCAGTGCACCGGTGATCGGCACCGCGATCGGCGGCATCGTGCTGCTCGCGGCCTTCCTGCTCGTCGAACGCAGGGCCGACAACCCACTGCTGCCGTTCACCCTGTTCCAGGACCGCAACCGGGTCGCCACCTTCATCGCGATCTTCTTCGCGGGCGCGGTGATGTTCTGCGTTGCCGCCTACGTTGCGCTGTTCGTACAGGACATCCTCGGCTACAGCCCGCTGCGGGCGGGCATGGCGTTCATCCCGTTCGCGTTCGGGCTCGGCGCCGCCGCCGCGATCGCCTCCAAGCTCGTGGTGCGGATCCAGCCGCGCTGGCTGGTGCTCACCGGCGCCGTGATCATGGTCGTCGGACTGCTGTACGGGTCGACGCTCGAGGGGTCCGCGACCTACTGGGCCAACCTGTTCGTTCCGGTCATCGGCATCGGGTTCGGGGTCGGTCTCGCGGTGGTGCCGCTGCCGCTGTGCGCAATCGCCGGTGTCGGGCCGTCCGAGATCGGTCCCCTCGCGGCGATCGCCCAGGTCGCGCAGACGCTCGGCGGACCGCTCGCCCTTGCCGTCGTCGGGGCGATGGCGACATCGCGGACGCTGTCCCTGGGCGGGGTCAAGGGTGCGGTGGCGGACATGACCGCGGACCAGGTCGTCGCCCTCGGCAACGGCTACACCTTCGCGCTCGTTGGCAGCGCGGCCTGCGCGGCGATCGCCGGCATCGCAGCCCTGTTCATCCGGTTCACCCCCCAGCAGGTCGCGCAGGCGCAGGCCGCGGAGAAGGCGGCGCAGCAGGCGTGACCCACCGGGATCGACCGGTCAGTGGTCGTCCGCCGGCTGCAGGTGCGCGCGTTGGCCGTCGCGGTCGAGGATCGACAGGATCTCGGTCGGACCGTCGGCGGCGGTGATCGCATGCGGGGTCATCGTCGAGAACTGGGCGGCCTGACCGGCCTCGACGCGGATCGTGCGGTCGCCGAGCTGCAGGCGCACCGTCCCGGACAGCACCGTGAACCACTCGAGGCCGGGGTGGACGCCGAGCGCGTCCGCGGGCAGCGGTGTCATGTCGGTGATCCGCAGCTTCGCGACGGTGACGCCGGGCAGCGTGTTCTCCCGGGAGAGGAGCCACGTCGTGACGCCGCGCCTGCGTTGCGGTTCGGGCCGGATCACGACGTCCTCGTCGTCGGGGGACTCGACGAGCTGGTCGAGCGTGGTGTCGAGGGCGCGGGCAATCGGCACCAGCTGGTCGAGGGCGATCCGTCGGTGGCCGGTCTCGATGCGGCTGAGCGTGGACGGGCTCATGTGGCAGCGCGCGGCGAGGGCGTCCAGGGACCAGCCGCGGGCCGTTCGCAGGCTGCGGATGCGGCGGCGGACCACGTCCTCTAACACCTGATCTTGCGTCATGGGCAAGAGTGTATGCCGGATAGGCATTGTCCGGCTAGCGTGGGGCCATGGATCGACACTCGCACGCACACCATTCCGACCGTCACGGCCACGGTCACGGCCACACAGATCACGGTCACGACGAGTCCGGGCTCGCGGAGATGCTCGACCTCGACGCCGAGGTGCTCGGATCGTTCCTCGATGACCTCACCGAGTGGGCCGCACGGCGCGCACCGGCCGAGGTGCACCTCGTCGCGGACATCGGAGCGGGCACCGGCACCGGCACCCTCGCGCTGGCGCGGCGGTTCCCGGACGCGGGCCTGGCCGCGATCGACCGATCGGCGGTGATGCTCGACCGGGTCCGGGTGGCCACCGCGGCGGCCGGGCTGGGGGATCGGGTGCGCACCATCCGGGCCGATCTCGATGCGGCATGGCCCGACCTCGATTCCGTCGATGTCGCCTGGGCCGCGCTGGCGATGCACGAGGTCTCCGACCCGGATCGGGTGCTCGCCGATGTCCGGGCCGCGCTGAACCCCGGCGGCCTGCTGGTGGTCGTCGAGATGGAGGGCTTCCCGCGGTTTCTCCCCGACGACCTCGGATTCGGCAGGACCGGACTTGAGGCCCGCTGCCACGCCGCGCTGCTCCGGGCCGGGTGGAACGCTCACCCCGACTGGCGGGAGCACCTCGAGGCGGCCGGGTTCGAGGTCGCCGACCAGCGCACCTTCGCGATCGAGTGCGCCGCGACACCGAACACGGCCCGCTACGCGTCGACCTTCCTGCGGCGCGCCCGCGGCGTCCTCGCGGAGACCCGCGCCGCCGACGACCTGGCCGCCCTCGACCGGGTCCTCGGGGACGGACCGGACGGGTTGGCGGGCCGTGCCGACCTGACCGTCCGCGGCAGTCGCACGGCCTGGGCGGCGCTCCGCCCCCGGTGAGCGGTCCCGCTATCCGCGCCTGCGCAGCAGCACGGCCCCGACGCCGACCGCGGCGATGACCACCGCCGCGATGCCGACCGCGATCGGAGCGATCGGGCTGCCGTCGTCCGCCGGCTCGGCTTCGGTGTCCGCGAGGGTGCGGACCTCGGGTGCGGCCGGGGTGGTCGACGGTGCGGCGGGCGACGCCGACGCCGCGGTCCCGAAGGTCACCGGGGTGCGGGTGTCCTGGCTGCGGTCCGCCGAGCCGTGCGCGGCGACGGTGTAGATCGAGCAGGGGTTGCGGGTGCAGTCCGAATCGCCCCGGACCGCAGTCAGATCCAGTTCGGTCGTCCACCCGCCGTCGGCGATCCGGTCCGGTGTCAGGTAGGCCGTCGTGATCCACGCGGACGCGTCGGTTGCCGAGTAGCGGTCGTCCTGGATCAGCCCGACGTAGATGCCCGCCCCCGCACCGGAGAAGCCGGTCCCGGTGACGGTGACGGTCTCGCTTGCGGCGGCGAGCCCGTCGGTGCGGGACACCGTCACCGCGGCGGTTCCGGTCGGGTCGGGCACTGCGGTGATGGTGGTTGGCGCGGCGCCGACGAACGTGATCGGGGTGGCGGTGTCCTGGCTGCGGTCCGCCGAGCCGTGCGCGGCGAGGGTGTAGATCGCGCAGGCGTTGCGGGTGCAGTCGCTGTCACCGAACGCCCCGGTGACGTTCAGCGTGGTCGACCACGCGCCGCCCGGCATGTCGGCGGCGCGAATGTAGCGGGCGTCCTGGAACGCCGACGCGTCGGTGGTGGAGAACCGGTTCGACTGCGCGACACCGACGTAGATGCCGGGACCGTCGGTCGCGAAGCCGGTGCCCGACACGGTGACGCTGTCGCCTGCGGCGTCGAGTCCGGAGGTGCGGGATGCGGTCACCGCGGGCGTGCCCGCCCGCGCCGACGGCGCCGGGTGGTCGGCGGCGGGCGTCGCGGCGGCGGGCGCGCCTGCCGGGTCGAACGTCACCGGCGTGACCGTGTCCTGGCTGCGGTCCGAGGAGCCGTGCGCGGCGAGGGTGTAGATCGCGCACGGCCGGTCGAGGCAGTCGGTCCCGCCGACCTGCGCCTGCACTGGAAGGTCGACACTCCATGCGCCGCCGGTGATCTCGGCGCTGCGCACGTACACCGTGCTGGCGAACGAGTCCGCGTCGAGCGGGTTGTAGCGGGCTGTTTCGGCGAGGCCGACGTAGAGGCCCGCGCCGGCAGCGGAGAACCCGGTACCCGACACCCGAACGGTCTCCCCGCCGGCGCTGATCCCGGTCGTCTTCGCGACGGTCGTCACCGGACCACCGGTTCCGGGCGCTGCCCCCGACCCCTCGGTCGCCACCTCCGCGTCGGACGCGAACGAAATCGGATTCCACACGTCCTGGCTGCGGTCGGTGAAGATCGACGGGAAGGCCGCGAAGGCTGCGACGAAGCAGTCAGCGGCGAGGCAGTCGACGCCCTTGAAGGTGCGGGCGACCTCGATCTCCGCGGTGAACGTGCCTGCGGCGTCGGTGGTGACCTTCGCCTCCTGCCCGTACACGGTGGGGAACCCGACCACGGGCTTGGTGACGGTCTGCGCCAGGTACAGCGGGGTGTCCGGCTTGAATCCGTTGCCGGAGACGGTGACCCGCTCACCGGTGTGAAGTCCGGTGGTTCGGGACAGCGCCAATGCGCCCGCGCCGGGGGCGAAGTCGATGTCGATCGGGCCGATCGACATCGGACCCCCCGACGACCCGAATGGCAACTCGTTGGCCGCCGCCTGACCGAGCGGCATCGCCGCCGACAGCGCGACGACCGCCGCCGCGACCGCGACTCGACCGAACACCCGCATTCCCAACTCCCTGGCTCGGGTCGCCGACGCGACACCACAAGCGAACAGCAGGTGAGGCTAACCTATGTGCTGGACGGATGTTCAGGCGGACCGGTCGGCGTGGACGCCGCTCAGGTCAGGATGACCAGTTCGTTGGGGGACGCGATCTCGACCGTCAGGCCCGCCTTCGCCGCCACCCGCGCAACCCCCTGCACGTCGGTCGGCTCGGCGCGGGAGACAACGAGGGCGCGCGCGAGCAGTCCCTTGTGGTGCTTGTTGAAATGGCTGACCACCGACCGGCTCCCGTCGGGCTTCTCGGTGAGCACGGTCGCCGTCACCGCGCCGGGGACCGGTCCGAGCTGCTGGTAGGTGCCCGACCGCAGGTCCAGCACCAGGCCCTCGTCCTCCGCCTCCAGCGCCGACGTGAGCTCCGGCTTCCACAGGGACTGCAGGGTGCCCATGCCCGGCAGCCGCGACCCGCCGGAGAGTCGGTACGCGGGAATCGGATCGCCGGCCCGGACCACGCCGAACAGCGCCGAGCCGATCGCCAGCCGGGCCAGCGCCTTCGCCCGCTGGGCGCGGGTGAACGATGTCGCGTCGAGGGCGTCGAACAGGACGCCGGTGTAGCGCTCGAGCGCGGGCCGGGTCGGCGAGGTCCACAGCGCGGCGTTGCGGGCGATCTCGTCGGCCTGGCCCGCGCTCAGGCCGAGAGCCCGGCTCGACGCGTCCACGTCCGCCGCGAGGGCGACGAGGGTGTCGACCAGCAGTTCGCGGGTCGCGGTGAGCTTCAGCAGCGACAGTTCCCCGAGGTCGAGCGGGGCACCCCTGCCGCCGTCGGACTTGGTCTCGGAGGGGGGCAGCAGTACCAGCACGAGCGGTAACGGTACCGGGCCGCGGCGAACGGCAGGCGCCCCGACTATCCTGGTACCCCGTGATCACCCGCCTGTCTCAGCTGTTCCTGCGCACCCTTCGCGACGACCCGGCCGACGCCGAGGTCCCGAGCCACAAGCTGCTCGTCCGCGCCGGCTACGTCCGCCGCATCGCGCCGGGCGTCTATTCGTGGTTGCCGCTGGGCCTGCGGGTGCTGCGCGAGGTCGAACGTGTCGTCCGTGAGGAGATGGACGCCATTGGCGCCCAGGAGATCTCGCTGCCCGCGCTGCTGCCGCGTGATCCGTATGAGACGTCGAATCGGTGGACGGAGTACGGCCCCGACCTGTTCCGCTTGCAGGATCGCAAGGGTAACGACTACCTGCTCGGTCCGACGCACGAGGAGATGTTCGCGCTCACCGTCAAGGGTGAGTACAACTCGTACAAGGACTTCCCGGTCACCCTGTACCAGGTGCAGGCGAAGTACCGCGACGAGCAGCGTCCGCGCGCGGGCATCCTGCGCGGCCGCGAGTTCGTGATGAAGGACTCGTACTCCTTCGACCTCACCGACGAGGGGCTTGCCGACTCGTACCAGGCGCACCGCGACGCCTACGAGCGGATCCTGCAGCGGCTCGACGTCAAGTACGTGATCGTCTCCGCGACCTCCGGGGCGATGGGCGGCTCCGCCTCCGAGGAGTTCCTCGCCGAGTCCGAGATCGGAGAGGACACCTACGTCCGCTGCGTCGAGTCCGGCTACGCCGCGAACGTCGAGGCCGTCACCACACCCGCGCCCGCACCGATCCCGTTCGCCGGGCTCCCTGCGTCCGAGGTTCGGGACACCCCCGACGCCGCGACCATCGCCGCACTGGTGCACTGGGCGAACGAGTCCGGCGTCACGGTCGATGACGGGCGTCCGGTCACCGCAGCCGACACCCTCAAGACCATCGTGGTCAAGACCCAGCTGCCCGGCAGCGAGGAATGGGAACTGCTCGGGATCGGGGTCCCCGGCGACCGTGAGATCGACGACAAGCGGCTCGAGGCCTCCGTCTCGCCCGCCGAGTTCACCCTCCTCACCGACGCCGACTTCGCCGCCCACCCGTTCCTCGTCAAGGGCTACATCGGCCCGAAGGCGCTGCTCGACAACGGGGTCCGCTACCTCGTTGACCCGCGGGTCGCGGAGGGCACGTCCTGGATCGCCGGTGCCGACGAGGCGGGCAGGCACGTCGTCGGCATGGTCGCGGGCCGCGACTTCACCCCGGACGGCACCATCGAGGCCGCCGAGGTCCGCGACGGCGATCCCTCCCCGGACGGCGCGGGGACGCTCGTCGCCGCCCGCGGCATCGAGGTCGGGCACGTGTTCCAGCTCGGACGCAAATACACCGACGCGTTCGAGGTCAACGTGCTCGGGGAGAACGGAAAGCCGGTCCGCCCGACGATGGGCTCCTACGGCATCGGTGTCTCCCGCCTGGTCGCGGTGATCGCCGAGCAGCAGCACGACGACAAGGGCCTGCGCTGGCCCGCCGAGGTGTCCCCGGCGGACGTGCACCTGGTCATCGCGAACAAGGATGACGCCGCCCGTGCCGGCGCCGAGGTGCTCGCCGCGCAGCTCGACAAGGCGGGCCTGTCGGTGATCCTCGACGACCGCAAGGCCTCGCCGGGTGTGAAGTTCAAGGACTCCGAGCTGATCGGTGTCCCGCTGGTCGTGGTCGTCGGCCGCGGCTACGCCGACGGCAATGTCGAACTGCGTGACCGCTTCACCGGTGCGTCCCGCGAGGTGCCCGCCGACTCCGCCCTCGACGAGGTCCTCGCGATCGTCCGCGGCTGACCCGTGGCGTGAACCGTGCGTGATGTGCACCCCGACCGGGGTGCACATCACGCACCGGGCGCCGCAGGCGCGCTCAGTCGGTGGCGATGCGCCGCTCGTAGGCCGCTCGGTCGCTGCTGACCTCGAGGAACACCCGATCGAGGCCGATCCACCGACGCAGCAGCCGGGCGGCGGGGCGCGGAAACAGCTGCCACAGTGCGCTCCCCGCCGACAACCTGCCCGGCACCACCGCGTGCCTGCTGCCGCGGCGCAGCACCCGCACCACCGCGGCCGCGACCTGCTCCGGCGGGATCGGCCGGGTCAGCGGGCCCGGCGTCGTTCCGGCGATCAGTTCGGTGTTGGTGAACGACGGCAGCACCGTCGACACCCGAACCCCGCGGTCGGCGAGCTCGGCGTCGAGCGCCTCACCGAACCCGACCACCGCGAACTTGGTGCCGGTGTACACGGCCATGCCGGGGGCGGGCATCCGCCCGGCGATCGACGCGACGTTCACGATCCGTCCACCGCCGGCCGCGGTCATCCGGCGCGCCGCGGCCCTGGCACCATTCAGCACGCCGAGCACGTTGACCTCGACCGCCCGACGGACGATCGCGTCGTCCTGGTCGAGCAGCGGCCCGATCGGCATAATGCCCGCGTTGTTGATCCACACCGAGACCGGCCCGAGCGTCGACTCGACCTCGTCGAGGAACGCGGCCACCGACACCGGATCGGTCACATCGAGGCGGGCGCCGAGGACCCCCAGGTCGGCGGCCGTCGCCGCGACCCGGGCGGTGTCCACGTCCCCGATCGCGACCCGGGCCCCCGCGGCCTGCAGCGCGGCGGCGACGGCCCGGCCGATGCCGCGGGCTCCGCCGGTGACGACGGCGACCCGGCCGTCGAGAACGATTCCCCTCACGCGTGCCCCTCCCGCACCTCGTCGATGGTGCGGCACGCGGTGGCGGCGGCCTCGCCGCGGTCCCGGGCCGCCGTGCCGATCGGACTCATCGTCGTCCCCCTCGGTGCGGGCGCAACGTCAGCCGGGCGCGCAGCGTCATCGCGCGCAGCAGCGTGGCACGGAAGCGGTCGGGGTAGGCGGTGGCGACCCGCTGCGTGGTGACCGTCTGCGGCTCGGTGTGCCGGACGATGCCGTCGCGGCCGTGCCGCCGTCCGACGCCGCTGGCCCGCATCCCGCCCATCGGCGCGTCGAGCGCCGCGATCGCCGACAGGTACCCGTCGTTGACGTTCACCGCACCGGCGACCACCCGCTCCGCGATCCGCCTGCCCCGGTTCAGGTCCCGCGTCCACACACTGGCGCTCAACCCGTAGTCGCCGGCGTTGGCGCGGGTGATGGCCTCGTCATCGGATGCCACCCGGTACAGCGACACCACCGGCCCGAAGGTCTCCTCCGCGCAGACCGCCATGTCGGGGGTGACGTCGGCGAGGACGGTCGGCTCGAAGAACAGCGGACCAAGGTCGGGTCGCGGTCGGCCGCCCGCGAGCACGGTCGCGCCCTTCGCGACGGCATCCTCGACGTGCGCGGCGGTGGCCGCGAGCTGACGCGGCGAGGTGAGCGAGCCCATGTCGATGTCGTAGGTGTAGTCGGCGCCGAGCCGCATCCGCCCGACCCGCTCGGCCAACCGGGTCGCGAACCGTGGATACACCCGGTCGTGCACGTAGATGCGTTCGATGCCGATGCACATCTGCCCGGCGTTCGAGAAGCACGCCTGGACCGCACCCATCACCGCGGCGTCGATGTCGGCGTCGGCGCAGACGATCATCGCGTTCTTGCCGCCGAGTTCGAGGGACGCCCCGATCAGCCGGTCCGCGCAGTGCCGGGCGATCTCCCGGCCGGTGGCGGTGGACCCGGTGAAGCACAGGTGGTCGACGGCATCGATCACCGCGGGCCCGATCCGGCTGCCCGGCCCGGCGACCACCTGCCACACCGCGGGCGGAATCCCGGCATCGGTGGCCAGCTTCCTGGCCAGCAGCAGCGTCAACGGCGCCTGCGAGTCGGCCTTGCTCAGCACCGCGTTGCCCGCGATGAGGGCGGGGATGACGTCGCCGACGGCGAGGAACAGCGGATAGTTCCACGGGGCGATCACCCCGACCAGGCCCTTCGGTCGGTACCCGACCGTGGCGCGCACCACGCCGGGCATCGCGGTGCGGGCAGGCCGGGCGCGCAGATGCCGGGCCCCGGTGCGGCCGTAGTACGCGGCCACCGACACCACGCCCTGCACCTCGACCGCCGCGTGCACGCGGGCCTTGCCGGTCTCCCATTGCATCAGGTCGCACAGCAGGTCGTGGTGGCCCAGCAGCGCCCGCCCGAACCGCAGCACCGCCCGCTCCCGGTCCCGGATCGGGGTCTGTGCCCACGCGGTCTGCGCGGCGCGTGCGGCCGCGGCCGCGGCGGCGATGGCGGCCGGGGTGGACTGCGGGACCGCCGGAAGCGCGCGACCGGTGAACGGTGCTCGGGCCCGGTGCATCTCGTCTCCGGGTGGCAGCTGACCGCGCAGCGCGGTGAGCAGGTCCGCCCCGACGCGCGGGGGCGGCGCTTCCTGGTTGGGGTCGGTGGCGCGCTCGCCGGTGGGCGAGGGGGACGGCAGCGGTGCGGATCTCATGGTCTCCTCGGTTCGGGAGAGCGGAGCGACGGGGTTGCGTGGACGGGACCGAGACGCGGGTCGGTGAACGCGGTGGATCGGCGGAGCGTCCCGGTCAGCGGTGGGTGCGGGTCACCAGACCAGCCGGACGAGGTAGCGCTCGGCGTACCTCCGTACCGCATCCTGGTCCGAGATATCCAGTTGGCCTTGTGGATTGAGCATCAGCGACACCGCGATCCGAACCAGGATCTCCGCGACCGCGTGCAGGTCCCCGTCCGACATCGTGACGCCGCTGCGTCGCAGCGTCGTCGCGACCTGCGCGGCGGCCTGGGCGATCGGGGCGCCGTCGGTGCGGTTGGTGAGCCCGAGGATCAGCTCCGGCTCGCTCTCGAGGATCCGCGTGACCAGCGGCATCTCTTGGGTGAGCCGGACGCCGCGGGTGAAGCACTCCACCACCGCGCTGCGCGGATCCCGGTCCGCGGCAACCCGGTCCAGTTCGGCGAAGAAGGCCGTGGTGTCGCGAAGGACGAGGGTCTCGACGAGGGCGTCCTTGTTCGGGAAGCGCCGGTAGAGGGTGCTGCGGGAGATCCCCGCCCGGCGGGCGATGTCGTCCATGTTGGTGCGCCGGATCCCGTACCGCTCGAACTCGTCCCGCGCGGCGTCGAGCATCGCCGTCTCGGGGGACGCGGACCGCGGACCGGGTTCGACTGGTGTTGGCATCGTGTGCAGCATATCCGTCGCCTGCGCGCATGTCGGTGTCCGCCTACAGTGCGCGAAGGCGCACCGGCAGACCGTCCTTCGGCACCGGGAGGGTGGAGTTGTCGAGTGTCCACCGGTACTCCTCAGGGGTGGACCACTCGTACCGGAGCAGCATGTTGTGCATGATCGTCTTGACCTCCATCTGCGCGAAGTACAGGCCGATGCACTTGTGCACCCCGCCGCCGAACGGCATCCAGGCGTAGCGGTGCACCCGGTCCTCCGCGCGGTCGCTCGCGAAGCGATCCGGGTCGAAGCGCTCCGGGTCGGTCCACAGCGCCGGGTTGTGGTGATTGACCAGGCCGATCGCGGCGACGTAGGTGCCGGCCGGGATGTGATGCCCGCAGATCTCGGTGTCCTTGATCGCCCGGCGCGGCAACCCGGGGACGGGCGAGTTCAGTCGCAGCGACTCCCGCATGACGCGGTCGAGGACGGTGAACTCGTCGAGGGTGTCGTAGGAGATCTCGGTGGGGAGGGCGCGGGACTGCGCCCGCGCCGTCTCCTGCCATTGCGGGTGCCTGGCCAGGTAGTACGCCATCGTGGTGAGCGTGATCGTCGAGGTGTCGTGCGCGGCCATCAGCACGAAGATCATGTGGTTGACCACGTCCTCGTCGGTGAACGTGTGCCCCTCCTCGTCCTGCGCGTGGCAGAGCACCGAGAACAGGTCCGGGGTCGGGGTGGCGCGCTTGGCGGGCAGGTGCTCGTGGAAGAAGTCCTCGAGGACCCGGCGTCCCGCCAGCCCACGGGCCCAGCGGGTGCCCGGGATGTTCTTCCGCACGATCGACAGCCCGGCGCCGACGCAGTCGACGAACGCCCGGTTGATCCGGTCGGCCTCGTCGCGCGGTAGGTCGAGGCCGAGGAAGATCTCCAGCGCCAGGTCCAGGGTGATCTGCTTGAACTCGTCGAGCAGGCGCACGGCGCCGGTGGCTCCGCCGTCGCCGAGCGGCAGCTGGGCAACCCGCTCGGCGAGCATCGGTTGCATGTCCTGCAGGTAGCCCTTGAGATGGGTGTTGCTGAAGGCCTGCTGCATGATTCGCCGGTGGTGGCGGTGCTCCTCGAAGTCCATCAACAGGATGCCGCGGCGGAAGAACGGTCCGATCAGGAAGCCCCAGGCGGGCTCGTTCGCGAACGCCCTGTCCCGGTTCATCGCGACGGCCTCGCAGCCGTCGGCGTCGAGGGGGATCACGAATCGGAGGCCGAACGAGTTGATGTAGGTGATGTCACCGTAGGCGGCGCGGCGTTTGGCGACCATGGCGACGGGGTCCCGGAAGAACCGGAGCACCTCGATCACGCCGGGGTCACCGGTGCCGTGGATCGGTTTCAGCCCGCTGCCCGTGGGGACGGTGGCCAACTGCTTGCGACGCATGGCAACTCCTGGGATGTCGGTCGGCGGGGGACGGTCAGACGGGCGTGTTGTGCAGCGGCCGCGGGTCGACGCCGACCCGTCGCCAGGCCTGGCTCGCCCACGGCAGGTACAGCACCCGCACCGGCAGCCGGTTCAGCAGCGGGTTCAGTGCCCGCATCGCCGCGGCGAAGCGCTGAAAATGCTTCTCCTTCCTGTCATCCCAGTCGAGACCGCACACCGCACGCATCTGCGGGGGGACGGTGCCGACGACGATGGTCCGGGTGAACGCGTTGAGCGGCGCGGACAGCACCCGCCAGACCGGCCTCGGGATCCGCCGGGGTCCGGGGATGCCCCTGCGGATATACCCGGTGGCGTAGACGATCGTCCGGGTCGGAACGAACCGGTCCAGCATCGCGTCCCAGTACTCGACGAACTCGGCGTAGGTGTGCGGCTGGCTGCGATCGCTGACCCCGTACAGCCGGTACCAGGCCTTGCTCTCCTCGAAGATTCGCGCCTTCTCGGCGTCCGAGAGACGGCGGATGAACGTGTCGGTGATGTAGAGGACCTGGTCAACGAACGTCGCGTGCGCCCAGTAGAACAGCTCCGGGTTCAGCGCGTGGTAGCGCGAACCGTCGGCGATGGTGCCCTTGATCGGCGTGTGGAAGTCGCGGACCGTGCGGCCCCAGCCGTGCGGGTCCGCGCTGTAGACCGTCTTCATGATCGGTGGCCCGCTGCGCCGCGCCCGGCCGAGGGTGTCGGCGAAGATCACCGAATGGTCCTCGACGGCCTTGCCGAGCTGTTCGATGCAGTTCTCGGTGCCGGCGAGCCGTTGGAAGCCGAGCAGTCCGCGCACGTCGCCGTAGTACTTCCACACCAGCGAGTCCGGGCCGAGCGGCGTCACCGGCTCCGCGGACCCGTCGTCGACGGGCATTGGCAGGGCCTCGCGGATGCCGTCCTCGAAGGTGGGTCGCCCCGGCGCGGTCGGGCCTGCGTCGCCGACGGGCGCGCGGAGTGGCGTCATGCGAACTCCTGTCGCCTGGAACGTTGGAACAAAACAATGTTTGTGTGTCATGACCGTACCTGCGTGGCCCCGGTCACACAAGTAGCTTGGGTGGGGGACGCCGACGAAAGGGCCGCGCCGTGACCGAGCTGTTCAATCCGAGCACCTACGACCCGCAGGAATTTGATCCGGAGACCCGTCGACTGCTGCGTGCGACCGTCGACTGGTTCGAGGCCCGCGGCAAACGGCAAGTGCTGCATGATGATTTGAACGCGGTCTGGGCGGAGGACTTCCTGGACTTCGTCCGCAGGGAGAAGCTGTTCGCCACCTTCCTGACACCGGCCGCGTACGGCGACGGCGACGAGAACCGACGCTGGGACGCGGCCCGCAACGCCGCGCTCAGCGAGATCCTCGGCTTCTACGGCCTCCCGTACTGGTACGCCTGGCAGGTCACCGTCCTCGGCCTCGGGCCGATCTGGATGAGCACGAACACCGAGGCTGGCCGCCGGGCCGCCGCGCAACTGGTGCACGGCGGCGTCATGGCGTTCGGGCTGTCCGAGCGGGATCACGGCGCCGACGTCTACTCCACCGACATGGTGCTCACGCCCGCCCCGCCCGGCGGCGAGCTGGCCTTTCGGGCCACCGGCGACAAGTACTACATCGGCAACGGCAACGTTGCGGGCATGGTGTCGGTGTTCGGGCGTCGCGCCGACGTCGACGGCGCCGACGGGTACGTCTTCTTCGTCGTCGACAGTCACCATCCCGGCTATCACCTGATCGACAACGTGCTGCACAGTCCGATGTACGTGAGCGCCTTCCGGCTCGAGGAGTATCCGGTGCGGGAGGCGGACGTCCTGCACACCGGCGTCGCGGCGTTCGAGGCAGCACTGAACACCGTCAATGTCGGCAAGTTCAACCTGTGCACCGGATCGATCGGCATCTGCGAGCACGCCTTCTATGAGGCGATCACCCACGCGCACCACCGGGTTCTGTACGGCAGGCCGGTCACCGAGTTCGCGCACGTGCGGGCGAGTTTCGTCGACGCGTATGCCAGGACGGCCGCGATGAAGCTGTTCAGCGCCCGCGCCGTCGACTACTTCCGGAGCGCGTCGCGGGACGACCGGCGCTACCTGCTGTTCAACCCGATGACCAAGTCGAAGGTGACGATGGAGGGGGAGAAGGTCGTTGGGCTGCTGCATGACGTGATCGCCGCGAAGGGCTACGAGAAGAGCACCTACTTCCAGGAGGCGGTCCGGTACATCGGGATGCTGCCCAAACTCGAGGGCACCGTGCACGTCAATGTCGGGCTGGTTCTCAAGTTCATGCCGAACTACCTCTTCGCGCCCGCCGAGCGTCCGGAGGTCGGGACGCGGCAGGAGGCCGCCGACGACATCTTCTTCTGGGATCAGGGTCCGACCCGCGGCGCCGCCACGGTGACGTTCCACGACTGGACCACCGCCTACCGTCGGTACGCGGACGTCCCCAACGTGGCCCGGTTCTTCGAGCAGGCGCGGGCGCTGACGGTGCTGCTGACCACCGCACCGCCGGATGAGGGGCAGCGCGAGGACCTCGATTTCATGCTCGCCGTCGGGCACCTGTTCTCGCTGATCGTGTACGGCCAGCTGATCCTCGAGCAGGCCGCCCGCACCGCGCTCGACCACGACGTGCTCGACCAGATCTTCGACTTCCAGGTCCGGGACTTCTCCGGCCACGCAACCGTGCTGCACGGGAAGGCGTCGTCGACGCCCGCGCAGCAGCAGTGGGCGCTCGGGGCGATCCGCAAGCCCGAGGTCGACGCGGCCCGCTTCGACCGGATGTGGGAGCGCGTCGTCGCCAACGACGGTGCGTACGAGATGCGCCCGTAGCGGGGCGTCCCGCGCCGCGCGTGGGTCCTCCCTGCGTTCCGGACGCCCTGCGCCGGACACCGTGATAAACAGGTGTCCGGCACTGAGGGTCTGGGCCTTCGAGCGACGGCATGAGGAGACGACGGTGGAGTTTGGCATCACCCTGTTCACGAGCGACCGCGGCATCACCCCCGCGGCCGCGGCGCGCGCGGTGGAGCAGTTCGGGTTCGACTCGTTCTATGTCCCCGAGCACACCCACATCCCGGTGCGCCGCGATGCCGCCCACCCGCAGACCGGTGACGAGTCGCTCCCCGACGACCGCTACATGCGGACCCTCGACCCGTGGGTCTCGCTCGGCACCGCGGCCTCGGTGACGTCGCGGATCCGGCTCGGCACCGCCGTCGCGCTGCCCGTCGAGCATGACCCCATCACCCTCGCGAAGACGATCGCGTCCCTCGACCACCTGTCCGGTGGCCGCGTGACGCTCGGCGTCGGCTACGGCTGGAATCTGGACGAGCTCACCGACCACGGCGTCCCGACGAACAAGCGCCGCACGATGCTGCGCGAGTACCTGGAGGGCATGCAGGCGCTGTGGTCGCAGGAGGAGGCGTCCTACGAGGGCGAGTTCCTCTCCTTCGGTCCCAGCTGGGCGTGGCCGAAACCGATTCAGCAGCCGCGGGTTCCGATCATCGTCGGCGCGGCGGGGAACGAGAAGAACTTCAAGTGGATCTCCCGATCGGCGGACGGCTGGATGACTACCCCGATCGAGCGGGACATCGAGGACAACGTGTTGCTGCTGCGCAAGACTTGGGAGGCCGCGGGCCGGGACGGGGCACCGCGGATCGTGGTCCTGGACCGCAAGCCGGTCCCCGAGACCCTGTCGCGGTGGCAGGATCTCGGCATCGACGAGGTCGTGTACGGCATGCCCGACGCCGACGAGGACACCGTCACCGCCTACCTGGAGAAGCTCGCGGGCAAGCTCGGACGCTGACCGGTCGCGGGGGTCGGCGGGCACCCGGGCGGAGAATGCGCCCGTCGTCGAGTGTGGGCAGGGGAGCGGTGTGACGGACTATCTCGCGCCACGGTGGGATCGGGCCGCTCTGGTCGTGATCGACCTGCAGCGTGACTTCCTCGACGGCGGACACGCCGCGGTGCCGGGAACGACGAACGTCGTGCCGAATGTCTCATCGTTGGTGCGCGCGTTCCGGCTCGCCGGTCGCCCCGTCGTTCATGTGGTTCGTCTGTACCCGCCTGGGGGTTCGGATGTCGACGTGCTTCGGCGCGAGTCGATCGAACGCGGCGCCGAGATGGCGGCTCCCGGAACCGACGGATGCCAGATCGCCGACGGGATCCTGCCGCCGGGGTACCGATTGGATGAGGATCTGCTTCTCGCCGGGCGTAGTCAGGCCGTCGGGCCGAACGAGATTGTGCTGTTCAAACCGCGATGGAGTGCCTTCTATCGCACGGAATTGGAGTCGCTGCTGCGTGCGCAGGGATGCGACACCGTGGTGGTGGCTGGCTGCAATCTGCCCAACTGTCCGCGAGCGACGCTGTTCGATGCCAGCGAGAGGGACTTTCGCACCGTGCTGGTCATCGACGCCGTGTCGCAGGCGAGCGCCGAACGGGTGGGGGATCTCGATAGGATCGGAGTCAACCTCTGCGCGACAGCCGAGGTCGTTGCTGCGCTTTCCGCGGCAGATCGGGGTCGGTGAGGCGCCAGAAGGTTCACGGCCGCGGCCGAAGAGTGGGATCGTGTTTACTGAAGAGCGTTGTAGCGCAGAAGAATTCCACGGGCATCCAAGTCCACACCCTGGGAGGGCTGGTTGCGTCGCCGCGCCGGTCTTCAACTGCTTCTCGAAGAAGGTCGTTGGGTACGCGTTGGTCGATCACATGCAATGCGTGGGAGGAGTCATTCCAACGCTGCATTGAAGAATGAACGAGTGTCGCGTCGACTGGACTTCTGCGGCGGGCGGCCGCCCAGGCCGCGACCTATCCGGTCGTGGCCTCGGCGGCTCCGTGGTTCTATTGTGTTTCAGGGTGTTTCAGGTGCTGAACAGCAGCTGTTTTCGATTGTGTGCCGGGATGGGTTTGCGGTCGGGGTCGATCCAGTGTGGGGGTGTGAACCTGGGGGTACCCCCTGCACGGAGTGCTTGGGGGAGGGTGGCCGTCGTCTCCGATGTGCACAGTCCATTTGCCTTTGTGGATGTATCGGTGGTGAAAGCGGCAGAGTAGCACCAGGTTCGACAGTTTCGTTTCGCCTCCGTTAGCCCAGTGATGAATGGGGGCACCTCCCTGCACGAAGTGCTTGGGGGAGGGTGGGCGTCGGTCCAGGCGGTGGGTCGGCCGCATCCTGGGTAGGCGCAGCCGCAGTCGCGGGCGTCGAGGGCGCGGCGGAGTCGGCGGGGGATG
>NZ_JBHXNB010000040.1:0-18234 GCF_042720095.1 Rhodococcus sp. NPDC058505
GCACGGGCTCGATGCTGTCACCACCTCCCCAGCTCATCGGGTCGGCGCCCACGCGGGCGGCCGACGTTGCAGAAACGCCGTCATCCCCTCGATCGCCTCCGGGGTGCCGAACAGCCGCGCGGACTGCGCGGCCAGCCCGGCCGCACCACGATCGAAACCCGCCAGCATCCCCGCCGTCGTCAACCACTTCGACTCCGCCAGCCCCTGCGGCGACGCCAGCGCCAACTCCGCCAACCACCCCGCCACCGCGACGTCGACGTCCTCGGCGGCAGCCGTGATCAGCCCGATCGCCGCCGCCTCCGCCGAGCCGAACTTCTCCCCCGTCAGGAAGTAGCGGCCCGCCGCACGCGACGACATCCGCGGCAGCACCGTCAGCGAGATGATCGACGCAGCAAGCCCGAGCCGGGCCTCGGTGAGCGCGAACGTCGCAGACGGGCCTGCCGCGACCAGGTCACAGGCCCCGACCAGCCCCATCCCGCCCGCCCGGACGTGGCCGTCGATCCGGCCGACGATCGGTTTCGGCAGCTCAAGGAACGCGCGCAGCAGGTCGGTCATCTGCGTGGTGCGCCTGGCGGCAAGCGCCGCCGGGTCGGCCGCCTCCGCCGCGCCGCTCGCCTCCGACAGGTCCGCGCCCGCGCAGAACGTCCCCCCGGTGTGGGCCAGCACGACGGCCCGCACCGAATCGTCCGAGGCGGCACGGGACAGCGCCTCCCGGAGCTCCCCGACCAACCGCGACGAGATCGCGTTCCGGTTGTGCGGCGAGTCCAGGGTCACGGTCGCGAAGCCGTCCGCCGCCTCGTAGCGGACGTACGGCCCGGAGCTCGGTTCGGTCCCCATCGTCAGTACGACCTCGGCAGCCCGAGGGAATGCTGGGAAACGAAGTTGAGGATCATCTCCCTGCTCACCGGGGCGACCCGCGCGATGCGCGCCGCACCGAGCATGGCGGCCAGCCCGTACTCCTTCGTCAGGCCACCACCGCCGTGCGTCTGGACGGCCTGGTCCAGGCACTTGATGCTCGCCTCCGCCGCCGCGTACTTCGCCATGTTCGCGGCCTCCGCGGCACCGAAGTCGTCGCCGCTGTCGTACAACACCGCTGCCTTCTGCATCATCAGCTTCGCGAGCTCGAGTTCGATCTTGCACTGCGCGAGCGGATGCGCGATGCCCTGGTGCGCGCCGATCGGCGTCTTCCAGACCGACCGCTCGTTCGCGTACGTCGTTGCCGCGTTCAGGGCGTAGCGCCCCATCCCGATCGCCATCGACGCACCAAGGATCCGTTCCGGGTTGAGGCCAGCGAACAGCTGCATCAGCGCCGCGTCCTCGGATCCGACCAGCGCGTCCGCCGGGAGCCGCACCTCGTCGAGAAACAGGGCGAACTGGTGGTCGGGTGCGACGATGTCCATGTCCATCCGCGTCCGCTCGAATCCGGCGGCGTCGGTGGGAACAATGAACAGCGCTGGCTTGAGCTTGCCGGTCTTGTGGTCCTCGGTCCGGGCGACGATCAGGACGGCGTCCGCCTGATCCACCCCGGAAATGAAGATCTTGTTCCCGGACAGGATCCAGTCCCGCTGATCCCCCGTCGCTCCGCTCGCCCCGTCACCATCCCGCCGTGCGGTGGTGGTGATCTGGTGCGAGTTCGAGCCCGCATCCGGTTCGGTGATCCCGAACGCCATGATCTTGCTGCCGTCGGCGAGCGCGGTCAGCCACGTCCGCTTCTGCTGCTCGGTGCCGTACTTGCCGATGATGGTGCCGCAGATCGCCGGGGACACGACGACGAGCAGCAGGCCCGCGCCCTGCGCGGCCAGTTCCTCCTGGACGAGCGCGAGCTCGTAGATGCCCGCACCCCCGCCGCCGTACTCCTCCGGCAGGTTCACCCCGAGGAAGCCGAGTTTGCCCGCCTCGTTCCACAATTCGGTGAGCGGCTCACCCCTGCGGGCCCGCGGCAGCACGTAGTCCACGTAGTTGTAGCGCTCGCCGAGGCTGGCGACCGCCGTCCGCAATTCCCTCTGCTCGTCGGTCTCGATGAAACCCATGTGCGTCACTCCCCTGTCCCGGTGGTGTCGTCGACGATCGCGAGAACGGCACCCACGTCGACCTGCTGGCCGACGGTGACGTTCAGTTCGGTGAGCACACCGTCCGCCGGCGCGGTGATGGTGTGCTCCATCTTCATGGCCTCCAGCCACAAAATCGGGGTGCCCGCGGTGACCCGGTCCCCGGCCGCGGCGCCGAGCCGGATCACCGTGCCCGGCATCGGGGCGAGCAGCGACCCGGCGGCAACCGCGGTCGCGGGGTCGACGAACCGCGGCACCGCCCGGAACGCGGACCCGCCCAGCGTCGAATCGACGCACACGAGGTCCCCGTAGCGCGCCACGTCGAAGGCGCGACCGAGCCCGTCAACCACAAGCACCACCCGATCCGGGGTCGCCGACACCAGGTCGACGGCGCCGACGCCGTCGGTGTCCAGGGCGCCGTCCCGCCCGATCCGGTACTCGACTTCATGTGTGCACGTTGCACTCTCGAACACCTTGCGCTGTCGTTGCGAGGGGACGTTGCGCCATCCGCTCGGCAACGCACCGATCACCCGTGCCGATGCGCGATTGGCGGCTGCCTGCGCCAGCGCCGCGGCAAGAGCCGAAATCCGTTCCGCGGCCTGCGTCGCGAGCGGAGCGGCGAGCATGCCCAGACCCTGCCGGTCGAAGAACGCGGTGTCGGTGTCACCGGCCAGGAAGGCCGGATGCCGCAGCACGTTCACCAGCAGGTCCCGGTTGGTGACCAGGCCGTGGATCCTCGCCCGGGCCAGCGCCGCCGCCAGCCGGCTCGCCGCATCCCTGCGGGTCGGCGCCCAGGCGATGACCTTGGCGAGCATCGGGTCGTAGTGCACCCCGACCACCGAGCCGTCGACGACGCCGGAGTCCAGCCGCAGCCCCCTCCGATCCGACGGAACCCCGAATTCGGTGTCCACGCCTGGGATCTCAATGGCGTGGATCGTCCCGGACTGCGGCTGCCAGTCGCGGGCCGGGTCCTCGGCATACAGCCGGACCTCGATGGCATGCCCGTGCGGGGCGGGGGGCCGCTCGTCCAGGGCGGTCCCGGACGCCACCTGGAACTGCAGGTCCACCAGGTCGAGCCCGGTGGTCAGCTCGGTGACCGGGTGCTCGACCTGCAGCCGGGTGTTCATCTCGAGGAAGTAGAAGCCGCCCGCCTCGTCCGCGAGGAACTCCACCGTGCCTGCGCCCTCATAGCCGATCGCGGATGCGGCGTCGACCGCGGCCTGAAACAGGCTGTCACGCATGCCCTTTCCTGCCGATTCCAGGCGCTCGACAAGTGGGGACGGCGCCTCCTCCACGACCTTCTGGTGGCGACGCTGGATCGAGCACTCGCGTTCGCCGACGGCCCAGACGGTGCCGTGGCCGTCGGCCATCACCTGCACCTCGATGTGCCGCCCGGTCTCGAGATACCGCTCGCAAAACACCGTCGGATCGCCGAACGCGGATCGTGCCTCCGCCCGGGCGCCCTCGATCTGTCCGGGCAGGTCGGCGAGCGTCCGCACCACCCGCATGCCGCGTCCGCCGCCGCCAGCGGACGCCTTGACCAACACCGGCAGATCGGCGTCGGTGACCTGCGCCGGATCGAGTTCGGCCAGCACCGGGACACCGGCGGCGGACATCATCTTCTTCGACTCCACCTTCGAGCCCATCAGCTCGATCGCCTTGACCGGCGGTCCGATCCACGTCAGCCCGGCATCCTGGACGGCCTTGGCGAATTCCGCGTTCTCGGAGAGGAATCCGTATCCGGGATGCACCGCGTCGGCGCCCGCGGCGAGGGCGGCGGCGACGAGCGCCTCCGCCCGCAGGTAGGTCTCGGCGGGAGTGTTCCCGGGCAGGCGCACGGCGACGTCCGCCTCCCGGACGTGCGGAGCGTCGGCATCGGCGTCGGAATACACGGCGACGGTGGCGATTCCGGCCGCCCGCGCACTCGCAAAGACCCGACGGGCGATCTCGCCGCGGTTCGCCACGAGGACGGCGGTGATCGCGTTGGAGGTGACGGTCACGGGTGGCTCACATTCTGAAGACACCGAAGTTCGCGGTGCCTTCGATCGGGGCGGTGGCAATCGCCGACAGACACATTCCCAGCACGGTGCGCGTGTCGCGTGGGTCGATGATGCCGTCGTCGTAGACGCGGCCGGACAGGAACAGCGGAAGCGACTCCGCCTCGATCTGGGCCTCGATCATCGCCCGCATACCCTTGTCCGCGTCCTCGTCGAACGGGACGCCCTTGGCCTCCGCGCTTCCGCGCATCACCATGGACACCACCCCCGCGAGCTGCGCGGGTCCCATCACCGCGGACTTCGCGCTCGGCCAGGCGAACAGAAAGCGCGGATCGTAGGCGCGGCCGCACATGCCGTAGTGGCCTGCGCCGTAGGAGGCGCCCATCAGGACCGAGATGTGCGGGACGGTCGAGTTCGACACCGCGTTGATCATCATCGCGCCGTGCTTGATGATGCCGCCCTGCTCGTACTCCTTGCCGACCATGTACCCGGTGGTGTTGTGCAGGAACAGCAGCGGCGTGTTCGCCCGGTTCGCGAGCTGAATGAACTGGGTGGCCTTCTTGGCCTCCTCCGAGAACAGCACCCCGCGCGCGTTGGCGAGGATCCCGATCGGATAGCCGTGCAGTTCGGCCCATCCGGTGACCAGCGAACTTCCGTACAGCGGCTTGAACTCGTCGAAGTCCGAGCCGTCGACGATCCGGGCGATCACCTCACGCGGATCGAACGGCACCTTCAGGTCGGTGGGCACGATGCCGAGCAGGTCCTCGGCGTCGAGGAGCGGTTCGATGACCTCGCGGCGGGGGGCAGGCCCCTGCTTGCGCCAGTTGAGCCGCCGGACGATGCTGCGGCCGATCCGGATCGCGTCGTACTCGTCCTGTGCGTAGTGGTCGGCGAGTCCGGAGGTGCGGGCGTGCATCTCCGCACCGCCGAGCGACTCGTCGTCGGACTCCTCGCCGGTCGCCATCTTCACCAGCGGGGGCCCGCCGAGGAACACCTTGGAACGTTCCTTGATCATCACGACGTGGTCGGACATGCCGGGGATGTAGGCGCCCCCGGCGGTGGAATTGCCGAACACCAGTGACACGGTGGGGATTCCCGCTGCCGACGCACGGGTGAGGTCCCGGAACATCCGCCCGCCGGGAATGAAGACCTCCTTCTGCGTCGGCAGGTCGGCACCCCCGGACTCGACAAGGGAAATCACCGGCAGCCGGTTCTGCTCGACGATCTCGTTGATCCGGAAGCTCTTCTTGATCGTCCACGGGTTGCTGGCGCCACCGCGGGAGGTGGGGTCGTTGGCGACGATCATGCACTCGACACCCTCGATCACCCCGATGCCGGTGACCACGTTCGCCCCCACCGGGAACTCGCTGCCCCACGCGGCGAGGGTGCACAGTTCGAGAAACGGCGAATCCTCGTCGATCAGCAGCTCGATCCGCTCCCGCGCCAACAGCTTTCCCCGCGTGTGATGGCGGTCCACGGCCTTGGCTCCGCCGCCGGCGAGCGCCTTGTCGAACTCGCGCTGCACCTCGTCGAGCTTGGTCCGCATCGACTCCGCTGCGGCGACGAAACCCTCGCCCGCGGTGTCGAGCGTCGATCCGATCAGTGTCATCAGTTGTCCCCTCAGTGTCAGGCTTGGAATCCGAGCAGCTTTGCGGCAAGGGACGTCATGATCTCGGTGGTCCCGCCGCCGATTCCGAGGATTCGCATGTCGCGGTACTGCCGTTCGACCTCGCTCTCCCGCATGTAGCCGAGACCACCGAACAGTTGCACCGCCTGATGCGCGACCCACTCCCCCGCCTCGACCGCGGTGTTCTTCGCGAAACACACCTCGGCGAGGACGTTCTCGTCGCCCGCCGTGTAGCGATCCACGATCGAGCGGGTGTAGACGCGCGAGACGTCCACCTTCCGTGCCATCTCGGCCAGGGTGTTCTGCACCGACTGGCGGCTGATCAGCGGCCGCCCGAAGGTCTCGCGGTCCCGGCACCAGTCCAGGCTCAGATCGAGGCAGCGCTGAGCGCTGGAATACGCCTGCGCTGCGAGGGCGACCCGTTCGGCGACGAAGGCCTTGGCGATCTGCGCGAAACCGGTGTTCTCCGCGCCGACCAGGTTGGCCGAGGGGACGCGGCAGTCGACGAAGGACAGTTCCGCGGTGTCCGAGGCGAGCCAGCCCATCTTCTCCAGCTTGCGGGCAACGGTGAATCCCGGTGTGCCCCTCTCGATCACCAACAGCGACACCCCGGCTGCGCCGTCGCCTCCGGTGCGGACCGCGGTCACGACGAAGTCGGCACGGCACCCGGACGTGATGAACGTCTTCGCGCCGTTGACGATGAAGTCGTCGCCGTCGCGGACCGCCCGGGTGGTCAGGTGGCCGACATCGGAGCCGCCGCCGGGTTCGGTAATCGCGAGCGAACCGATCGCCGCACCGGCCAGGGTGGGCCGCACCCACCGCTCGACCTGACCGGGGTCCCCCGCCGCGACCAGGTGCGGCAGCGCGATCCCGGAGGTGAACAGGGACGCGAACAGCCCACCCGAGCATCCCGCGTAGTGCATCTCCTCGCAGATCACGATCGCGTCGACGGGGTCGCCGCCGCCACCGCCGACCGACTCGGGGAACGCGACCCCGAGCAGGCCGAGTTCGGCGGCCCTGCGGTGCAGGTCCCGGGGCAACTCCCCGGCGCGTTCCCACGCGTCCTGCTGCGGGAGGACGTCCTTCTCGACGAATCGTCGTACGGTCTCGCGTAGTTCACGTCGTTCGGGGGTGTTCCAGGCGTCGGTCACGAGGCGGCCTCCTGCGCGTCGTTCGGGTCAAGCAGTGCGGTGGGTATCGGCACGTGCCGCGAGCGCAGCCATTCGGCGAGTCCCTTCGCCTGCGGATCGAAGCGGGCCTGATAGGCGACACCCATGCCGAGAATGCCTTCGACCACGAAGTTCACCGCCCGCAACCGGGGCAGCAGGGTGCGGGTGATCGTCAGGTTCGCGGTCTCCGGCAGCAGGCGTCGGATCTCGTCGACGGTGAGCGTGTGCGCAAGCCATCGCCACTGGTCGTCCGTGCGCACCCAGACGCCGATGTTCGCGTTGCCGCCCTTGTCCCCGCTGCGGGCGGCCGCGACGGCGCCGAGCGGCCGGGTCCGGGTCGCGCCGACGGGCAGCGGCGGCGGCAGGTCCGGGTCGGGCAGCGGCGCGAGGGCCAGGGTGTCGTCGGGCGGGGCCATCTCGGACCGGGCTCCGTCGGGAAGCACCGCGACGTGCGGAACCTGGTGCGCGTCGACGTATCCGGGCGTGTACACCCCGTACGGCGCGCCGTTGCCGGGCATCGACAGGAACGTGCACCCCGGGTAGCTGGCCAACGCGAGTTCGACGGCCACGTTGGAGAAGGCGCGTCCGACCCGGTTCGGGTCGGGATCCCGGACCACGCAGCGCAGGATCGCGCTCGCCCGTTCCTCGGTGTCCGCGTCCTCCCGGTCCAGGCGGGCGAGGTTCCAGGTCAGTTCGGCCGGACGCTCCGGTAGCCAGGCCTCCAGTTGGGTCCGGGCGAGGTCGGCCTTGGCGTCGATGTCGAGTCCGGTGAGAACGAACGCCATCTCGTTGCGGAACCCGCCGAGCGTGTTGAGGGAGACCTTGAGCAGCGGCGGCGGCGCCTCGCCCCGCACACCCGAGATCTCGACCCGGTCGGGCCCGACCTGGGTGAGGGCAACGCTGTCGATCCGGGCGGTGACGTCGGGTCCCGCATACCGGGCATCCTGGATCTCGTACATCAGCTGCGCGGTGACGGTGTCCACCGTGACGGCGCCACCGGTGCCCTCGTGCTTGGTGATGACCGAGGTGCCGTCCGCGCGGACCTCGGCGATCGGGAAGCCGGGTCGGCCCAGGTCGGCGATCTCGGTGAAGAACGCGAAGTTGCCGCCGGTGGCCTGGGTGCCGCACTCGATCACGTGCCCCGCGACGACCGCCCCGGCGAGGCGGTCGTAGTCGGTTCGGCTCCAGCCGAAGTGGTGGGCCGCGGGACCGACGACAACGGAGGCGTCGGTGACCCGCCCGGTCACCACGACGTCGGCGCCCGCGCCGAGGCACTCGGCGATGCCCCACGCGCCGAGGTAGGCGTTGGCGGTCAACGGCTGCCCCAGCCCGAGTTCGCCCGCCCGGGCGGTCAGGTCGTCGCCCTCCACGTGCGCGAATCGGGCGGGGACACCGACCCGGTCCGCAAGCTCGCGGAGCCGGTCGGTCAGCCCGGCCGGGTTGAGGCCGCCCGCGTTGACGACGATCTTGACGCCGCGGTCCATCGCAAGACCGAGACCGTCCTCCATTTGCCGCAGGAACGTCTTGGCGTAGCCGAGGCCCGGGTCCTTCAGCCGGTCTCGGCCGAGGATCAGCATGGTCAGCTCGGCGAGATAGTCCCCGGTCAGGTAGTCCAGGTCGCCACCGGTGAGCATCTCGCGCACTGCGGAGATCCGGTCACCGTAGAAGCCGGAGCAGTTGCCGATCCGGATGGTGCTGGTCACTGCTGCGCCTTTCGTTCGCGCCCGACACCGGGCAGGCCAGCGAACGCCTGGGCGATGTCTAGCCAGGTGTGCGCGTCGGGTCCCACCGCGGCGAGGGCGAGGTCGTCGGGATGCGCCCGCTGCGTCACCAGCAGGCAGAAGTCGTGTGCGGGGCCGGTCACCCGCTGCGTCGCGCGGTCCGGACCCCACACCCAGAGGGCACCGTCCGGGCCGGTCAGCTCGACCCGGAACTCCTCGACGGGCGGGGGCAGTTCGTGGACCGTGAACGCGAAGTCGCGGGTGCGCACCCCCAGATGCGCGATCGACCGGAGGCGGCTCGTCGGTTCGGTCTCGACGCCGAGCGCGGCCGCGACGTCCTGCCCGTGCGCCCAAGTCTCCATCAGTCGGGCGGTGGCCATCGACATTGCGCTCATCGGCGGCCCGTACCACGGCAGCCTGGTGCCGGGCGGCGTCTCGGTCAGCGCCCGCGCCAGCGCGGCGCGTCCGGTCCGCCAGTCCGCGAGCAGGTCGGCGGGCCTGCGCCGCGCCTGCGCCTCCGCCCCGGCATCGACGAAGCCCGCCGGGTCGGCCCATGCCGCGGTCAGCGACTCAGCGAAGGCGGCCGGGTCGGAGACGGCGAGCAGCGCGGCGCGGTCGGTCCAGGCGAGGTGCCCGATCTGGTGCGCGACGGTCCACCCGGGTGCGGGGGTCGGGGTGGCCCAGCCGTCCTCCCCCAGTGCGTCGACCATCGCGTCCAGCTCGCTCCCCTCGGCGAGCAGGTCGGCGACCACGGCGTCCAGTTCCGCCATACCTCTCCCTCCACGGTGATGTGTTCAGGATCACCGTGGGGCGAGAAAAAATCAAGCATGCCTGATTGTTATTTCCTGCCACAGCTACAACTCTGCGCGATTCGGACATCGAATATCACTGTGCCGCAATAACGTTCAACTCTACGATCGCTCCGCGATTCCACCCCGGATCGACCCGGGTTGCTGTACAACTGACGCGCGTCAGGGCCCACTTCCCCCACACCAAGGAGTCACATGTCCATCGAAATGCCCTCGGACCCGCTCGGCCTCCTGCTCTCGCTGCTGCCCCCGCCGCAGCCGGTCTTCGGCATCGGGGTCGGTTCGATCGAATTCGGCCTCGGCGCCGGCGGATCCTCGGTGGGACTCGGGTCGATCGGCCTCGGCTAATCCCGGAAACCCGCACCACCCCCGGGTGCACCGGGGCGAACGTCGATCAAACAGCGGACGCTGCCCGTTATCTCCAAACGAAGGTCTGGTCACAGCCTGGTCACATCGTGTACAAATAGCCCGAACGCTTGTCCAGGCGTCCACAAATGTAGGTACCAGCAAACCAGGAGTTAAAGTCATGTCCTCTGATTTCGCGGATCTGTTCGGCGGTCTGGCCACGGTGTTCGACGCTCTCGACAGCATCTCCTCGGGCTCCAGCAACGGCGGTGGCAGCGGCAGCAGCAGCACCGGCTCGCTGAGCAGCCTCTCGGCCGAGTAGGCACGCACCCCCACGACGCGGGACCACCGGCACACGCCGGTGGCCCCGCGTCGTTTTCGTTGACGATCACGGTCGTCACCATTTCGTGATTGACGCGCTGGTCAGCGACGCAATCGCGGGCCGGACAGGTCGGCATCGGACATCAGCGCGTCCTCAAGGGCGCCGCGGACCCCTTCCACCCAGGCGAGCAGGCCCGCGATGTCGAGATCATGGGGCGGGTCGGCGGCATAGGGCCGAATCCGGTCTCGCCCCCTGACCAGCAGGGACCCCGCGCCAACCCGGTTGCCGCGGCGCAGGTGGGTGAACCCGACCGCGAGTTGCGCGAGCCCCTGCCACAGCGGACGCTCGGCCTCCGGCGCCGACTTCCACGCATCCTCGAGCACCTCGTGGGCATGAAACGGCAGCCCGGCATCGAACAGGCGCTGCGCCTCGTCGACGGTGTCGGCCGGCGTCCGGACCAGCCCCTCGGGAGCGCGGGGCACCCCGGCCATGCCCCGCGCCAGCGGTCGACCCAACCCGTCCCGAGGTCGGGCGTTGCGGGGACGGCCAGCCGAGTCACGCTCTCGTCGGTCCACACCCCAAGACTAGAGCCAGCACTCTGTCGAACGACTGTCCAACTCGACCCCTTACCCGTTACCCTGGGTAACAGGGTTAGTCGTGGACAGCACGCAAGGAGAAGCATGGCTCACATCCACCGCACCGCGGTCGCGAAGGTGAACGTCGGCGCCGGGTTCGCCTACGTCGACGACTACCGCAACGTCCCCGACTGGATGTTCGGGGTGACGCGCTTCGAACCGGTCGGGTCGCAGACCCACGGCCTTGGCGCCACCTTCGAGGCGACCATGCAGCTCGGCCCGAAGGCACTCAATTCCCGGGTCCGGATCACCGAATGGGAGCAGGACCGGCTGATCCGCCTGGAATCCGTCGACGGCATCAGCAACGGGTCGACCTGGCGATTCTCCCCCACCCCGGATGGCAACACCGAGCTGTCCGTCGACTTCGATTACACCCTTCCCGGCGGCCTGCTCGGCAAGGCGCTCGCCAAGATCGTCGAACCGATCGTCGGGACGGCGATCGCGCACACCGAGGCCACCCTGCGGGCACGGACCGAGGCGCTGGCGGAGGACCCGCGGGGCAGCTGACCCCACCCGCCCCGCCCGGTGGTGACGGGCGGGCGGGGCGCATCCGTCAGGCCAGCAGGCCCTTGGCGATGTGCGTCACCTGGATCTCGTTGGAGCCCGCGTAGATCATCAGCGACTTCGCGTCCCTGGCGAGCTGCTCGACCTTGTACTCGGCCATGTAGCCGTTGCCGCCGAACAGCTGCACCGCCTCCATCGCCACCTCGGTCGCCGCGCGCGAGGAGTACAGCTTCATCGCGGAGGCCTCGGCGAGCGTGACGGGGTTCCCGGACGCGGTGCGCTCGATCGCGTTGAACACCATGTTCTGCACGTTGAGGCGGGCGACCTCCATCTCGGCCAGCTTGAGCTGGATGAGCTGGAACTGGGCGATCTCCTTGCCCCACAGCTTCCGGTTCTTCGCGTAGTCGATGGACAGCCGCTGGCACTCATTGATGATGCCGAGCGCGAGCGAGGCGATGCCGATCCGTTCGGCCGCGAACGACTCCTTCGCGCTCTCCTTGCCGTCGCCCTTGGCGGGGTTCTCGGTCTCGCCGAGCAGGCGGTCCTTGCTGATCCGGACGTTGTCGAAGAACAGTTCACCGGTGGGCGAGGAGTTCATGCCCATCTTCTTGAACGGCGCGCTCTGGGTGAAGCCCTCCATGCCCTTGTCGAGGACGAAACCGAGGACCTTGCGATCGCGACGGTCGACGGAGGCGTCGCCCTCGTCGAGCTTGGCGTAGACGATGGTGACGTCGGCGTACGGGCCGTTGGTGATGAAGGTCTTCTGGCCGTTGAGGATGTAGTCCTCGCCGTCGCGGCGGACGTAGGACTTCATCCCACCGAACGCGTCCGACCCGGAGTCGGGCTCGGTGATCGCCCATGCGCCGACCTTCTCCATCGTGACCAGCTCCGGCAGCCAGCGCTTCTTCTGCGCGAGGGTGCCGCGGCTGCGCAGCGTCCCGACGGTCAGGCCGAGACTGACGCCCATCGACGCGACCAGGCCGAGGCTCACGCCAGCGAGTTCGCTGTTGAGAATGACGCCCATGCTGCCCGCGCCGCTGAAGCCGCCGCCCTTCTCGCCGGACTCGGGTGCTGCCTCGCCGCGTTCGCGCGCCTCTTCCTTCGCGAACGCCTTCTCGAGGGCCTCGGTGGCCATCTCGTCCATCCCGAAGGTGGCGTACATCTTCCGGATGATGTCGAACGGCGGCAGTTCGCCGCTCTCCAGCCGGTCGACGTGCGGCTTGATCTCCTTATCGATGAAGCCACGCAGTGCGTCGCGGAACATCAGGTCGGTATCGGACCACTCGTACATGTCGTGAACTCCAAGCGTTTTCGGGCAATCAGGCAGTCACGCAAATATAGAACACGTTCTGATTCGGTGTCCGGAGTGCGGCCGGATCGGCCGGACTCGAGCTGCCCTTCGTCCGATACTGGTGGCATGAGCCGCACGGGCGCCGCCGTTGAGGTCAGGCCGCGCGCCGCAGCCGCTGATGCCGCCCGCCCGACAGCGACCACGTCGGGTCGGGGTCGGCGCTGCCGCGGCGGCACCGTTGCACGCTGAATTCCGTGATCGGCAAGCGTTCCAGCAGTCGCGACTCGGCGCAGGGGTCGCCGGGAACCCCCTGCTCGAGCATGGAGTACGCGGTGTGGTTGACCGACTGCACCGCCACCCGCAGCGCGTCGAGCGCGGTACCCGACGGACCGAGCCGGGCCAGGGTGTGCCCGCCCTGCACGGAGGTGCCGACCACCGCAAAGAAGTCCCATTCGCGTCCCGGCGGCAGCGCCGCGGCGGGCGGGGAGGGGTCATCGGCCCGGGTGAACTTTTCGGACGGCTGGGGTGCGGTCGCCATGATGCGCCTTCTTCCGTGTGCTGCTTCCCACATCGGTTCCGTCTGGTTCGACGTTAGCGCCGGGCACCGACAATGCCGCGGAACCGCCCCGCGACACCCCGTTGGTGGCATCATCGGAACTCGTGAGCAGCGACAACGACTCCCCCGGCTTCGCCGATGCTGCCGCGGTCCTCGCCGCGCAACCGTTCAGCGCGCTCGTCGGCGCCCGCCTCACCGACTACACCGACGGCGCCGCCACCCTCGAGATTCCGATCCGACCCGACCTGCTGCAGCAACACGGGTTCGTCCACGGCGGCGTGCTGTCCTACGCCGCGGACAACGCCCTCACCTTCGCGGCGGGCACGGTCCTCGGGCCGAGCATCGTCACCGCTGGCTTCACGATCAGCTACCTGCGGCCCGCCGTCGGCACCCTGCTGCGGGCCACGGCCAGCACGGTCAGCGCCACCCGACGGCAGGCACTGTGCCGCTGCGAGGTGTACGTCGACGGACCGGACGGCACCACGCTGTGCGCCGCGGCGCAGGGGTCGGCGACCCGCATCGACCTCGACCGGGCCCCCTCCTGACGCCGGTGGGCCCGCCTCCCTCATGGGAAGGCGGGCCCACCGGATCACACCGTCAGGTCCGGTGCGTCAGTGCATCACCACCGGGGCCGCCTCGCCCGATGCGGGCGCGGCCGGCTTGCGGCGCGGCAGGAAGAACGCCGGAATCAGCGTCAGCAGCAGCAGCACCAGCGCAACCATGAAGGTGTTGCCGAACGCGTCGGCGGCCGCGGACAGCCCCTGCTCGATCGCACCGGGCGGCAGCTGCGCCGCGACCGACGGGTCGTGCTGGGCCGCGGCGACGGCCGCCGCCTCCGGACGGTCCTTCATCTGGTTCGTCAGCACCACCGACATGGTCGCGGTACCGACGGATCCGGCGACCTGCTGGACGATGTTCATCAACGTCGAGCCCCGCGCGATGGTGTGATCGGTCAGCGTCTGCATCGCCGCGGTCATGATCGGCATCATCGTGCAGCCCATGCCGAGGCCCATCACGAACAGCGCACCGAGCAGCAGCGGGTACGGGGTGTCCGCGCCGAGCTGGGTGAACACGCCCATGCCGACCGACATCAGCGCGATACCGAACATCACGATCTTGCCGGGGCCGATCCGGTCCACCAGATTGCCCGCGATCGGCATTGTGACCATCGCGCCGATGCCCTGCGGGGCGAGCAGCAGTCCGGCGGCGAGGGTCGTCTCGCCGCGCACCTGCAGGAAGTAGCTCGGGAACAGCAGGCCCGCGCCCATGAAGGCGACCGCGAACAGGCTGGACGTGAGCACCGCGATCGTGAGGTTGCGGTTCTTGAACAGCCGCAGGTCGATCAGCGGGTGGTCGGCGCGGCGCAGCGCGTGGAACACGAAGGCGACCACCAGCACCAGACCGATCGCGCAGGACACCACGACGCGGGTCGTCAGACCGCCGCCGCCCTCGGCGATCGAGGACACGCCGAACAGGAACAGCGCGAGGCCGGGCGAGAGCAGCAGCATGCCGAGGAAGTCGAACGACTCGGACGGTTGCGGCTTGTCGGACGGCAGCAGCATGAACGCGGCGATCAGGGCGACGATGCCGATCGGCAGGTTGATCAGGAAGATCCAGTGCCAGCTCGCCGCCTCGATCAGCCAGCCGCCGAGGATCGGGCCGCCGATCGGCCCGAGCAGCATCGGGATGCCGAGCACCGCCATGACCCGGCCGACCCGGTGCGGGCCTGCCGCCTTCGTCATGATCGTCATGCCGAGCGGCATCAGCATGCCGCCGCCGAGTCCCTGGATCACGCGGAACGCGATCAGCGACTCGACGCTCCAGGCGACCGAACACAGCACCGATCCTGCGACGAACAACACCAGCGCGGTCATGTACAGCCGCTTGGTCCCGAACCGGTCCGCCGCCCAGCCGGTGGCCGGGATGACGGCGGCGAGGGCCAGCGTGTACGCGGTCATCGTCCAGGCGACCGTGGCGTACGTCGCGTTGAACTCCTGCATGAACGTCGGCAGGGCGACGGACACGACCGTGACGTCGAGAATGGACATGATGGCGCCGAGCACCACCACGCTGGCGATCTTGAGAACTGCGCCGTCGATCTTGTCCGAGGCCGCGGGGGCTCCCGGTGTCGGCGTCGTCATGGGGTCTCCTGACGGGTCATCTGGTGGACACGCGGGACGGCGGCCCTCGCGTGCGGTCAATCGGCACGAAGCGTTTCGCGCTGACGATCACGAGCAACGGCGCGGCCATCGACCGCGCTACGAATGTCAACGATGACGTACACCGTCCGTCAATGGCGAATACTTGTGAGGGGCATCACCCGTTGGCCGATGCCCCTGACCCGCCGATCCGATCACGACGCGCCCGCGTCGGGCAACCGAGTTTCCCCGTACACCCGCTCGTTGCCTGCCGCGAATACGCTGCTGGACATGGCAGCGGCCGCCCGAACCCTGATCCTCCTGAGACACGGAAAGTCGGCGTACCCCGACGGGGTGACCGATCACGATCGGCCGCTCGCGTCGCGGGGACGCCGGGAGGCCGCGCTGGCAGGCGACTGGATCCGGCGCACCCAGCCGCCCGTCGACGCGGTGCTGTGCTCGACCGCGACGCGCACCCGCCTGACCCTCGCCGCGGCCGGGGTCGACGCCCCCACCCGCTACAGCGACCTGTTGTACGGCGCGACACCCGCGCAGGTTCTGCACGAGATCGCGGGCACCGCCGCCGGTGTGCGCACCCTGCTGGTCGTCGGGCACGATCCCGGCATTCCCGGTGCCGCGACGGCCCTCGACCCCCGGTCGCGGTACGCGGACCGGATCGCCGACAAGTTCCCGACGTCGGCGCTGGCAACACTGGCCGTCACGGACGCCTGGGCGGGGATCCACGTCGCAGGCGCGACCCTGACCTCGTTCCACGTGCCGCGCTGACCGATCCCGCGACCGACCGTCGAACGGCGGGAGCCGGGCCTGTGCTCCACAGGCCCGGCTCCCGGACGGCTCCGCACTCGCGGTAGGGCTCAGCCCTTCGCGATCGACACCATCTCCGCGACGTCGAGCAGCTTGATGCGGGGACGGCCCGCCGCCTTGCCGAGTTCGCGTTCGCGGGCGTCGATCAGCTTCCAGCCCGCCCAGTCGACCTCGTCGGGCTGCCGGTCCGCGAGCAACGCCACCAGGGCGTCCCGATCCGCCTTCGGGGTGTCGAGGCGCTCGGCGGTGAGGTCCTCGAGGATGAGTGCGATGGTGTCGTGTGCGCACTGCCGGTTGGTGCCGATGACACCCGACGGCCCGCGCTTGATCCAGCCCGCGGTGTAGGTGCCGGGCACCGGGACGTCGGTGCCGACCTCGGTGACCCGGCCGCCGACGTTCGAGATGGTGCCCCTCGACTCGTCGAACGGCAGGTCCGGGACCGGGACGCCGCGATAGCCGACCGAGCGCAGCACCAGGCCGGTCTCGAGGACCTCGGTGTCGTCGGTGCTGCGGGCACGCATGGCGCCGGACTCGTCGGCGACCATCTCGTTGCGGGCAACGACGAGCCCGGTGACGTGGTCGGTGCCCTGCACCTCGACCGGGGACACCAGGAACCGCAGGACGATCCGCTTCGGGTGACCGGAGAGGGGCCGGGCCGCGTACTCGCGGAGGATGTCGAGCTTGAGCTTCTTCGCCGGGTTGGCCGCGACCTCGGCGGCGCTGACCTCGTCGAGCTCGAGCTCGGCCGGGTCGACGACGACATCCACACCCGGCAGGTGCCCGAGGGCGAGGAGTTCCGGGTTGGTGAACGCGGCCTGAGCCGGTCCGCGCCTGCCGAGCAGCACGACCTCCTCGATCGCGCTGTCCCGCAACGCGTCGACCGCGTGCTGCGCCATGTCGGTCTTGGCGAGGGTGTCGGGGTCGAGGACCAGCAGCCGCGCCACGTCGAGCGCGACGTTGCCGTTGCCGACGATGACCGCCCGCTTCCCGGTCAGGTCGAAGTCGCGGGCGGCGTAGTCGGGGTGGCCGTTGTACCAGGCGACGAACTCGGTGGCCGCGAGGCTGCCGGGCAGTTCCTCGCCCGCGATGCCGAGGTGCCGGTCGCTCGGCGCGCCGACCGTGTAGATCACCGCGTGGTGATGTTCGAGGAGTTCGGCGTGGCTGATGTGGGTGCCGACCTCGACGTTGAGGTGCATGCGGAAGCCGGGCCTGCGGGAGACCTCGGCGAACAGGTCGGTGACGGCCTTCGTCTCGGGGTGGTCGGGGGCGACGCCCGCGCGCACCAGTCCCCACGGTGTCGGCAGCCGGTCGAACATGTCGACCTCGATGCCGGACCGTTTGAACGCGAGCAGTTCGCGGGCCGCGTAGAACCCGGACGGCCCCGCGCCGACAATTGCGACGCGGAACGGCTCGTCGACGTTCTTCGGGAACTTCAGCGACGGGCCTGGTGCGGCGTCCTCGAGATCGCCCGCGGCGAAGTAGTCGGCGTTGATGGAGGCGTATCGTTCCATCGACGCGGGCAGGTCGTCGTCACGGAAGATCGCGTTGACCGGGCAGGCGTCAACGCAGAGGCCGCAATCGATGCAGCTCTCGGGATCGATGTACAGCATCTCGGTGCTCTTGAACGCCCGCTCGTCCGGCGTCGGATGGATGCAGTCCACCGGGCACACCTCGGTGCAACTCGCGTCGTTGCAACAAGGCTGAGTGATCACGAACGCCACTGTCGATCTCCTCCAAAATAGAACATGTTCTCGCAGAGAGTACTCGTTCGATGCGAGGTATGTCACAGAGGTTGTGATGGAAGTGACAATGGTCCCGGATCGGACCCGCCGACCCGGAACCAGCGGTCAGCCCCGCAGCTTCCGCAAGCCGACGACGACGGCGACGACCACCGCGACCGACAGCAGCGCCGGCCAGAAGCCGATCGCCCACCAGAGCACGCCGAACCCGATCACCACCGGTGCCGCGACGATCGCGGCGATGCCCGGGCTCTCCCGCACCGTGTCCAACGCCGCCTGCGTCTTCACCTTGTCGATTCCCTTGCCTGCCATGTCGTCGCTCCCTCGGGTCGGCGAGAAGTCCTCGCGGTGCAGGCCGGAGCGGAATGTCCGGTTCCCCCCCACGATAGACGCGGAACGGCCCCGCACTCACGAAGAGTGCGGGGCCGTCCCCGACATCGGCACCGTGCGTGATTTTAACCCCCCTGGGGGTGGAAATAACGCACCGGCGCGGGGCGCCAAGCGGGAG
>NZ_JBHXNB010000041.1:0-15370 GCF_042720095.1 Rhodococcus sp. NPDC058505
CAATCTTCTTTTTTTTTTTTTTTTTTTTGTTTTTTTTTTTTTTTTTTTTTTTTCCTCCCCCCCCCTCGTGTGGCTCCGCGGCGCCGCGCCTTTCTTTATTTACCCCCACCCACACAAACCCCCCCCCCCCCGGCGCCGCAGGCGACTTACAGCAGCGCGGCCAGCCTGGCCGCGAGGACATCCCAGCGCCACTGCTCGGACACCCAGGTGCGGCCGGCGACGCCCATCGCCGCTGCCCGGTCACGGTCCGAGAGGACCGCGACGATCGTGTCCGCCACCGACCGCACCGACCGGCCGTCGACGACGTGCCCGGTCTCCCCCTCCCGCACCGTCTCCGGGGCGCCACCGGAATCGCCGGCAACCACCGGGACGCCGGTCGCGGAGGCCTCCAGGAACACGATCCCGAGTCCCTCGACATCGAGTCCCGCGCCCCGGGTGCGGCAGGGCATCGCGAACACGTCGGCGATGGTGTGGTGGGCCGCGAGCTCCGCCGACGGCACCCCTCCGGTGAACACGACGTGCTCCTCGACGCCGACCGCGACCGCGAGCCTGCGCAGGGATTCGGCGTAGGGGCCGCCGCCGACGATCACCAGCACCGCACCGTCGATCGCCGCCCGGATCCGCGGCAACGCCCGGATCAGGACGTCCTGACCCTTGCGCGGCACCAGCCGGGACAGGCACAGGATGGTCGGCCGCTCGCCAAGGCCGTACCGGGCCCGCAGCTCGGCCCGCGCCGCCGGGTCCGGGCGGAAGCGGTCACTGTCCACGCCGGGCGGGACGTGCTCGAGGCCGGCGTGCGGCCCGAACGCGGCGGAGAACCGGCGCCGGGTGTACTTGCTGACATAGGTGATCGCATCGGTGGTGTCGCCGATCCGGCGCAGCGCCTGCCGTGCCCCGGGGATCATCGACCAGCCGACCTCGTGGCCGTGCGTGCTCGCGACGATCCGCTGTGCCCCCGCCCGTCGCAGGTGCGGGCCAAGCAACGCCAATGGCGCCGCCGCACCGAACCAGACGCTGTCGCAGTCGTGCGCGCGCACCAGTTTCGCGGCCCTCCGTGCCACCAGCGGGGTCGGCAGCATCAGCGTGGTGGGATGCCGGACCACCTCGAACGGCTGGGCGGCGTCGAACCTGCGGTGGCTGTCGCCGCGCCACCGCGGCGCGTACACCACCAGCTCGTTCGCGGGCAACGCGGCGGTCAGCGACTGCAGATAGGACTGGATACCACCCGGTCGCGGTGGAAAGTCGTTCGTCACCAACAGGGTTCGGCGCATCCGTCCACCGTATTCGGTACCCGAACCTGCCGCGCCGCAGGGTCGGTCACGAGATCCGCGCCGCGAGCCAGGACCCCCACTGCCCAACCAGTTCCCGGCTGTCGATTCCGAGGGTCCGTTCGATCCGCTCGTCGGCAACCGGCGCCTCGACGGGTCCCGCCGCCAGTTCCCGGTACAGCGACCGCAGCCGGTCCTCCCCGAACTGGTCCGCGATGAACGCCGCCACCGTCCACGCCGATTCGTATGCGACCGTTGCGCGTTCACCACCTGCCGCGAAGTCCGCGTCGGCGGGCAGTCGGTCCGGGGGTCCGTGCATCGCGACGGCGGCGGACACGGTCGGAGCGACCGCATGGACGTCGACACCGGAGCCGCGGTGGCCGACGTAGTCCGCAAACCCCTCCAGCATCCACATCGGCGACCCGTCGAGGGTCTCGGCCCGGGTGGCGATGTGGGTGAGTTCGTGACGCAGCACCGACCGCCGGGCCCCCTCGGTCAGGCGGTTGCCCGCGGTGGGGCTGAACACGACCCGCTGCCCGGTGACGGCACCGGAGTCCGGCGCGACCGCGTCGGAGGTCGCGACGGCCGCGATGTCGGCGCCGCTGTGCTCGGTGCCGACCTGCGCGGCGAACTCGTCCTGCTCGGCGGTCACCAGCACCACCGCTCGGCGGGACCAGTTCGGACCCCACATTTCGGTGACGGCGGGCACCGCCGCCACGAGGTCGGCGGCGACCGCGTCGACCCGCTCGTCCTGCCACGGATGGCCGATGACCACCGATGTCCCGCCGTCGGTCTGCACGGTCCGGACGGTCACCGGGCCGAAATCCCAGGGCCCACGCCAGGTTCGGCGGTCGTACTCCGGGAGCGGACGGTCGGAGACGAGTTTCCACTGCTCGCCGCGCCGCGCCACCACCAACGCCACCGGCTTGCGGGTCGGCCCAAGATCGGCGCCCGCGATCGCGTAGCGCAGATACACCTGCGGCGCCCACACATCGGTGGCCTGCAGTTGCTCGGCGAGGTCGGTCGGCACCGGCGTTTCCGGGCCGCGGCCGATCTCGTACCCGAAGTCGGCCAGCGGCACCGCGGCCAGCGCGTGCATCCTCCGCACCTCGGAGGGCAGGAATTCGGGCATCGCGCCCGGGTCGAACAGCGCGGCGAGCGCGGGCTCGTCCCCGGCGCGGACGGCCGCCGACCATCGGTCCAGCAGGTCGCGGACCCCGGTGCGGCGCGCCTCCTCGAACGGGTTGGCCTGCTCCGCGGTTGGCGCCTGCTGCGATTCGACGGAGGGCTGCTGCAGCACCAGGCCGGCCGCGCCAGCGACGACGGTCAGCAACCCGGCCAGCGCCAGCGCCTCCCAGGTCCGGATCGTGCGGCGAGCCGGCCGCGGCGCGTCCCCCCGTTCGATGATCAGTACCGGCGCGCGCCGTAGAACGGGTACGCGTCGACCGGCGCCACCTTCACCGGGACGCCGAAGGTGGAGGCGTGCACGATGTTCCCGTTGCCCGTGTACATCCCCACGTGCGAGGCGTCGGAGTAGTAGAGCACCAGGTCGCCCGGCTGCAGGTTCTCCTTGCGGACGGGGGTTCCGCCCGCGGCCTGCGCCTGACTCGAGCGGGGCAGGACCTTGCCGATCTGCTTGTACGCCCACACCATCAGGCCCGAGCAGTCGTAGCCGTCGGGTCCGGTCGCGCCCCACACGTAGGGCTTGCCGACCTGGGTGAGCGCCGCCTGCACGGCACTGGAGTTCGCGCCGGGGACCAGGCCGGCGAGGACCGTCGACGGGTCGAAGCCGGGCGGGAACGCGGACCCGGCGAGGGTGTCCTTCTCCGCGCTGGTCAGATCCGCGAACGCGGCCGTGACCTGGGATATCTGGCCCTGCAGGTCGCTCTGGGTTCGCTGCAGGTCGTCGCTGATCGAGCGGGCGTGCTCGGTGGCCGTCCTCGCGTCGTCCGCGGATTGCCGGGACGACTCCTCCGCGGCGACCGCGGCGTCGCTCGCCTCGGTGAACTCGCGGACCTGCGCGGCGGTGTCCGCGGAGAGCACGCTGAGCGTCGACATCTGGTCGAGGAGCTGCTGCGGCGAGTCCGACACCATCACCGCGAACAGCCGGTTGACGCGGCCGCCCTGATAGTTGGCGACGGTGAGCCGGTCCACCGCGGGCTGGAACCGGGCCATCGTCGCCCTGGCCTCGTCGAGACGGCGCAGGTCCTGCTCGTGCCGGGCCTCGGCGTCGCGCTGCACGGACAGCTTGGAGTCGAGGTCGATCTGCGCGTTGTGCATCGCCTCGGTGGTCTGTTCGGCCTTGCGGGACAGGTCCGCGAGCCGCTCGAGCGCGGCCGTCGGGTTGTCGATCGCGGGGTCGGCCACCGCGGGCCCGGTGCCCGCCGCGACGAGAACGAGTGAAAGCAGCCCGGTTGCGATCGCGGTAGACCGCGTCCTCAGTGACGCCACGTGCCGGGTGCTCCTGTTCTTTTCTTCACCGAAAGGTCTCGGCAAGGTTACGGAACGGCCCGCCGTGATGTCCACCCCGGTGTTCCGGACATTCCGCCCGCCGGTGACCCACCCCCGCATACGCCGACGGGCCCGCCGATCCGGTGTGGATCGACGGGCCCGTCGGCGGCTGGGCCGCCACGCTTCTTCCCCGAGCGTGGCGAGCGGCGATGTCAGTAGCGGCGGGCGCCGTCCATCGGCATCGAGGCGATCGGGGCGCGCTTGACCGGGGTGCCGGAGGTGGCGGCGTGGATGACCTCACCGTTGCCCGCGTAGATCCCCGAGTGCGATCCGCCGTAGAAGGACACGACGTCACCGGGCTGCAGCGCGTTGGTGGCCACCGGCGTTCCCGCTGCCGCCTGGTCGTAGCTGGTGCGCGGCAGGTTCAGGCCCGCCTGCTTGAAGGCCCACTGGATCAGGCCGGAGCAGTCGAAGGCGTCCGGGCCTGCGGCACCCCACACGTACGGCGAGCCAATCTTGCTGGCTGCCGCCTCGACGGCCTTCTGGCCTGCGGTGAGAATGGGGGCAGGGGCGGGCGCGGGGGCACCGGGGAGGACCGGGAGCTGCGGGAGCCCGGGGATCTCGATGGTCTGCGCGGGAACGCCGGGGATGTCGAAGGTGCCGACGCCGGGAACCGTGACGGGCTCGGCAAGGGCGGGCGCCGCGGAGGCGGTGATCGCGCCGACGGCGAGAATGCCTGCGACGGCGACGCGCCGGGCCTTGATGATCGGTGTTGCCACGAAAGGAGGGGCCTTTCTTCCATTCTGCCGCCGACCGGGTTAGCTGACGGGTTCGGGCTGGGAAGATCAGCCCTACCCGGCGGCGCGCGGCTGCGCTCCGACGGGATTCACCCCAGTGGAAACGTGGGTCCCCGATTCGATTCCCTTGCGGGCCATCGATTAGGCGGTACCTCGCGATGCTGCGCCGGTGTGGCGCGGCAAGACTCCGCAAGGTCTCAACGAGATTACGAAAGGCCCCCGCCGCTGTCGATTCGACCGGGCGAGCAAACCGGACAATTGTCGCGTTTCGCCCACCAACCGACCGTCCGGCCCGATCTTGATCACAAACCGATAACGACCACCTGGTCTGTGTTCACCCGCCGCCTGCCGCGGACCCGGCGACGACGCCCGTCACCCGCACCAGCACGGTTCGTTCGTCCAGTTCAGTACCCTGCGGGCGATCACAACCGACCACTCGGTCGGCGCGGGGCCGCCCGCCGCATGGAGCCCGCAACCCGGTAGCGACATCCGCCGGGCGGGACGGCGGCGCCGACCCGACGCCGACGGCAAATCCGGATCCGTGTGACGCTCGTCTCAACACGGCCGGAACGGCGTGTCGGCGGGCCTGTCGGTGCCGCCGCCTAGCCTCGGCCAGGTGAGTTCCCGTGACGCCGCACACCAGCTGACGTTCGACGAGCTGGACACCCCGCTGCGGGACACCACCTTCGTCGTCGTCGACCTCGAGACCACCGGCAGCAGCGCAGGCGAGGACGCCATCACCGAGATCGGCGCGGTCAAGATCCGCGGCGGTGAGGTGATCGGCGAACTCGGCACCCTCGTCGACCCCGGTCGCACCGTGCCCCCGTACATCGTCCAGCTCACCGGCATCACCTCCGCGATGCTCGTCGACGCCCCGCGCATCGAGCGGGTGCTGCCCAGCTTCCTCGAGTTCGCCCGCGGCGCCGTCCTCGTCGCCCACAACGCACCGTTCGACGTCGGATTCCTGAAGGCCGCGGCGTCGCGGCTCGACCTCGCCTGGCCGCCGTTCCAGGTGCTGTGCACGGTCAAGCTCGCCCGCCGGGTGCTGTCCAGGGAGGAGGCGCCGTCGGTGAAGCTGTCCGCCCTTGCCGACCTGTTCCAGGTCACCACCCGACCCACGCACCGGGCCCTCGACGACGCCCGCGCCACCGTCGACGTTCTGCACGCCCTGATCGAGCGGGTCGGCAACCTCGGCGTGCACAGCTATCCCGAGCTCGTCGATTACCTGCCCAACGTGTCGGCGGCCCAACGGGGCAAGCGGGGGCTCGCCGCGCACCTGCCCCGCACCCCCGGCGTCTATCTGTTCCGCGGCCCCTCCGACGAGGTCCTCTACGTCGGCACCGCCGTGAACCTGCAGCGCCGGGTCCGCGGCTACTTCACCGGATCCGAGACCCGTGCCCGGATGAAGGAGATGGTGGCCCTCGCCACCCGCGTCGACCACGTCGAGTGCGCGCACGGGCTTGAGGCCGCGGTGCGCGAACTGCGCCTGCTCGCCGCGCACGCCCCGCCCTACAACCGCCGCTCGAAGTTCCCGAAACGCGCGTGGTGGATCACCATGACCGAGGAACCGTTTCCCCGGTTCTCGATCACGCGGACGCCGCGACCCGACGCCCTCGGCCCGTTCACGAGCCGCACCGACGCCGCCGACGTGGCAGCCACGATCGCCGAAGCATGCCGAATCCGCAGCTGCACCAAAAAGATTCGACCCGATCAGCTGCACGGGGCGGACTGCCCGGACGCGGCGGTCGGCGGCTGCCCGGCCGGCGGGGAGCCGCAGGACCCGGCCGGGTACGGCGCGGCCGTCGACGCCGCCCGCGCCCTCATCCGCGGCGCCGACGACACCGCCCTGCACCGGCTGCGCGCCCGGATCGACCACCTCGCGACCACCGAACTGTTCGAGAGCGCCGCCCGGCAGCGGGACCGCACCGCCGCCCTCGGCACGGCGCTGCGCCGCTGCCAACGGCTCGCCGCGGTCGCCGCCGTCGACGAACTGATCGCGGCCCGCCCCCGCGACGGCGGCGGCTGGGAGTTCGCGGTGATCCGCAGCGGCAGGCTCGCCTCCGCGGGTGTCGCGCAGCGGGGCGTCCCGCCGATGCCGGTGGTGGACGCCCTGACGCTGTCCGCGGAGACGGTGCTGCCCGACCCGTCGCCGCTGCGTGGCGCGACGGCAGGGGAGGTCGGGTTGATCGCGTCCTGGCTCGACGGCCCCGGCGTTCGGATCGTCCGCACCAGCCACGGGTACGCCGAACCCGCGCACGGTGCAGGCGCGTGGCAGCAGTGGTGCGCGCTCGCGCGGGGCGCGGCGTCCTAGGCTGAGGACCACCCACCCCTATTAGTAAGGAGCGAGATGATCAACGCCATCGTCCTCATTCACGCCGAGGCGAACCGCATCCCCGAGACCGCGCAGGCCGTCGCCGACATCACCGGGGTGTCCGAGGTGTACTCGTGCGCGGGCGACGTCGATCTGATCGCGATCGTCAAGGTCCGCGACCACGAGCAGATCGCCGATGTGGTGACGGGCTCGATCAACAAGGTGGACGGGGTGCTGCGCACCACCACCCACATCGCGTTCCGTTCCTATGCGAGCGCGGACGTCGAGGCCGCCTTCTCCATCGGCGAGTGACACCGGCCTGCGCCGCCGCCGCGCCTCGGCGCGGGCTGGCGGTCAGCCGGCGAGGCGGGTACTGACCGCGACCCAGCGGTCCAGCAACGCCGCGGCGGCGCCGCTGTCGATGACCTCGACGGCCCTGCCCATCCCCGCACGCAGGGCCTCGGTCAGGTCGCCGCCCAGGCCGCGATGGGCGGCGATCGCGGCACCCGCATTGAGCACGACAGCGTCGTGCACGGCGCCGCGGTCACCGGCAAGGACCGCCCGCGCGATCACCGCGTTCGCCTCGGCGTCCCCACCCCGCAGGGCGTCCAGCGGCACCCGGGCCACCCCGACCGCGGTCGGATCGATCCGGTCCTCGCGCACCTTCCCACCCTCGACGACGAACACGGTGCTGGTGGTCGAGGTGGTGATCTCGTCCAGTCCGTCGTCGCCGCGGACCACCAGCGCCGTCACCCCGCGCTCGGCGAGCACGCCGGCGACCACCGGCTGCAGGTCCGCGAATGCGCACCCGATCAGGCCGGCGCGGGGGCGGGCCGGGTTGGTCAACGGTCCGAGCACGTTAAACACCGTCGGGATGCCGATCTCCTTGCGGGGACCGGACGTGAATCGGAACGCCGGATGGAACGTCGGCGCGAAGCAGAAGCCGATCCCCACCTCACGCACGCACGCCGCGACCGCGGCCGGGTCCAGGCTGATCCGGACACCGAGCGCCTCGAGCACGTCCGCACCGCCGCTCTTCGACGACGCGGCCCGGTTGCCGTGCTTGACGACCCGCACCCCGGCCGCCGCGACCACCACCGACGCCATCGTCGAGATGTTCACGGTGTGCTGCCGGTCGCCGCCGGTACCGACGATGTCGACGGCATCGGAATCGACGTCGAGGGGACGGGCGTGCGCGAGCATCGCATCCGCGATCCCCCGCACCTCGGACGGCGTGGGGCCCTTCATCTTCAGCGCGATGCCGAACGCCGCGATCTGGGCGGAGGTGGCGTTGTCGGACATGATCTCGCCCATCGCCCACGAGGCGGTGGCCGCATCGAGATCGCGTCCGTCCGTCAGAGCGCCGAGCACCTCGGGCCACGTCCCCATTCCAACCGCCTCTTCGTCGTCGCTGTGATCCGGGGTGCAGCTTATGACGTCGTCCCGGCAGGGAACGACCGGCGGTGGCCGGTGGTCACCCGACCGCGGCGACGACCCGGGTCGCCAGGTCGTGCACCCGCTCGCACGGGTCGAACGGGATCGGCCCGCTCGCCTCGGCGGCGGCGTCGAGCTTCTTGGGGTGGACCTCGACGTCGATCAGGTGCCCGTTCCACTCCCCGGCCGGCTCCGACGGCCGGTAGGTGAGGTTCACCCCGCAGTACCGGGGCCGCTCCCATTGGCCCGGATCGGGGACGCCGTCGGACGACTCGATCCCGGTCAGGCCTGCCAGCGTGATCGGCCGCGCGCCGTCGTACAGCGCCTGCTCGGGGTTGAGGCTGAACAGCACCTCGACCTCCACCCGATACGCCTCGCCGTCCCTGGTGAGGCCGTACCCGCACTGGCCGACGCCGACCGTCGGCCGGTGGACGGTCCAGTCCGGGAAACTCGCGCGCACCAGGTCCTCAAGGCACGGGTCCTTTCCGATCAGGGAGCGGCCCTCGACCGGGACCGCTCGCGGCGGCAGCGCCACGATCCGGTCGATGATCCGGGCCAGGTAGTCGCTGGCCGCCGCGCAGCGGTCCGGCCACTCGCCGATCGCCTTGCCGTCGGACCCGACCCGGCGCACGCGCAGCGTCGCGTAGCGGCCGAAGGCGTCACCGTCGTCCACCTGCGGCAGGTGATACCAGCAGGTGTCCCGAGAGATGTCGTCGTCGGGGCCGGGATCGCGGTAGACGGTGTGCCCGCCGACGGTTTCCGCGTTCGCCTCGATGTCGGCCCGCGCCCGCGCGCTGCCCATCGTCAGCTCGAACACGTGGATCGGGCCCTGACCGTCGCCGACCACGAGGGTGCATCCGGACAGCCCCGGGCCGGTGTTCACGGCGGTCCGGGTGCCCCACCGCTCGGCGTACCCGCGATCGTGGATCGCGCAGCTGTCGGTGCCGCGGATCCGCGCCATCAGGTCGACCAGCGCGCCCGACGAGCCCCCCTCCGCGGCTTCCGAGGACCCGCCAGCGGCCGGATCCGGCGCGGCCGCGGCGTCGCTCGCCGGGATCGGGGTGCCCTCGAGTTGGGCGCATCCCGACACCCCGAGGCACAGCGCCACCGCAAGACCGACCGATACGACACCACGCAACACCCGCAACCCCCATGTGATCCCCCGGCACGGCGCGCCCTCCCCGGGACCGTCGTGCGTTTCGCCGCGGCAGAGTATCGGACGCCCCGGTGCCGGGCCGGCCTCGGGTCAGCCGGCGTCCCCGCCGACCGGTTGCAGCGCGTCCCATCCGACCGCCGTGCCCCCCGCCCGCTGCGCGAGCCCCGCCATCCGCGACTTCTCCTGCGCACAGTGCAGTGCGTCGAGGGCCTGGGTGCGCACCAGGGTCAGGGCGACGAGTTCGTCGCCGGGGGCCGCCTCCGGTGCGTCTACTGGCCGCACGGCGACGGTGTAGCCGTCCTGCGCGGCGAGCTCCGCGGCGCCGGCCACGGCGCGGGCGGGCAGCCGCAGGTGATGCCGCAGGACCGCCTCGTCCTCGGCCACCCACGCCGGGGTCGTCGCGGCCCCACGCTCGAGCGCGGCGCTGCACGATTCGGTGTCGTCGAAGCTCGCCGCGACCACCACCAGATCGGTGCGGTCCCGGTCCAGCGGCACCGTTCCTCCCCTGCCGAAAAGTGTCCGCCACCAACGTGCCCGCGCCATGTGACCACTCTCCCACGAGCGCCCACCTGCACAATCGCGGGCTGGGGCATACTGGAATTCGGGCACGACGCGCCAAGAACGGACCCGGGTGGTCCCGTCGTACGACAAGGCGTCATACTTCCTTCTGTGACGAGCGCAGTAGGGACCCAAGGATCCGCAATCACCCAGCGCGTGCACTCGCTGAACCGGCCGAACATGGTCAGCGTCGGCACCATTGTCTGGCTGTCCAGTGAGTTGATGTTCTTCGCTGGTTTGTTCGCGATGTATTTTGTCGCGCGCGCGCAGGCGAACGGCAACTGGCCGCCGGAGCCCACGGAGTTGAACCTGGCACTCGCCGTGCCGGTCACCGCGGTGCTCGTGGCGTCGTCGTTCACCTGCCAGATGGGCGTTTTCGCCGCCGAGCGCGGCGACGTCTTCGGCCTGCGCCGGTGGTACATCCTGACCCTGGCCATGGGCACGTTCTTCGTGCTCGGACAGGCATACGAGTACCTCCACCTGGTGCAGCACGGCACCACCTTCTCGAGCAGCGCCTACGGGTCGGTCTTCTACATCACGACCGGCTTCCACGGCCTGCACGTCATCGGTGGCCTCGTCGCTTTCGTCTTCTTGATCGTGCGAACCAAGGTCAGCAAGTTCACTCCCGCGCAGGCGACGGCTGCGATCGTCGTCTCGTACTACTGGCACTTCGTCGACATCGTGTGGATCGGCCTGTTCGCCACCATCTATTTCATCCGTTAGAAGCTGAACGCAGTACCCAGCCCAGTCCGTTCAGTCCGTCCCGCGAGACCAAAGGGATACAGATGAGTTCATCCCCCCCTTCACCAGCCGCCGACAGCGCGACTGCCACGAAAGCCCGTCGTCAGCGCAAGTTCCGTCGCCGCGTCACCGGCGCCCTGATCCTGATGATGGGGCTCGTCGGCGCCGGCTTCCTCGCCTCGGCCCTGACGCCTGCGCCGCAGGTCGCGACCGCGTCCGAGGACCAGTCCGCGCTGATCCGTGAGGGCAAGCAGCTGTACGACACCTCGTGTGTCACCTGCCACGGCGCGAACCTGCAGGGTGTGCAGGACCGCGGCCCCAGCCTGATCGGTGTCGGTGAGGCCGCCGTGTACTTCCAGGTCTCGTCGGGCCGCATGCCCGCGATGCGCAACGAGGCCCAGGCCCTGCGCAAGCCGCCGAAGTTCGATGCGCGGCAGACCGACGCGATCGGTGCCTACATCCAGGCCAACGGCGGCGGCCCGACCGTGGTGCGGGACGAGAACGGCGAGGTGGCGACCACCTCGCTGCGCGGCAACGACATCGCCCGCGGCAGCGAGCTGTTCCGCCTGAACTGCGCCTCCTGCCACAACTTCACCGGCCGCGGCGGCGCGCTGTCCTCCGGTAAGTTCGCTCCCCCGCTCGACCCGGCCAGCGAGCAGCAGATCTACCAGGCCATGGCCACCGGCCCGCAGAACATGCCCAAGTTCTCGGATCGTCAGCTCAGCCCGGACGAGAAGCGCGACATCATCGCCTTCATCAAGTCCGCAGGCGAGACGAAGAACCCCGGCGGCTACGGCCTCGGTGGCTTCGGTCCGGCGTCCGAGGGCATGGCCATGTGGGCCATCGGAATCGTTGCCGTTGTCGGCGCAGCACTGTGGATCGGAGCAAGGTCATGAGCGACGCCGGTCACGGCGATACGCCGAAGAAGGACTACACCCCGAAGGAGCTCGACGCGATGAGTCGCGACGAACTCGTCACCCTGGGCACCAACCTGGACGGGGTCGACGTCGCGTTCCGGCGCGAGCGTTGGACGGTCGAGGGCACCAAGGCCGAGAAGCGCGCCGAGCGCGCCGTCGCCTACTGGTTCGCGCTCGCCGGCATCTCCGCGATCGCGTTCATCGCGATCTACCTCTTCTGGCCCTGGGAGTACAAGGGCATGGGTGAAGAGGGCTACGACATGTACAGCCTCTACACCCCGCTGATCGGCCTGACGATGGGTCTGGCGATCCTCGGCCTCGGTGTCGGTGCCGTGCTGTTCACCAAGAAGTTCATCCCCGAAGAGGTCTCCATCCAGGACCGGCACGACCAGGGCGGTTCCGCCGAGGTCGACCGTCGGACCATCGTCGCCCAGCTCGGCGACTCGCTGGAGACGTCGACGCTGGGTCGCCGCAAGCTGATCAAGCGGTCCCTCGGCTTCGGTGCTGGCGCGCTCGGCGTCATGGCGATCATGCCGCTCGGTGGCCTGATCAAGAACCCGTGGGCCAAGGGCGACAAGTCGGACCTGTGGACCTCGGGTTGGACCCCGACGTTCCCCGGCGAGACCATCTACCTGCGCCGCTACACCGGCCGCCCGCACGACATCGTGCTGGTGCGCCCGGAGGACCTCGACGCGGGCGCGATGGAGACGGTGTTCCCGTTCCGTGAGTCCGAGCGTGGCAACGAGAAGGCCCTCGCGCACGCGCTCAAGCGGGCCGACAACCCGGTCATGCTGATTCGCCTGCGGACCGAGGACAGCGACCGCGCGGTCCGCCGCAAGGGCCAGGAGAGCTTCAACTTCGGCGACTACTGGGCGTACTCGAAGCTGTGCACCCACCTGGGCTGCCCGACCTCGCTGTACGAGCAGCAGACCAACCGGATCCTGTGCCCGTGCCACCAGTCGCAGTTCGACGCCCTGCACTTCGGTAAGCCGATCTTCGGTCCCGCCGCTCGCGCCCTCCCCCAGTTGCCGATTACAGTCAACGAAGAGGGCTTCCTCGTCGCCAACGGTGACTTCGTCGAGGCCCTCGGCCCCGGATTTTGGGAGCGTCGTTCATGACAACCATCACTGGCGGCCAGTCGAAGGCCGCAGCGCACGCCGCGAAGGCGGGCGAGAACCTGGATTCGCGGTACCACCTCGCGGCGGGCATGCGCAAGCAGATCAACAAGGTCTTCCCGACCCACTGGTCCTTCATGCTCGGCGAGATCGCGCTGTACAGCTTCATCATCCTGCTGATCTCGGGTGTGTACCTCACCCTGTTCTTCGACCCGTCGATGGCGGAGGTCGTCTACAACGGCGCCTACCAGCCGCTGCGCGGCGTCGAGATGTCGAAGGCATACGCGACCACCCTGAACATCTCGTTCGAGGTGCGCGGTGGCCTGTTCGTCCGGCAGATCCACCACTGGGCCGCGCTGATGTTCGCCGCGTCGATCATCATCCACCTGCTGCGCATCTTCTTCACCGGTGCGTTCCGTCGCCCGCGTGAGGCGAACTGGGTGATCGGCTCGCTGCTGCTGATCCTGGCGATGTTCGAGGGCTTCTTCGGCTACTCCCTGCCCGACGACCTGCTGTCCGGCACCGGCCTCCGCGCCGCCCTGTCCGGCATCACGCTCTCGGTTCCGATCGTCGGCAGCTGGCTGCAGTTCCTGATCTTCGACGGCGACTTCCCTGGCACGCTGATCATCCCGCGCCTGTACGTCGCGCACGTGCTGCTGGTTCCCGGCATCATCCTGGCCCTGATCGGCGCCCACCTGGCGCTGGTCTGGTACCAGAAGCACACCCAGTTCCCGGGCACCGGCCGCACCGAGGACAACGTCGTCGGCGTCCGGATCCTCCCGGTGTTCGCCCTCAAGGGTGGCGCGTTCTTCGCCTTCACCTTCGGCATCCTCGCCGTCATGGGTGGCGTGCTGCAGATCAACCCGATCTGGAACATCGGCCCGTACAACGCGTCGCAGGTGTCCGCGGGCTCGCAGCCCGACATCTACATGATGTGGACGGACGGCATGGCTCGACTGTGGCCGGCGTGGGAGATCTATCCGTTCGGGGGCCGCTACACGGTGCCCGCGGTGTTCGCGGTCGCGCTGATCATGGGCCTGGTGTTCACGGCACTGATCGCCTACCCGTGGATCGAGAAGAAGTTCACCAAGGACGATGCGCACCACAACCTGCTGCAGCGTCCGCGTGACGTCCCGGTCCGCACCGGCATCGGCGCGATGGCCATCGTCTTCTACGTGATCCTGACGCTGATGTGCATCAACGACATCATCGCGTTCAAGTTCGACATCTCGCTGAACGCGACGACGTGGATGGGCCGCATCGGCCTGGTGCTGCTGCCGCCGATCGTCTACTTCATCACCTACCGGTTCTGCATCGGGCTGCAGCGCAGCGACCGCGCGGTGCTCGAGCACGGCATCGAGACCGGCGTGATCAAGCGCCTGCCGCACGGTGAGTACGTCGAGGTGCACCAGCCGCTCGGCCCCGTGGACGACCACGGCCACCCGATCCCGCTGGCGTACCAGGGCGCGGCGATCCCGAAGAAGATGAACAAGCTCGGCTCCGCGGGCAAGCCCGGCCTGGGCAGCCTGATGGTCGCGGACCCGGCCGACGAGGCGGCCGCACTGGTTGCCGCCGAGCACGAGAAGGAGCACGAGCAGCTCGCGATCCTCAAGGCGTACCAGGACAAGGCGCACGGCGTCGAGTCCGAGGCGCCCAGCGGCTCGCACGCCATCGACTCCTCCGACGGCGACGCCAAGCACTGACTCCGGTCACGCTCGCACACGGGGAAGGCCCCGAACCCGCACAGGGTTCGGGGCCTTCCCCGTTTCTGGTCAACGGATACGGGTCGCGTGAGGTGGAGGTGAACCCGCCCCTGCCGCTGAGCGTCGCCATACCGGTGACGCTCGCACTGCCCACGCCGCAGTCTCGGCCCACCCCGCGGTCTCGGCGCTGGCCGCGGCTCAGTCCCGCCACACCTCGGTGTAGCTGTACCAGCCGCCGCCGAGGTCGGTGGCGGTGAGGTCGACATCTCCCGCGGGTGCACCGTCCGGCGCATACGCCCAGCCGGAGGTCACCGTCAGGAACGTCGCATCGTCATCAACGAAGAACACCGCGCCGTCCCGCCCGACGAAGACCCGCGACAACTCGAGGCCACCGATCCGCACATCCTCCGCCCGATGCTCCGGATCGTCGGGCATCGCGGCCACGTAGGCGTCGAGGTCCGCCCGCGCCGACTCGAAGTCGGCCACCGGCAGCACCGACAGGAGCAGCCCACCCGCGAGCACCGCCGCGGGGGCGGCCAGGATCCACCGGGACCACCGCCGGTCCCGGCCCACCACATACAGGGTCTTGATCGCCCACACCAGCCCTGTCACGAGCAGCACCAGCAGGATGGGTGCGCCGAAGAAGAACCGGTCCGCGTCGGTCAGGTTCCGGGTCCCCGGCCACCAGTCCGCCAGCAGGACCGTCAGCGCGGCGACCGCGGCGACGGTGACCGCGAGGACGACGGGTCCGGGTGGTGAGGCGAGCGGGTCCCGCTCCGTCCCGATCCGCGCCGCCCGTGCCCGGTCCATCGCCACTCCCCCTCGCCGCGCGCCCCCGAGTCCGGGGGCGATCGTGTGCCGCCAGCGTAGGGCAGGGACGCCGAAACGCCGCGGGCGCCACACCCGGTGGGGTGTGGCG
>NZ_JBHXNB010000042.1:0-12508 GCF_042720095.1 Rhodococcus sp. NPDC058505
GAAACGAAACTGTCGAACCTGGTGCTACTCTGCCGCTTTCACCACCGATACATCCACAAAGGCAAATGGACTGTGTACATCGGAGACGACGGCCACCCGTGGTTCACACCCCCACACTGGATCGACCCCGTGAACCGTCCCGGGTTTGATGCACACTGCGGTTACTTGTGTGCGGCCGGTTGGTCGGCACCGAGTGCAGCGTAGTACGCGGCCTCGAACTCGAGCGGTGGGATCCGGCCCAGACGGTGCATGAGCCGGCTGCTGTTGTACCAGTGCACCCACGCCGAGGTGGCTTCCTCGACATCTGCGACCGTGCGGAACAGGCCCTTGCGGAACGGGGAGCCCGCCGCGATGCACTCGGCCTTGTAGAGACCTATCGTGGTCTCCGCCAACGCGTTATCGTACGCATCGCCCACCGACCCGATCGAGGGCTGCAACCCTTGCAGGAACAGGGTTTCCCCGAACCGAATCGCAGTGTATTGCGAGCCCGCATCCGAGTGATGAATAGTGTTGCCCTGCAGAGGGTTACCTTGCATCGAGCGTAGCGTGCAGGCCTGGTTGACGGCCCGCTGCACGAACGCGGTCTCCTTCGACGTCGCGACCTCCCAGCCGACGATCGTGCCGGCGAACGCATCGATCACGAACGCCGTGTACGCGAAGCACGGCACCATCTTCACGTAGGTGAAGTCGGCAACGTATAGCGTGTCGGGCTCCTCGACCAGGAAGTTGCGGTCGACCAGGTCCGGTGGCCGCGGTGCGGTCGGGTCGGGCACTGTGGTGCGGACCTTCTTTGCCCGGGTTGCGCCCTGCCAGCCGTTCGCGGCCATCAGTCGCTCGACGGTGCAGCGGGCCACCGCGATGCCCAGTCGTTGCAGGTGGGCCCACATCTTCAGGGATCCGTACAGGGACTCGGGTTTGCGGCGTCCGTGCTCGTCGCGTTCGTCGTAGTACGAGGCGAGCACGGCGGTGATGGTGGTGTCCCACAGTGCCCGCGCGGACAGCGGGCGGGTGCGCCAGGCGTAGAAGGTTCTCGGGGCGATCTTGCAGCCGTGCGCGGTGAGCACTCGGCAGATCGGTGCGACCCCGAATTCCTCGCGGTGTTCCGCGATGAACCGGCAGATCACTTCCGTTGCGGGTCGCACTCCCGCGCGAAGAAAGACGTTGCCGCCTTGAGGATTTCGACTGTCTTCTCCAGCTCCGCGTTCTTGCGGCGCAGCCTCCGCAGCTCGACTTCCGTCTCCGACAGTCCGGCGGGCTCAGTCCCGACGCCGGCGGGCGACTCGGCCCGCCGAACCCAGGTTCGCACCGTCTCGGGCTTGAGGGACATCCGCTCGGCGATCGTACGGATCGCCTCGTACTCGGACGCGTAGTCGTCGCGGTGGTCGACGACCAGACGGACAGCCTTCTCACGGACGTCGTCGGGGTACTTCTTCGGCATGAGGGTTACCTTCCCAAGAATGAAGGTGTGCATCAAACCCGGGACGGTTCACCGACCGGAAACCCATCCCGGCACACAATCGAAGACAGTTGCTGTTCAGCACCTGAAACACCCTGAAACACCCTGAAACACAATAGAACCACGGAGCCGCCGAGGCCACGACCGGATAGGTCGCGGCCCGGCGGCGCGCCCAGGCCATCGCCCAAGTTCCGCGCGGGGTGGGCGACCGCACGATCGGCCTCGCCACGGGCAGCAGCCGGCCGACGACCGCCGCGACGCGACTGCACGAGCACATCACCGAGCGCGCGGACAGGTTCCTCCGGTGAAGTCCACCTCGAACTCCTTGATCCCGTTCAGCCATCCGGAGCGGAGCCGCTGCGGGTCACCGAGCCGGGTGATGTCGGGCATGTGATCGGCGATCGCATTGAAGATCAGGTCGATCTCCAGACGGGCCAGATTCGCTCCGATGCAGAAGTGCGCCCCGGTGCCACCGAAACCCAGGTGCGGGTTCGGATCCCGGGTGATGTCGAAGGTCATCGGATTGTCGAACACGTCCTCGTCGAAGTTCGCCGACGCATAGAACATTGCGACGCGGTCCCCCTTCCTGATCCGCTGGCCACCGAGCGTGGTGTCCGCGAGTGCGGTCCGCTGGAACGCCGTGACGGGGGTGGCCCAGCGGACGATCTCGTCGGCGGCGGTACGCGGACGCTCCCGCTTGAACAGCTCCCACTGATCCGGGTTGTCCAGGAACGCGATCATCCCGTGCGTGATGGCGTTGCGCGTCGTCTCGTTGCCCGCGACCGCCAGCAGGATGACGAAGAACCCGAACTCGTCGGGCCCGAGCTCGTCACCGTCGATGTCCGCCTGCAGAAGCTGGGTGAGGATGTCGTCGGCCGGACACCCCTTGCGCTCCTCCGCCATCCGGTAGGCGTATCCGAGCAGCTCCATCGACGCCGCCTGCGGGTCGCCCTCGAACTCCGGGTCGTCGTATCCGGTCATCTGGTTCGACCAGTCGAAGACCTTGCCGCGATCCTGCTGGGGAATGCCGATGAGCTCCGCGATGGCCTGCAACGGTAGTTCGCTGGCGACGCGGGTCACGAAGTCCCCCGCCCCCGATGCGAGTGCATCGCGAACGATCCGCTCCGCCCGTTCGGACAGGGCGTCCTCGAGGCTGCCGACCGCACGCGGCGTGAAGCCCCGGGCAATGATCTTGCGGAGCTTGGTGTGCTCGGGGGCGTCCTTGAACAGCAGAATGTGCCGTTGCAGTTCGATGGCGTCCCTGGGGATGTCGTCGTTGAACCGCACGATCGCGGTGTTCTCCCAGGTGGAGTACACGTCGTCGCGGGAGACCTCCTTGACGTCGGCGTGCCGGGTGACGACCCAGTATCCGTCGTCGTGGAACCCGCCGACGTCCGGCGACTGCGGGCACCACCAGACCGGCGCGGTCCTGCGGAGCTCGGCGAACTCCGCGTGCGGGACGTGGGTGGCGTAGATGTCCGGGTCGGTGGGGTCGAATCCGGCGGGTAGCTGCGGGGTGGTCACGGCGCGCGATCTCCTTCTGGTCCAGGGACCATCAGCCTGGCAGCTGAGCCGCGCCACGCGCTTGGACTAACCGTCCACACGTCCGCCGGTGAATTGGTCGGTCGACACAGCGGGAGCGGGGGCACCGAACGCGTCGTAGCAGTCGAGGGCGAGCTCGAGATGCAGTGCGCGATGCGTGATCCGGCGGCCGAGCCGTTCCTCGATCTGCTGCACCCGGTAGCGCACGGTGTTCTTGTGCACGGTGAGGTGCCGCGCGGCCGCCTCGAGGTTCCCCTGGTGGGACAGGACTGCTCGCAGGGTCTCGCGCAGCCGCGCCGCCACCTCGTCCTCCCCGAGCAGGCCAGCCAGCTCACGGTCGACGAGCGCGCTCATGGCGTCCGGTCGGGCGGACAGCATCGAGATCAGCTCCACGTCCCGATAGTCGGTGACGGGCACGCGCCGTCGCGACCGGGCGGCGAGGCCCTGCGCGGCCTGCGCCTCGCGGTGGGTCCGCCGGAAGCCGTCAAGGCCCGACCCCGGACGTCCCATCGCGACCCGGACACCGGGGACGACCAGGGAGGAATCCAGCACCGGGTCGACGTCGCCGGTCACCATCCACGCCCACAGTCCCCGTGCACCGGAAGGGACACAGATGATCTCGGTCGCGGAGGCGGACCTGGCAAGCCGCGATGCGAGCGGCTCGAACATCCTCGAGTCAAGGGAGGCCGCGTGGTCGGTGGTCCACAGCACCAGCGCGGTGTGGACGCGATGCAGCGGGTAGCCCAACAATGCGGATGCATCGGCGGCGCTGTTCTGGGTTCCGTCCAGGATCTCCCGAATGGTGTTGACGCGCATGGAGAAGGCACCGCTGAGCAGCCTTTCCCGTTCCTGCGTGTAGGTGGCGGCGAGGTCCTCGAGCATCGCGTTCATGACCTCACTCGTCTGCTCCCACATCATGACCACCAGTTGCACCTTGAACTCCGCCGACACGTCGGCCCGGTGCACGAACTCCGTGACGAAGCGCCACACCGCGCGGTGGCCCGCGTGGTAGAGCTGCGACAGCACGCGCAGCTCCAGGCCGCGGCGGGCGATGGTCCGCGCCAGGGAATGAGCCTCCGGTGCCACCGGAACGGACCACCGGGGCGAGGCGTCCGACGTCCGTGCGGCGAGGATGAGGCGGAACTGGCTGCGAACTGCCCAGTGCAGGTCACGCTGGATCTCCGCGTCGGTGGACAGCTCCGGCACGTCGGCCCCCATCGACTGCGCGACCCCGTCAATGAACGAGTCCAGGTCGGTGCGGGAGAGGGTGTCGGCGACGTAACTCCGCATCCATTCCCCGGCCTGTGCCGTGCTTGGTGTCTCCATCTCCCGCCCCCGTATCAACGTCCCGGCCGACAGCCCCTCAGTCGGACCAGTCGCCTTCGCTCATTGTGCCCTCGACGGTCGAGGTGCCGATCCGGCTGGACGAGCCCGCGTCGAGATCCGTTAGCGTGTCACCATGATTACCGCGCCCGGTTCGCCCGAATCGTCCCGATGGTCGGCCTCATGAATCGGGGTGTGCGGATCTCCCTCGCCCTGGTCGCCGTGTTCGCGGTCGCGGTCGCGGCGGTCCTGTGGCTCGGTCGATCCGGCGGCGACTCCGCCCCGGCCGCCGCGGACGTCGCGGACGTCGGCGCCGCGGCGGTGGTCCGCCCGGACAGCCACCGGATCACGTCGGCCCCGGAGGGCAGTCCGGTGTTCGTCGAGTTCCTCGACTTCGAGTGCGAGGCATGCGGCGCGGTATACCCCGCGATCGAGGAGTTGCGCGCCGAGTACGGGGATCGGGTTACCTTCGTGGTCCGCCACTTCCCGATGCCCGGGCACGCCAACGCCGAACCCGCGTCCCGCGCCGTCGAGGCCGCAGCGCAGCAGGGCAGGTTCGAGCAGATGTATCAGCGAATGTTCGAGACGCAGATGACGTGGGGTGAGCAGCGGGTGCCGAAGGACGACGTCTTCCGCGGATTCGCCGCCGAACTCGGACTCGATCTGGCCGCGTTCGACGCCGCGTACGCCGACCCGGCGACCGCGGCGCGGGTGGCGGCGGACGTCACCGACGGCGAGGCGCTGGGGGTGCGGGGCACCCCGACGTTCTTCCTCGACGGACAGCGGCTCGAACCCGAGACCTATCAGGACCTGACCGATGCATTCGATCGCGCCCTCCGCTGACGTCGCCACCGTGAGGGACATCGAAGTCCCGTTCGGCCGAAGCCTGCCCTGGCTGCTGCTTCTCGGCGGCCTCACCGGGCTGCTCGCCTCGCTCGTCCTCACCGTCGAGAAGTTTGCTCTCGCAGCGGATTCGAACTACATCCCGTCCTGCAGCCTGAACCCGGTCCTCAACTGCGGGTCGGTGATGAGCACCGCACAGGCCTCGGCGTTCGGGTTCCCCAACTCGCTGCTCGGCATTGCCGGGTTCGCGGTGGCGACGACCACCGGTGCGGCGCTGCTCGCTGGCGCCCGGTTCTCCCGCTGGTACTGGCTGGGTCTCCAGGCCGGTGTCACCGCCGCCGTCGTGTTCGTGCACTGGCTGATCGCGCAGAGCCTGTTCGTCATCGGGGCGCTGTGCCCGTACTGCATGGTGGTGTGGGCCGCGACCATCCCGATCTTCTGGTACGTCACCCTCCGGAACCTGCACCACGGCGTCCTCGGCAGGCCGGTCCGCGCGGAGGTCGTGACCGCGGCAGGCAATCATCTGGTGCCGCTGACGGTGTGGTTCCTCGCCGTCACCGGGCTGGTCGTGCACCGCTTCTACCCGTACTGGTCCACCCTGCTGTGACCTCACGGTCGACCGGGTGCGCCGACCCCGCGGCGGGCCGTCCCGATCGTCGGGGCGGCCCGCCGCGGTGGGCGGTCAGGACGCGATCAGCTCGTCGATCTGGTTGATCGCCGAGGACGCCCCCTCGACGACCCCCATGTCGAGAACCTGCTGCAGCGCGTCGGCGGTCGGGTAGGTGCTGACGTAGGTGGCGCGGGTGCCGCCGTCGTGCTCGGTGAACGCGTAGACGCTCGTCGACACCGGCAGCGCGGTGTTGGGAGTGAAGTCCTCGTTCGCGAAGCCGTCCTCGAAGGAGAATCGGTTCGGCTCGTCGACGTCGATGACCTGCCAGTACCCGGCGAACTTCTCGCCCTCCGGGCCGGTCATGAAGTAGGTCACCCGGCCGCCAGGGGCGAGGTCGTGGTCCACGACCGTCGCCGGGAAGGTCGGCGGACCCCACACCTTCTCCAGCTGGCGCGGGTCCGCGTAGATCTGCCAGATCCGCGCCACCGGAGCGGGGAAGTCGGCGATGATGGTCAGCGTCCGGTTGTCGAGATCGTGCTGGACGTTGGTCACAGGCATGGCTCAGTCCTCCATGATCGAGTCGGTTGCAATGAGTTCGTCGATGCGGGCGATGCGGCCCCGCCACACCTGCTCCAGCTCGGTGAGCATGGATGCCACCGACCGCACCGCCGTCACGTCGCCGCTGGCCAACTGCTCGCGACCACTGCGTCGCTTGGTCAGCAGGCCGGCCCTTTCCAGCACCGCGACGTGCTTCTGTACTGCCGCGAAGCTCATTTCGTACTTCGCGGCGAGCCCGGAGACCGAGTGCTCACCCGCCAGCACGCGGCGCAGGATGTCGCGCCGGGTCCGGTCGGCGAGCGCGTGGAACAGGGCGTCGGCCCGGTCCTCGTCATCTCCGTTCACGAGAACAAACATACAACCAACTGGTTGTACATTTCAAGGGGGGCGACCCCCAGACAGCACGACACCGCGACCGGCAAGCCGATCGCGGTGTCGATCCGGGTGCTACGACGCCGCCGTCTCCGTCGCCCACCGGTAGTCCGCCTTGCCCGCGGGGGTGCGCTTCACCTCGTCGACCACCACGATCGACCGCGGAACCTTGTACCCGGCCAACGTCTTCCGGCAATGCTCCTGCACCACCTCGAGGGTCAGCTCGGGCGCGTCGGGATAGGTCGCGATCACGGCGGCAACCTGCTGCCCCATCCGCGGGTCGGGCACCGGCACGACGAGTGCATCGGAGATCGACGGGTGCGCGTGCAGCGCCGCCTCCACCTCCTCGGCGAAGACCTTCTCGCCGCCGGTGTTGATGCACTGCGAGCCGCGGCCGAGGAACACGATCGTGCCGTCCGCCTCCACCCGGCCCATGTCGCCGAGCACCGACAGTCGGGTGCCGTCGGACCGGGTCGGGAACGTCCGGGCCGTCTTCTCCTCATCCTTGTAGTAGCCGAGGGGAACGTTCCCGATCCGGGCGATGTAGCCGATCTCATCGGAGCCGGGCTCGATCTCGTTGAGCCGCTCGTCGACGAGCACCTTGCTCGGCGACGGCGGCATCCGCAGGGTGCCCGCCTCGTCGATCGTGAACGCCCCGTCATTGCCCGACTCGGAGGCGCCGAAGTTGTCGCGCAGCAGCAGATCCGGCTTCACCGCGAGCATCCGGTCGCGGACGGCGGTGGACCAGATCGCACCCCCCGAGGTGATCGAGAACAGCGAGCTGTAGTCGACCTCCCCCTGCCTGCGCTCCAACTCGTCGACGAGCGGCAGCCCCATGCCGTCGCCGACGATCAGGATCACCTGCACCCGGTCCTTCTCGATGGACTCGACGACGGCCTTCGGCTCGAAGTCCCGCCGGAGCACCACCCTGGCACCGAGGGTGAAGAAGGTGAACAGCGAGTACAGGGCGGCACCGTGCATCAGCGGCGCCGCGATCAGGAACGCGAGCTCCGGGAACTCCTTTGCCGCCGCGGCGACCTCGGCGAGGTCCTGCCGCGGTTCGTCGCCGTACGGGTTGCCCCCGGAGAGCGGCTTGCGGAAGAAGTCGTCCTGCCGCCACATCACACCCTTCGGGTAGCCGGTGGTCCCGCCGGTGTAGAGCAGATACAGGTCGTCGCCGGAGCGGGTCGGGAAGTCCGCGGCGGGCGACTGCTCACGCGCGTCGGCGAACGCCACCACCGACACCCCCCGCTCCTGGGCGGCGTCACGCAGTTCGTCGACGGTCTCCCCGACGACGAACACGGTCCGGACCAGCGGGCACGACCCGAGCAGCGCGGCGAGGGTGCGCTGATGCTCCGGGAGTTCGACGATCACCGCTGCGGAATCGGAGTTGGTGAAGATGTACTCCAATTCGGCGGGCGTGTAGCGGTAGTTGACGTTGATCGGCACCGCCCGAATCTTGATCAGCCCGAGGATGCTGGTGACGTGCTCGACGCTGTTCTTCAGGAACAGTGCCACGTGCTCGCCCGCCGCGATGCCCGACTGCGCCAGATGATGGGCGGTCCGGTTGGCCTCGGCGTCGAGCTGCCCGTAGGTGAGCTCCACGTCTTCGTAGGTCAACGCGACCCGATCCGGAACCGCGGAGGCAACCGTCTCGACCACGTCCGCGAGGTTGAACTTCATGATTCGTCCCTTTCCCAACAGCAAATACGTCGAGCCCGATGACCGGAACCTAACGTCCCCGCGCGACTCCCGAAGCAAAACGAACCATTTGATGTCCGGATCCGGCGCGGCCGTGCCGCACAATGGTCGTCCGTGAGCACAGTGGACGAGGTGGCCCCCGATGTCTTCCGCGTAGCCGGAACCGCCGTCAACGCGGTGATCCTGCGGGACGGCGCCGCGCTGACCCTGATCGACGGCGGCTACCCGCGGGACGTCGACACCATCGAACGCGCCGTCCGCTCCCTCGGCCGCCGCCCCGAGGACATCGAGGCGATGCTGCTCACCCACGCGCACATCGATCACATGGGTGCGCTCGCCGCGTTCCACGACCGCTTCGGCATCCCGGTGTACACGGATCCGACCGAGGTGGCGCACGCGCGCCGCGACTACCTGGAGCAGGCCACCGCAACGGACTTCATCCCGATGCTGCACCGGCCGGGGGTGTTGCCGTGGCTGCTGCGCATCGCCAGGGCTGGCGCGACGCGGAAGGTGGTCCTCGGCGGCGCCCGCCCGTTCCGGACCGACGGCGCCCGCCCCTTCCGGACCGACGGGCAGCTCGACCTGCCCGGCGCCCCGGTCCCGGTCGCGACGCACGGCCACACATCCGGGCACACCGCGTTTCATCTGCCGCAGCACCGCGTCGTCATCACCGGCGACGCCCTGGTCACGGCGCACCCGCTGTCCACCGCCGTGGGGCCGCAACTGCTTCCGCCGGTCTTCGACCACGGCGGGCCGGACACCCTCGCCGCGCTCGACCACCTCGCCGCGCTCAACGCCGACGTCATCCTCCCCGGGCACGGCCCGGCACTGTCCCTGCCGATCGCCGACGCCGTCGCCGAAGTTCGCGAGCAGGAACGCCGCTGACCCACTCCCCGGCCGTCCCGCCGGGTGGGATCGCCGGTGCCGCTCCGCGGCGGGCGCGGGCAGGGTGGCAGCGGTGAATGCAACCGAATCCGTGGTCGAAATCCAGTCCCTGCTCGCCCGGGTGGCGCACCTCGCCGACGACGGGACGGTCGAGGACTATCTGACACACTTCACCGCCGACGCGGTGTGGGAATCCGCGCCGAACCCGACCACCGGGATGCCCGCACAGAGCAGGACCGGCCGCGCGGAGATCGAGGAGGGGGTGCGGACCAGGCGCGCCTCCGGCATCCAGGGGCCGGGGTCCGCGACCCGGCACGTACTGACGACGATCGCGGTCGACCCCGGCGGGGACGACCCGGACGTTGCGACCTCGACGGCGTACTGGACGTTCTTCGTCGACACCACCACCGCCGCACGACTGTCCAGCGTCGGTCGATACGACGACACCCTCCGCCGGGTGGACGGCCGGTGGCGGCTCGCGCACCGCCGGATCACCATCGGGTAGCCCGCCGAAACCGCCGCAGCGACCCCCTCCCCGATGGAGGATGAAGTCGTTTCGCTTCATCCGAACTGAGGAGAACAATGGGCAAGCTCACCGGCCAGGTCGCGTTCATCACGGGCGCGGCCCGCGGCCAGGGACGCGCGCACGCGGTGGCGATGGCGGCGGAGGGCGCCGACATCATTGCCGTCGACCGCTGCGCACCCGTCACCACCGCGGGATACGGCATGGCCACCGAGGTGGACCTCGCCGAGACCGTCGCGCTGGTGGAGGCGACGGGCCGCGGCATCGTCGCGTCGGTCGCCGACACCCGGGACCTCGACGCGCTGCAGAAGGCCGTCGACGCGGGAGTCGAACGATTCGGCCGACTGGACATCGTCGTCGCCAACGCGGGCATCGCCGCGTCACCGAAGCTCTCGTGGGACCTCACCCCGGACGAGTTCCGCGAGATGATGGACATCAACGTCACCGGCGTCTGGCAGACCACCAAGGTCGCTGTCCCGCACCTCCTTGCTGGCAATCGGGGCGGTTCGATCGTGTTGATCAGCTCGATGGCCGGGCTCCGCGGTGTGCCGGGCATCGTGCACTACTCGGCGGCGAAGCATGCCGTCCGGGGACTGGCGAAGTCGCTGGCAAACGAGTTGGCGTGGGCGAACATTCGGGTCAACTCGGTGCATCCGGGCAATGTCCGGACCACAATGATTGACAACGAGCCGATGGTGCGCGGATTCCGCCCCGACCTTGAGAACCCGGTCCTCGAGGACACCGCGGGGGTGATGCAGAAGCTGAACCTGCTGCCGCAGCCGTGGCTGGAGGTCGAGGCGGTCGCCGACGCGGTCCTGTACCTGGTCGGCGACACCGGCCGCGGCATCACCGGCATCGCGCTGCCCGTCGACCTCGGCACGTCGGAGAAGTTCGGCGGCGGATAGGCGTCACATCCGATCCGGTCGGTTCTCGGTCGGCAGGGGAAGCGACATGATCGGCACTAGACCGACATTCGCGGGATCGTCGAGCGGGTCGGGTCGGCGCCAGTGCACGCTACCGCGGTCGGGTGCGGTGACGTCGACGGAACGTTCCGTGCCGTCCGGCGCCCGCGCGACGAGCGCACGGCCCGCGATCCAGCGGGTGCCGTCGTCGCCGCGGGCCTCGTTCCGTCGACCGGAGATCGCCGTCACCCGGGTCACGGTCTCCGGGACGTCGACCGGCCGGAGCCGCCGATCCCGGCCAAGAACCCGCACCGGGTGCGGGTCGGCGTCGATGCGAACCGTGCCGTGCCGACGGTCCCCGCACAGCATCGGCGTGGTCCGGCCGAGGAGGTAGAGGGAGCCGTCGTCCAGCACGCTCCGGCCGCCGACGGTGCTCACCCGCTCGACCGTCACCGCGGCGGTCCCGGTCCGGTCACAGCGGAACACGTCGTCGGCGGAGACGATCCAGCATCCGTCCGGGTCGGCGTGCACGGCCCGCGCCCAGCCCCACCGCTCCGACACCTCGATCGGCACCGGCAGCAAGTACTCGACGACTCGGTGCGGGTCGGCCGCCGTATCGACATGCAGCAGAATCGGATTGGATCTGTCCATCACCCACACGTCGATGCCCGAGACGGACACCGATCCCGGCACGAACGGCGTCCCGAGCGGCGGAACGTCGTCGAGGTCCAGGTCGACCAGCACCCCGGTCGGGACGAATCCGTCCGCGTCCGACTCCAGGGTCGACCAGAATTGGTGCGGGGTCGACTCGACCTCGGTCAACCGCTCGGAGCCGCCGACGGCGCGGACCCCGGTGTCGGTGCGTTCGAATCGCTTCCGCACCACCTGGATTCGGCGCACTGTGCCGCGGGTCGGCGGCGGATCGTCCTGCCCCTCGGGGAGGTCGAGGACGAACGCGGCGTCCAGGTCCACCCGGCGCGGCATCGGCCGTTCCGACCACCACCGCGCGGCCCAGCCGTCGCCCGACACCTCCAGCAGCCACCGCAGGCCGTCCCCGCCGTCCACCGGGCTGCGGCCGTACGCCGGGCGCACCGTTGCGCGGACGGGCCTCGTCCACGGCGGCGGGTCCGCGTCGGCGGCGAGGGCGAGGGACACCTCGATCACGTCACCGACCGCGGGCGGTGCCAGCGACCGATCGTCGAGAAGCCAGCCGGGAACGAAAACGGGCAATGCGTGACGTGCCATGTCGGCGACCATCATTCGACCCCGCGCACTAGGAGAACCAACGGACGACGCCGTTGGGTGCGGGGCTACCTTGTGTCACACCCTAGCCCATCGAGGGTGCCTCAGTGCGCCATGCGGGCCGCGGGGCGCCCGTCGCGGTAGCGTTCCGATTCCGACAGGCCACCCCAGATCCCGTACTGCTCACCGATGTTCAGCGCATGCTGCCGGCATTCCAGCAGGACCGGGCATTCCGCGCACAGCGCCTTGGCGGTGCGGATCCGCCAGGCGCGGGTGGGGCCCCGCTCGCCCTCGGGGTGGAAGAAGGTGGCGCTGTCCATGCCGCGGCAGCGCGCCCGCAACTGCCAATCCCAGGCGTCGAGGGTCGCGGTGGGCAGGGTGCTCGTCGTCCCGAGTCGAGCCATTGCCATGGCCGCGCGTCCTTCCGTCGGGTCGTGGGGTGGGGTCGGCGGGGATGTCAGCCCAGGGCGCGCAGCCGCGGCGCCAGATCCCGCTCAAACAACTCCAAGAACCGCCGCTGATCATGCCCGGGCGCATGAAACACCAGATGG
>NZ_JBHXNB010000043.1:0-11060 GCF_042720095.1 Rhodococcus sp. NPDC058505
TGACCGAATGTGGGATTCGGTCACATGAAGTGACCGAATCCCACATTCGGTCAGGCGGGTGGGCGGTCTGGCGGGCCGGGTGGGTGGTCAGATGCGGTAGAAGGCGCGGGCGTTGCCGCCGAGCACGGCGTCGAGGTCGGCACCGACCGCGTCCGCGACGGTCTCGAGGTCGCGCTGCTGGTAGGCGCGGCGCGCGCGGGTGCCGGGCAGGTCGGTGCCGAACATCAGCGCGGTGGGGTTGACGGTGTGGATGCGGCGCAGGGCGTCGCCGACGTTGTCCATCGTGGCCCGCCCGAAACCGGTCGCCTTGACCTTCGCGCCGCGGTCGACGAGGTCGAGCAGGTAGGGCAGGCCGCGGGTGGACATCCCGAGGTGGTCGATGCTGACGGCGGGCAGCTTCTTGAACACCGGCTCGAGCGAGAGCAGCAGCGTCGCGTCCACATAGAACTCGGCGTGCCAGCCGGCCAGGTCCCAGGCGCGCAGCGCCTGCGTGGTCAGCAGTTTCAGGTCGGTGGCGCTGCGCCTGAGGTTGAAGCGGACGGCGCGGACCCCCGCACCGTCGAGGGCGAGAATGTCCTCGTCGGTGGCGTCCGGGTCGAGCTGGGCGACCCCCACCCAGCCCGGCCCGAGCTCGGCGAGCGCCGCGACCAGATAGTCCTGGTCGGTGCCCTGGTACGACGCGGTCACGACGGCGCCGCCGTCGACGCTCACCCCGAGGTCGGCCGCCCGGGCCCGGTAGTCGGCGATGGTGAACGGCTCCGGCAGGTAGCCGTGATTCTCGACCAGCGGAAATCGCGGATCGATGATGTGAACGTGCGCGTCAAACACAGATGAAGCATGCCCTGTCGATGACGCGAGCGTGGCCTCCGGGAGGCCACGCTCGCGCATGGTTGTTTACTGCTGCGACGCGCGCAGCATGTCCTCGCGTTCGACGACCTTGATGCGTTCGCGGCCGTGCGGCTCGCCGAGGCTGCGCTCGTGGGCGTCGAGCCGGTACCAACCGTCCCAGGTGGTGTACGGCAGGTTCTTCGCCTCCAGGAATTCGATGATCGCGTTCTCGTCGGGGGAGGCGGCGCCCGCGAAGGTCGGCGCGTCGGCGAGCAGGTTCGCGACGGTCTCGTTGGCGTCGCCCTTGGTGTGGCCGATCAGGCCGACGGGGCCGCGCTTGATCCAGCCGGTGACGTAGGTGCCGGCGATGTGCGTGCCGTCCTCGCCGATGACGCGGCCCGCCTCGTTGGGGACGGTCCCCGCCTGGTCGTCGAACGGCAGCTTCGCGATGTTCTGCGACAGGTAGCCGACGGCGCGGTACACGGCCGTCACGTCCCAGTCGTTGAACCTGCCGGTGCCGCGGACGTTGCCGGTGCCGTCGAGTTCGGTGCGCTCGGTGCGCAGGCCGACGACCTTGCCGTCCTCGCCGAGCACCTCGGTGGGCGACTCGAAGAAGTGCAGGAACAGCTTGTGCGGGCGGTCGCCCGCGTCGCGGATCGCCCAGTCCTGCAGGGTGTTGGCGACCATGTCGACCTGCTTCGAGTTGCGGCGCGCCTGCTCGGAGCCCTCGTCGTAGTCGATGTCCTCGGGGTCGACGATCACTTCGATGGTCGGGGAGTGGTCGAGTTCGCGCAGCTCGAGCGGCGTGAACTTGGCCTGGGCCGGCCCGCGACGGCCGAAGACGTGCACCTCGACGGCCTTGTTGCCCTTGAGTCCCTCGTAGACGTTCGCGGGGATCTCGGTGGGCAGCAGTTCGTCGCCGGTCTTGGCGAGCACCCGGGCGATGTCGAGGGCGACGTTGCCGACACCGAGGACGGCGACCTTCTCGGCCTCGAGCGGCCACTCGCGCGGCACGTCGGGGTGGCCGTCGTACCAGGACACGAAGTCGGCGGCGCCGTAGCTGCCGTCGAGGTCGATGCCGGGGATGTTCAGGGCGCGGTCCGCGTTGGCGCCGGTGGAGAAGATCACCGCGTCGTAGAAGGTGCGCAGGTCGTCGAGGGTGATGTCGGTGCCGTAGTCGAGGTTGCCGAGCAGGCGGACCTGCGGCTTGTCGAGCACCTTGTGCAGGGCGGTGATGATGCCCTTGATGCGGGGGTGGTCGGGGGCGACGCCGTAGCGGATCAGGCCGAAGGGGGCGGGCATGCGTTCGAAGAGGTCGATGCTGATGCCGCGGTCGGCGGCGGTGTCGGACTTCATGAGGGCGTCGGCGGCGTAGATGCCTGCGGGGCCGGCGCCGACGATGGCCACTCGGAGCGGACGATTCTGGTCAGTCATCTCGAACGAACTACCTTTGCGACTAGCGGACGGACGGTTCGGTGTGCGGACCGGATCGCAGGGGCCGTGCCTCGGGCGTACCGCCGCGATCCCCAGCTTACTGAGCCGTACCTAACTTGTGTGGGCGGCCTGGGTCGACCCCTCAACTGTCGATACTCCGCCGCCGCGGCCCCCTTCGCTAGGGCAGCCCGTCTTGAGGGGCCACAACCCGGGTTTGTGGCGGGTCCGGTCCCCGCAGATTCCGCGGTCCCGACCGCCGCGGGGGTCGTGGCGTGAACCGGTTTCCGGGGCTGTGAAAAACTGAGGCCATGAGCTATGCAGGCGACCTGACTCCGCAGCAGGCATGGGACCTGCTGCGCGAGCATCCCAAGGCGGTCCTGGTCGACGTCCGCACCGATGCGGAATGGCGGTTCGTCGGTCTTCCCGACACCGCCGAACTCGGCCGCCCGCCGATCCTGATCGAGTGGGTGTCGGTCGCCGGAGCGCGCAACGACGACTTCGTCGGCCAGCTCAGGGGCGCCGGAATCGCCGGCGGCGAGGACGCCGAGGTGATCTTCCTGTGCCGGTCGGGGCAGCGGTCCATCGGAGCCGCGGAGGCCGCGACCGCCGCCGGGATCGGCCCGTCCTACAACGTGCTCGACGGGTTCGAAGGCGGTCTCGACGAGCACGGTCATCGTGGCGGTGCCGGGTGGCGTGCCGTCGGACTCTCGTGGAGGCAGTCGTGAGTGGAATCCCCCGTGGTGGCGCGTTTTCGCGGGCGTTGCCGGACACCGTCCGTCCGGCGACGCTCGGCGTCCGCGCCGGTGTGCTCCGCTCCGGCTTCGAGGAGACCTCCGAGGCCATCTACCTGAATTCCGGGTTCGTGTACGAGTCGGCGGAGGCCGCCGAGCAGGCCTTCACCGGGGAGGTCGATCACTTCGTCTACTCCCGGTACGGCAACCCGACCGTCACCATGTTCGAGGAGCGGCTGCGCCTGCTCGACGGGGCCGAGGGCGCCTTCGCGACCGCGTCCGGCATGTCCGCGGTGTTCACCGCGCTGGCGGCGCTGCTCGGCAAGGGGGACCGCCTCGTCGCGGCCCGCAGCCTGTTCGGGTCGTGCTTCGTGGTCTGCAACGAGATCCTGCCCCGGTGGGGGGTCGAGACGGTGTTCGTCGACGGCGAGGACCTCGACCAGTGGGAACAGGCGCTGTCGGTGCCGACCACCGCGGTCTTCTTCGAGACGCCGTCGAACCCGATGCAGACCCTCGTCGACGTCCGCCGGGTGTCGGAGATGGCGCACGCCGCTGGCGCGACCGTCGTCCTCGACAACGTGTTCGCGACGCCGCTGCTGCAGCGCAGCCTCGACCTCGGCGCCGACGTCGTCGTGTACTCGGGCACCAAGCACATCGACGGTCAGGGCCGCGTCCTCGGCGGTGCGATCCTCGGCCCAACGGAGTACATCGACGGCCCGGTCAAGAACCTGATCCGGCACACCGGCCCGTCGCTGAGCCCGTTCAACGCGCACACCCTGCTCAAGGGGCTCGAGACGATGCCGTTGCGGGTGCAGCACTCCACCGACACCGCGCTGCGGATCGCCCGGTTCCTCGAGGCGGACGACGCGATCAGCTGGGTGAAGTACCCGTACCTCGAGTCGCACCCCCAGTACGACCTTGCCCGATCGCAGATGAGCGGCGGCGGCACCGTCGTCACGTTCGAGCTGGCCGCGGGCGAGGGGGAGGGCAAGAAGAAGGCGTTCGAGCTGCTGAACAAGCTGCGCATCGTGGACATCTCGAACAATCTCGGCGACTCCAAGTCGCTGATCACCCACCCGGCGACGACGACGCACCGCGCGATGGGGCCGGAGGGCCGGGCCGCGATCGGCCTGTCCGACGGTGTCGTCCGGCTCTCGGTCGGCCTGGAGGACCCCGAGGACCTTCTTGAGGACCTCGCGCAGGCGTTGCGCTGACCGTGCGGACGTCGACGGTGGTGCAGCGGGTGTCGTGGCCCCGGCGGTCGGTGGTCGCGCTGGCCGCCGTCGTCGCGGTGGTGTCCGGCTGCGCCAGCACCGGTGACGGCGCAGGCGACCCGGCGCCGACCTCGGGCGGCGCGTTCCCGGTGACGGTGCCGTCGGGGGACGGCGAGGTGACTCTCGCCGAGCGGCCCGACGCGATCATCTCGCTCAGCCCGTCCGCGACCGAGACCCTGTGGGCGGTCGGGGCGGGGGAGCAGGTGGTGGCCGTCGACGACCGGTCCGACCACCCCGCCGGGGTTCCCACCACCGACCTGTCCGGGTTCTCGCCGAACGTGGAGGCCATCCTCGGCCGCAACCCGGACCTGGTGATCGCGTCGGATGACCTCGGCGGCCTGGTGTCCGGCCTTGCCGCGGCGGGGGTGCCGACCCTGCTGCTGCCCGCCGCGCAGACCCTCGACGACGCGTACGAGCAGGTGGAACGCGTCGGTGTCGCCACCGGCCATGCCGATGAGGGGCGGGACCTGGCCGCGTCGATGCGGGAGCAGATCGACGCGGTCGTCGCCGCGACCCCGCGGCGGGACGCGCCGCTGCGGTACTTCCATGAACTCGACGACACCCTCTACACCGTCACCGGCGACACGTTCCTCGGTCAGGTCTACGGCCGGTTCGGGCTCGAGTCCATCGCCGACGGCACGGCCGGCGACCAGTACCCGCAGCTATCTACCGAGTTCGTGGTCGCCGCGGACCCCGACCTGGTCTTCCTCGCCGACGGCCAGTGCTGCGGCGTCACCCCGACGACGGTCGCGGCGCGACCGGGCTGGGCGGGGATGCGGGCCGTCACCACCGGGCAGGTGCACGTCCTCGACGAGGACCTCGCCAGCCGATGGGGGCCCCGGGTGGTGGACCTGGTCCGCGAGATCGGCGCGGTGGTGTCCGCGCAACCGGTCGCGGCGCGGTGACCCCGCGGTGGCCCTCGTCGGAGTGACCAGGACCGGGCGGGGCCCGATCCTCGCCGTCGCGGTGGTGCTGCTGCTCGCCGCGCTGGCCGTCGGGGTCACGGTCGGTCCGGCCGGGTTGACCGTGCGCGCGGTGCTGCTCGGCCTGCTCGACGCGCTCCCCGGGGTGGACGTCGACTCCGGTCTCACCGCGCAGCAGCACGCGATCCTGTGGCAGATCCGGTTGCCGCGGGTGGTGTTGGGCGCGGTGGTCGGCGCGACCCTCGCGCTCGCGGGCGCCGCCTACCAGGGGGTGTTCCGCAATCCGCTCGCCGACCCGTTTCTGCTCGGCGTCTCCAGTGGCGCCGGGCTCGGTGCGACCGTGGCGATCGTGTCCGGAATCGCGATGGGCTCCTTCGGGATTCCGGCCGCCGCCTTTCTCGGTGGGGTCGTCGCGGTTGCCGCAACCTACCTGCTCGGCCGCGGGATGGGGGGAGCGCGCAGCGAGGTCGTCATCATCCTCGCCGGGGTCGCGGTCGCCGCGTTCGCCAATGCGGCGCAGACGTTCCTGCAGCAGCAGCACGACGACACCCTGCGTCAGGTGTACAACTGGCTGCTCGGCAGGCTGAGTACCGACGGGTGGACGCAGGTCGTGATGGTGCTGCCGTACGTTCTGGTCGCGGTGGTCGTGATCGGCCTGCACCGGCGCGTCCTGGATGTGATGGCGGTCGGGGACACCGAGGCCGCCTCGCTGGGGGTGCATCCGGCGCGGGTCCGGCTGACCCTGGTTGCCGCCGCGACCCTGGGCACCGCGGCGGTCGTGTCGGTGAGCGGCCTGATCGGTTTCGTGGGAATCGTGGTGCCGCACGCGATCCGGCTCGTCGTCGGGCCCGGTCACCGGCTGCTGCTGCCGCTGTCGCTGCTGCTCGGTGCCGCGTTCCTCGTCCTCGCGGACGTGCTGGCCCGGACGGTCATGTCGCCAGCGGAACTGCCGATCGGGGTGGTCACCGCCGCGATCGGGGCCCCGTTCTTCCTGCTGGTGCTGCGGCGGGGGCGGGCGACGTGATCGCCTGCCGCGGGCTGCGGGTCCGCCTCGGCAGGGCGACCGTGCTCGACGGGGTCGACCTGGCGGTGGACCAGGGCGAGTGGGTCGCCGTGGTCGGGCCGAACGGCGCGGGCAAGACCACCCTGCTGCACGCGTTGGCTGGGCTGGTCCCCGCGACGGGGGAGGTGCGCGTCGGCGGGCACGACCCGGCGGTGGCGCCGCGCCGCACCATGTCCCGGACCGTGGCGCTGATGCCGCAGCGGCCTGTCGTCCCGGACGGGGTGAGCGTGCGCGAGCTGATCCTGCTCGGCCGCACCCCGCACCTGTCCCGGTTCGGCACCGAGACCGCGGCCGACCACGCCGTCGTCGACGACCTCCTCGAACGGCTCGAATTGCATGCCCTCGCAGCGCGGTCCGCGACCGACCTGTCGGGCGGGGAGTTGCAGCGGGTGGTGCTGGCCCGCGCGCTCGCACAGCAGCCGCGGGTACTGCTCCTCGACGAACCGACCAGCGCCCTCGACATCGGACACCAGCAGCAGGTGCTCGACCTGGTGCACACGCTGCGGGCCGCGGACGGGCTGACCGTCGTCGCGGCCATGCACGACCTCACCCTCGCTGGCCAGTACGGGCGTCGGATCGTGATGCTCGCCGACGGCGGTGTCGTCGCGGACGGCACCCCCGCCGAGGTGCTGACCGCGGAGCGGATCCGGGCGGTGTACGACGCGCGGGTGGAGGTCCTGCACCGGCCGGACGGCCCCGTCGTGCTGCCGATCGGGCCGGGAACCTGATGGAGGTCGTGCTGCTCGGGACCGGTGCCGCCGACGGGTGGCCCAACCCGTTCTGTGGCTGCGCATCCTGCCTGACCCTGCTGCGGCGCGGCGAGATCCGCGCCCAGACCGCTGCCCTCGTCGACGACGTGCTGCTGCTCGACTGCGGACCGGAGGTTCCCCGGGCCGCCGCGCACGCGGGCCGCTCGCTGGCCCGGGTGCGGCACTTGCTGCTCACCCACGCCCACCCCGACCACACCGGGCCGTTGGCGCTGCTGATGCGGTCCTGGGTGAGCGCGGAACCGCTGGAGGTGATCGGACCGCCGGAGGCGCTGGACCTGTGCCGGGACTGGGTCGGCCCCGACGAGCCGGTGCGGTGGGTACCCGTCGCGCCGGGGGCGTCGCTGCGGGTCGGTGACCACCGGGTGCGGGTGCTGCCCGCCGCCCACCGGGTGATCCGGGACGGCGACGCGGTGCTGTTCGAGGTCGAGGCCGTCGACGGTCGGAAACTGTTGTGGGCCACCGACACCGGTCCGTTGCCCGAGGCGACACTCGATGCGGTGCGCGGCGCCCGGTACGACGCGGTGTTCCTCGAGGAGACCTTCGGGGACCTTGCCGAGCACGCGCCCGACCACCTCGACCTGCGGACGTTCCCGCGCGCGCTCGCCGCGCTTCGCGAGGCCGGAGCCGTCGTCGACGGCACCGAGGTCATTGCCGTGCACCTGAGCCACCACAATCCGGTCGACCTGCCGGACAGGTTGCGGCCGTGGGGGGCTCGCGTCGTCGACGACGGGACGGTGGTGACCGTGGGAGATCGGGTGCCGGACGGGGCGCCGGCGCGCCGGACCCTGGTCCTCGGCGGCGCCCGCGCGGGCAAGTCCACGCACGCCGAGCGGCTGCTCGTCGACCGCGACGACGTGCTGTTCGTGGCGACCGGCGGACCGGCGGGCGACGACGCCGAGTGGGCGTCCCGGATCGCCGCGCACCGGGCGTCGCGCCCGGCGCCGTGGCGGACCGTCGAGACCGACGACGTGGTCGGGGTGCTGCGGGCGGCGACCGGGCCGGTGCTCGTCGACTGCCTCGGCACCTGGCTGACCCGGCGCATCGACGCGGCCGGGGCATGGATGGACGAGACGGCCTGGGGCGCAGTGCACGCCGACGTGGACGCGTTGCTGAGCGCGTGGCGGGCGGTTCGGGTTCCGGTCGTCGCGGTGAGCAACGAGGTCGGCAGCGGCGTCGTCCCCGCCACCGCAGCAGGTCGCCGCTTCCGGGACGAGCTCGGCAGGCTCAACGCCGCGGTCGCCGCCGAGTCCGAGTCGGTGGTCCTGGTCGTCGCCGGCCGTTCGGTTCCCCTCCGCTGACCCCGGCCGCGGGTTCCGTAATGTCACATTGGGTAACGCTGAGTGAGCCAATGTGACATTACGGAACCTCAGGGGAACGGGTTGGCGGTGCGGCCGACGAGGTCGGCGACCGAGTCGAGCACCAGCGTCGGGCGGTAGGGAAACGCCTCGACCGTGCTCCTTCCGGAGATGCCGGTGAGCACCAGGATCGTCTGCAGGCCCGCCTCCAGTCCCGAAACGATGTCGGTGTCCATCCGGTCGCCGATCATCAGCGTGTGCTCGGAGTGCGCCCCGATCGCCCGCAGCGCCGACCGCATCATCAGCGGGTTCGGCTTGCCGACGTAGTACGGGTCGCGGCCGGTGGCCCGGGTGATCAGGGCGGCGACCGAACCGGTGGCGGGCAGGGACCCGTCGCGGGACGGGCCGGTGGCGTCCGGGTTGGTCGCGATGAACCGCGCCCCGCGCTCGACCAACCGGATCGCGGTCGTGATCGCCTCGAACGAGTAGGTGCGGGTCTCGCCGAGGACCACGTAGTCGGGGTCGTTGTCGGTGAGCACGTACCCGATGTCGTGCAGGGCGGTGGTCAGGCCGGACTCGCCGACGACGTAGGCGGTGCCGTTCGGGCGCTGATTGTGCAGGAAGGTCGCGGTCGCGAGCGCGGACGTCCAGAGCGACTTCTCCGGGATGTCGAGGCCGGACTGCAGCAGTCGGGCATGCAGGTCGCGGGGCGTGCGGATGGAGTTGTTGGTGAGCACGACGAACGGGGTTCCGGACTCCTGCAGTTCGGTCAGGAACGCGTCGGCGCCGGGAACCAGGTGCTCCTCGTGGACCAGGACCCCGTCCATGTCCATCAGATACGTCCAGCCGGGGGCCTGCACGTCGGTGGTCACCCGTCCAGTGTGCGCGCCAGCCCACCGCCGCGCGCGTGGGGACGTCGCCTATTCGCCGTCATACGCCCTCTGCAACGCGCCGATGTCGAGCTTGCGCATCTGCATCATCGCCGCGACGGCCCGCTGGGCGCCCGCGGCGTCGGGGCCGCCGAGGATGGCGGGCAACGCCGACGGCACGATCTGCCAGGACAACCCGAACCTGTCCTTGAGCCAGCCGCATTGCGACTCCTCGCCGCCGTCGGCGGTGAGCGCCTCCCAGTAGCGGTCGACCTCGGCCTGGTCGGCGCAGTCCACCTGGAACGAGATCGCCTCGGTGAACGAGAACTCCGGCCCGCCGTTGAGCGCGGTGAAGTCCTGACCGTTCAGGGTGAACGCGACGGTCATCGCGGTGCCCGCCGGTTTGGGCATGCCCTCCCCGTACCGGCTGATCTCGCCGATCGACGAGTTCGCGAAGATTCCGGTGTAGAAGGCCGCTGCCTCCTCGGCCTGCGAGTCGAACCACAAGCAGGGCGTGAACTTCTGCATGACGGTCGGTCCTCTCGGTGCGATGTCGCGTGGACGTCGGTGTCCTCACATGGACTGACCGGAACCGCGGCCCGAACTCATCGGGTCCGGTCAGAACCGGCGGATCTGGTTGATCGGCGGCATCTGCGACAGCGGCATCAACCCGACCGGCACCCCGGCGCCGTACGCGTTGAACACCTGACCGAACCCGGCGTAGATGCCGACGTGATCGTTCGCGGCCCGGAAGGTGATGATGTCGCCGGGTGCCAGCGCCGCGAACGGAATCGGGGTGCCCGCCCACGCCTGGTCCTGACTGACCCGGGGCAACTGCACGCCCGCCTGCCGGAACGCCCACTGGACCAGGCCGGAGCAGTCCCAGGCGTTCGGTCCGACGCCGCCCCACAGGTACGGCTTCCCGGTTTGGGTTGTCGCGGCGGCGAGGGCGGTCAATCCGGCTGGCGAGGAGATCGGCAGCGGAATCGCCGAGCTGCCCGCACTGACCGACCCCGAGGAACTGCCCGAACTGCCGGCGCTGCCGACGGCGAGGGCAGGCGCCGCGGGCAGGGTGACCGCGCAGAGCGTCAGGGCAGCCGCGGCCCCTGCACGCCTCAGGTGACTTGTTCGTCGATGCGATGAGTTCACGGGCACGTCCTCCTCGGTCGGACACGGACAGCGGTCACTAGGTGGATCACGATCGGGTGGCGGTGTGTTGCAGATCACGACCATTGTCGCCCGAATCGTCACCTCCGTCCTGCCGAGCGCCGCCCGCGCGTGGCCCGGCGCGTGACCTCCCGCCGTGACACGATGAGCCGGTGGCCGACGCCCCGAACCCACCGCCGAACCGCCCCGACGAGCGGTTCACCCTCGCCAGCGAGCGCACCTTCCTGGCCTGGATCCGCACCTCGCTCGGCCTGCTCGCCGGCGGCATCGCGATGGTGCACCTGGTCCCCGAGTTCGGCACCGGCTGGGTGCGCACCCTGCTCGGACTCGTGCTGATCCTCCTCGCGGTCGCGGCGCCGATCGCCGGGCTACACCGGTGGCTGCAGGTGCGGCGCGCGCTCGAGGCGGGGGCGCCGATGCCGGAGGAACGCGACCTGTGGGTGTTCGCCGTCGTGATCGCCGGGGTCGCGGCCTTCGCCGCCGTCGTCACCGTGCTGGGGTCCTGAGCGACCGGTCGGCCCCACTGCCGCATCGGTCCGGCGATTCGTTTAGCGTCGCGAGAGGCGCCGCGTCGGGCGGCAGCACCCCAGATCCCAGGAGGAACGGTGGCACTCAAGCTCGGGTACAAGGCGTCGGCGGAGCAGTTCGGGCCGCGGGAGTTGGTGGAGTTGGCGGTCCTCGCGGAGGAGCGGGGGATGGATTCGGC
>NZ_JBHXNB010000044.1:0-10836 GCF_042720095.1 Rhodococcus sp. NPDC058505
CCATGTCGGTGAGCAGGGTCGCGAACCCGGCACGCTCGGCCGAGCCGGTGACGAAGTCACGGTTCATCTCGCGCATCATGATGCGCGCGTCGTCCGGGGTGCGGATCTGATCGACCATCTCGCTCACGTTGCCGGACAGGATCGGGATCCGGACGTACGCGACGTCGGCGGGCAGCCGGTTCGGCTTGTCCGCGGCCTCCTCGTCGCTGCGAAGGTCGTAGATCGTCGACAGTCCCAACTCCTCGAGCACGGCCAGGTCCGCGTCGTTCGGCACGACCGCGTCGGAGCGGTAGAACAGGCCCTCGTTCAGGTGGGCGCCTCCGGCGCCGACATAGCCCGCGCCGGTGCCCGCCACGTCGCGGAAGTTCGCCACACTCGGCAGCCGGGGGGCGTCGGGTGCCCCGGTGCCCAGGCTGCCGAAGTCGAGCGAACCGGTTCCGAAAAGTGTGGCAGCGGAAGGGTGTTCCGTGTCCGGGGTGGGTGTGGCTCCGGCCGTGGCGGTCCCGAGGCCCGTCCACAGCAGGCTTCCGGACAGTGCGGCGGCGGCAATCCTGGAGCGATGTCGGGTCACGGTCGATCCTTCCGGAGGGGGTGAGGCGAACGGACTCGGACGCTAGGTAAGCGTGGGCGCGGAAGGAACCCCGTTCTCCCGCTCGCCGGGAGAAACGATTTCGGATCGTCGACGCGCTTCCTAGCTTCGGGGGTACCAGGCGAGCCGACCCGCACCGGGCGGCCGCCGCGCACCCGCGCCGACCCACAGGAGATTGCGATGACCACTTCCGACGACGTCACCACTGCAGTGCGGCGCTACCTCGCGGAGGTGGCCTCGGGCACCGGGAGCAGCATCGCGGCGCTGTACGCGGCCGAGGCGACCGTCGAGGACCCGGTGGGCAGCGACCCGCACCGCGGGGTCGAGGCGATCGCGGCGTTCTATGCGGCGATCGAGCAGACCGAACGCAGTACCGAACTGCTGACGATCCGGGTGGCCGGGGCCAGCGTCGCCTTCCACTTCCGGGTGACGACGACGGTCGGTGACCGGACCGTCGTCGTCGAGCCGATCGACGTCATGACCTTCGACGCCGAGCTGAAGATCACCAGCATGCGCGCCTTCTGGTCGCAGGCCGACATGGTGGTCGGCTGACATGGCCGCGCTCCCGCAGGTCACCGGCACCCGCATGGCGGGCCGGGTCGCGCTGATCACCGGCGCCGCGCGCGGGATGGGCCGCAGTCACGCGATCCGCCTGGCGCAGGAGGGCGCCGACCTCCTCTGCCTCGACCTGCCCGGCCGTGCCGGCGAGACGAACGCCGACCTTGCCGAGACGGCGGAGACGGTCCGCTCGCTGGGGCGCCGCGCGGTCGAGTCGACCGCCGACGTGACCGATCCCGACGCGCTTTGTGCGGTCGTCGAGCGGGGCGTGGAGGAACTCGGCAGGCTGGACGTGCTGGTCGCCAACGCCGGGATCTACGCCAACACCGGACCGACCTGGACTCTCGACCCCACCGCGTGGCGGACGATGCTGGACGTCAACGTCACCGGCGTGTGGCACAGCGTCAAGGCCGCGGCGCCGCACATGCGCGACGGCGGCGCGATCGTCGTTATCGCCTCGACCGCTGCGATCCGGGCGGTACCCGGTGCCGGTCACTACAGCGCGAGCAAGCACGCGGTCATCGGCCTCGCGCGCAACCTGGCCAACGAACTCGGCCCCCGGTCGATCCGGGTGAACACCGTGCTTCCCGGGTCGGTGTCGACGTCGATGATCATGAACGAGGAGACCTTTGCGCGGATGTGCCCCGACGTGGAGAACCCAACGGACGAGGACCTGGCCGACCGGTTCCGGGCCAACCACCTGCTGCCGGTGCCGTGGGTGGACCCGGTGGACATCAGCAACGCGGTGTTGTACCTGGCCTCGGACGAGGCGAGGTACGTCACCGGAACGGAAATCGTGGTCGACGCGGGCCTGACCCAGAAGGTGTCCTGATGAGTGAGCGACGCGAGAACTCAGGGCGGGTCGAGGGCACCGTCGCACTGGTCACCGGTGCCGCACGCGGTGTCGGGCGGGCCCAGGCGGTGCGCCTGGCGGAGGAGGGCGCCGACATTATCGCGATCGACCTGTGCGGTCCGGTGCCGACCCACGATGGTCCGCACGCCACCGCACAGGATCTCGACGAGACGGCGCGGCAGGTCACCCGACTCGGCCGCAGGATCGTCGCGGAGGTCGCCGATGTCCGTGACCTGCCCGGGCTCGAGGCCGCCGTGCAGCGCGGTGTCGACACCCTCGGCCGGCTCGACACCGTGTGTGCCACGGCGGGTATCGGCGGATCGGCTCCGGTACTGGAGATGGGGGAGGAGGTCTGGCAGAGCATGCTCGACGTCAACCTCACCGGCGTCTGGCACACCTGCACGGCGGCCGTCCCGCACCTGCTGCGCACCGGCCGCGGTTCGATCGTGCTCACCAGTTCGATTGCGGGGCTGCGTGGTCTGCGCAACGTCGGGCACTACGTTGCGGCCAAGCACGGCGTCGTCGGTCTGATGCGGACACTGGCAAAGGAACTGGCGGACAGCGGCATCCGGGTGAACACCCTGCATCCGACCAATGTCGACACACCGATGATCCAGCACGACCGGGTGCGGCGGGCGTTTCGGCCGGACCTCGACGATCCCACCCGGGAGGAGTTCGCCGAGGCGGCAAGGACCATGAACCTGCTGCCGATTCCGTGGGTCGACCCTGTCGACGTCGCCAACGCCACCCTGTTCCTGGCGTCCGACGAGGCCCGCTACATCACCGCCGCCGCCCTGCCCATCGACGCGGGCGCCATCCACAAGTGAGCACAGAGGAGTCAGCCATGACCGAACTCAACCGGGACTGGGATCACGAGGTCGACTTCCTCGTGGTCGGCAGCGGGGCCGGTGGCTTCAGCGCCGCACTCGCCGCCGCGGCAGGCGGCCTCGAGACCCTGATCATCGAGAAGTCCGCCGTCTACGGGGGATCCACCGCGCTCTCCGGCGGCGGGATCTGGGTGCCCAACAACCCCACGCTGCTGCGCGAGGGACTCGGGGACACCCGAGACGACGTGCGGGCCTACCTCGACGCGGTCGTCGGGGACCGGGTGCCGACGAAGAACCTCGACGCGTTCATCGACGAGGGCCCGAGGATGGTCGAGTTCCTCGAGAACTCGAGCCCGCACATGCGTTTCCAGTGGTGCACCGGCTACTCGGACTACCATCCCGAGGCGCCGGGCGGTCGGCCCGACGGGCGTTCGATCGAGCCGTTGCCGGTCGACCTGCGCAGCCTCGGTGCGGACGAACACCTGCTCCGCCCGGCGGCGCTCGCGACCCCGCCGGGGTTGTACATCACCTCGAAGGACTTCGTTTCGCTCAACATGGTCATGCGGACCTGGAAGGCGCGTCGGGTCGCGCTGCGGACCGGGCTCAATGCCGTGAGGGCACTGCTGCTGCGGCGGCGCATGGACACCCTCGGCCGCGCGCTGATCGCCCGGTTGCGGCTCGCGCTCAGGGACGCGGGGGTGCCGCTGTGGCTGAGCACCCCGATGACCTCCCTCGTCGTCGACGAGTCCGGGGCCGTGCGCGGGGTGGTCGCCGAACGCAACGGCCGGACCACCCGGATCGGGGCCCGCAGGGGAGTGCTGCTGGCCACCGGCGGATTCGAGTGGAACGAGGACATGCGCAAGCGGTACCTGCCCGAGGGCGGCCGGGACAACTTCAGCGCCGGATCCAAGGACAACACCGGCGACGGCATCATTGCCGGTGAGGCCATTGGCGCGGCAGTCGATCTCATGGACGACGCCTGGTGGATGCCGTCCTTCCAGCTGCCGAACGGGCAGGTCACGGTGATGGTGGCCGAGCGGTCGATCCCGCAGGCGATCATCGTCGACCAGCACGGTAAGCGGTTCACCAACGAGGCCGCGCCGTACGTGACGTTCGTGCACGATCAGTTGGCAGGTGGACACGGTCCGGCCTGGTTCCTGTTCGACGAGCGAGCCAAGAAGCGGTACCCGGTGGGCGGGATCATGCCGGGCATGAAGTTCCCGCAGGCCTGGCTGGACTCCGGGCTGATCGTCACCGCCCCCACCATCGCGGAGCTCGCCGGGAAGATCGGGGTTCCGGCGGCGGCCCTCACCGGGACCGTGGACCGGTTCAACGAGTTCGCCCGGCACGGTCGCGACGAGGACTTCCACCGCGGGGTGAGCGCGTACGACAACTACTACGGCGACCCGACCCTGCCGCGGCCGGTGCTCGACGAGCTGAACCACGCGCCCTACTACGCGTTGCGCATGCGGGCCGGTGACCTCGGGACCAAGGGCGGGCTCGTCTACAACGAACACGCCCAGGTGCTCCGCGGCGACGGGACGGTCATCGACGGGCTGTACGCGGTCGGCAACGCCTCCGCCGCAGTGATGGGCAACGACTATGCGGGAGCCGGCGCGACCATCGGACCGGCCATGGTGTTCGGCTACATCGGCGCACGTCACGCCGCCGCGAAGTAGGCACCGGACAGCAATCGCCCCTTCCGTCGAACGAGACGGAGGGGGCGATCGTCGTCGGATCGGTTGCGGGACACCGATCGGGCCCGGTCACCCCGCGAGGATCGCGAAGCCCTTGTACCCGGATTCGGCGACCTCGGTGATGATCTCCCGATACGCCGAGAAGCCGCCGAGGAACGGCATGAACACCCGCGGCCGGCCGGGAATGTTCGCGCCGAGGTACCAGGAGTTCGCGGTGTTCAGCAGCGATGCCTCGGCGCGGGTGCGGCATTCGTCGACCCACTCGCCGACCGCGTCCTCGGTCCCCTCGATGCCGAGGGCGCCGCGCGCGTCGAGGTGGGCGATGGCGTCGGCGACCCAGTCGACGTGCAGCTCGGAGTGCAGGACCATGTTCGCCAGCACCGAGGGGCTTCCCGGGCCGGTGAGGTTGAAGAAGTTGGGGAACCCGGCGACACCGAGACCGAGGTAGGTGCGCGGTCCCGCGGCCCACGCCTGCTTCAGGCTGCGGCCGCCGCGTCCGACGATCTCGAACTTGTCGAGCGACCCGGTCATCGCGTCGAAGCCGGTGGCGAGCACGATCACGTCGAGGTCGTAGTGCGCTGCGGTGGTGTCGATTCCGGTTTCGGTCATGCCGACGATCGGTGCCGCCTTGAGGTTCACCAGTTCGACGTTGTTGCGGTTGAAGGCCTCGTAGTAGCCGCTGTCGGTGACGATGCGCTTGGCGCCGATCGCGTGATCGGACGGCACGAGCAGGTCGGCGATCGCGGGATCGTCGATGACGGACCGGACCTTGTCCTCCCAGAACTCGCGGGCGGTGTCGTTCGCGGCCCGGTCGGTTAGCTGGTCCGGGAAGGTCTTGGAGAACAGCACACCACCGAGCTTCCAGCGCTCCTCGTAGGCGACGCGGCGTTCCTCCGCGGACGCGTCGAGGGCATTCTTCGGGTGCGCGCGGTGCGGCGATCCGCCGCCGCTCTCCCGCGACAGCTGGCGCCGCTCGGCGTAGCCAGCCTTCTGCTCCGCGCGGGTCGCGTCGTCGAGCGCGGTATTGCCCGCGGGCACGCTGTAGTTCGCCGATCGTTGGAAGACGAACAGGCGGTCGGCCTGCTCGGCCATGTGTGGGATCGACTGGATGCCGGACGAACCGGTGCCGATCACTCCGACGCGTTTGCCGGTGAAGTCGACGCCCGCGTGCGGCCAGTGCGCCGTGTGGTGCACGTCCCCGGCGAAGGAGTCCAGGCCGTCGAAGGCGGGGGTGTTCGCATGCGAGAGCGGTCCGGCGGCCACCACGAAGAAGCGAGCCGAGACGACATCGCCGCGATCTGTTCGCACCGTCCAACGCAGGGTTTCCTCGTCGAGGGTCGCGGAGGTGATGCGGGTGTCGAATCGGATGTCGCGGCGCAGGTCGAAGCGGTCTGCGACGTGATTGAGGTAGGCCAGGATCTCCGGCTGCGTCGCGTACTTCTCGCTCCAGTTCCACTCCTGCTCAAGTTCAGGGGAGAACGAGTAGGAGTAGTCGACGGACTCGACATCGCAGCGGGCGCCCGGGTAGCGGTTCCAATACCAGACACCGCCGACCCCGGATGCGGCCTCGAACGCCTGGACGGTCAGGCCCTGCTGACGGAAGCGGTGCACGGCGTACATCCCGGCGATGCCTGCACCGAGTATGACGACGTCGACGCGGCCGGTGAGGGTGGGTGCGGAATCCTGGTCGTTCACTGAATGTCCCTCCACAAGAACGAATCTGCGTGAATCGGACCGGCATCTTCCGGCCTCCGCGGTTCACGGCGATATGCTCACGCTATGACTGGGCAGCTCGCGTGAGCACCGTGCTTCCCGCCCACCGGGCGGTTTTGGGCGATGGCGGGCGCGGCTTGCAGGCTTGACTATCCGCGTGGGCCACGGATCTCGACCTCGATGGCGAAGTCGGCTGGCGACCGTACTGTGACGAGCTGGGTCTGCGTTGTCCTCTGTCACTCGATGAGCTGCTGTGCAGCGTGGTGATCGTGAGTGGGTATGACACGCACGCGGTGCCGCGCCACATGGAGGCGATGCAGTGTCGAGAAGGCGGCGTCGCGGTCGTTGTCGGCGAACCGTCCTGGAAAGCCGGTCTTTTGGCGCAGGCGATCGACTTGCTCGTAGTGCCACGCGGCGTCTCCAGCAAGCAGGACCCACCCTCGTGTCGTGCGGGCAAGGACACCGACGCTTCCGGGGGTGTGCCCAGCCAGCTCGACCAGGACGACGGAACCGTCGCCAAAGACGTCGTGGCTTGCCGTGAAGGTCGAGATGGGTGGCCCGTCGAGGTCGTAGGTCACGATCGTGCGGGGCGCAGACAACGAGTCCCGGACTCCGCCGTGGGGTGCTATGGCGCCGTCCATGATCCAAGCCCGTTCGCTCTCCCGCAGGTGGACAGGGAGGCCTGGCATGTCCAGCAAGCCCGACACGTGATCCCAGTGGGCGTGCGTCGGCAACGCGAAATCGAGGGGGTATGGCTCCATGCGCAGCGCGTCGGCGGTGGCGATTGCCCTGCTTGTCGGTCTCATGGCCATGCGTAGGGGGCCACCAGGAAGCTCATGGAGGGCTCGTGTCTCGGGGTTGCGGCACAACCCGGGGTCGACGATGAACGTCGCGTCGGGGTGCTCGACGACGAAGGCCGTGAGGGAATTGGCGACTCTGTGCACGGTGCGCCGGCCTTCGACGATGCCGATTTCCGGTACGAGCCGGGGAATTTGGGGCAGCGGTCGGACTCTGACTGTGCGGATCCCGGTCGGCAAACCAACATCGACGATGGACTCAAGCAGTCGCCGGTCTGGTCGCCGGGGTCGCAGGCTTCCGCGCACCGATTCGGCTGCGGCGGACAAGTACTCACGCGCCTTCGGGGTGTGAACGAGTGCGCTGACCATCGGAGGTGTCTCCTTCACACGCGGGGGCGCCACCGCGACCGTCGGAAGTGCCCGATGACACCGGCGATGGTCGTGCCGCGGGACCCGGCACGACCATCGCGGGTGATTCCGGTCAGCGCCAGAGGCCGTCGATGTCGGTGGCCTCGGTCGCCGGCGGGGTCGGCAGGTCCGGCTGGGTGCGGGAGAACCGCGGCGCTGGCCGGTGCTGGACGACCCGGTCGAGCTCGACGAGCGAGCCGCGGGCCGCGATGTGCGCGTTGTCCGGGGCCTCGGCGAAGGTCAGCACCGGGGTGGTGCAGGCGTCGGTGCCGTCGAAGATCACCGCCCACTCGTCGCGGGTCTTCGACAGGAACGTCTCGGTGAGGATCTTGCGCAGATCCGGCCAGCCGTTCCGGTCGTTCTGGCCGGGCAGCGCCGCCGGATCCAGCTCAAGCAGGCGCAGCAGCTCGGCGTAGAACTGCGGCTCGATCGCCCCGACCGCCATGTACTTGCCGTCGGCGGTCTCGTAGGTGTCGTAGTAGGGGGCGCCGGTGTCGAGCATGTTCACGCCGCGCTCGTCGGACCACAGGCCGGTGCCGCGGAAGCTCCAGATCATGTGCGAGAGGGCAAGAGTGCCGTCGACCATCGCCGCGTCAATGACCTGGCCCTTGCCGGAGGTCTGCCGCTCGACGAGGGCGGCGAGGATGCCGAACACCAGGAACATCGAGCCGCCACCGAAGTCGCCGACCATGTTCAGCGGCGGGACGGGGCGCTCCCCTTCACGGCCGATCGCGTGCAGCACACCGGTCAGCGAGATGTAGTTGATGTCATGACCCGCGGACTGCGCGAGCGGTCCCTCCTGGCCCCAGCCGGTCATCCTGCCGTACACCAGCCGCGGGTTGCGCTCAAGTGCGACATCGGGGCCCAGGCCCATCCGCTCGGTGACGCCGGGGCGAAAGCCCTCGATCAGCACGTCGGCACGCTCGAGGAGGCCGAGCACCTTCTCGATGTCGGCGGGATCCTTGAGGTTCGCCTCGACGACCCGGCGGCCACGCTGGGTCTGGTCGTGGCGGGCGTCGGGGCCCGGAATCTGCCCGGCCCGCTGCACCCGCACGACGTCGGCGCCGAGGTCGGCGAGCAGCACCGCGGCGTGCGGGCCGGGGCCGATCCCGGCCAGTTCGACGACGCGGATGCCCGCGAGCGGGCCCTTCCCTGACACAGCTTCAGCGGTCACGACTCTCCTCGTTTCTGGGGCGCGGTGCGGCCCGATCGACTGACCGTAACCCGAGACGGGGCGCCGGTGTGCCGTGGGTCACGATCGGACCGCTCACCAGTTCCCGGGGAAGAGGAACCCCTGCGGCATGCACGGAACGGGGGCCGCGTTGTCCGGGTCGAGGGCGCCAAGCACGAAACGCCACGACCGCTCGTTGTACAGCGTCGAGACGTGGTCGCTGCGGTCCTGCGGGCAGCCGTCCTGGAGCAGAATGTTGGTGACGTTCGGCCCGTCCAGGTACTGGTTCGTGTACGGGGTGACCACCTCGTCGTACTCGGTCACGATCGTCGTGTAGGTGACCCCGGGGCGGGTGTCGCCGTTGCCGTAGACCTCCCGCTGCACCGGACTGTCCAGCGCCTGCTGGATGAGGGCGGGGGTGATCGCCTCCAGGCCGCGGTACACCGCGGGCCCCAGCGGCGGGAACATGGTGCGCATGAACACGATCCCGTTGAGCGAGGTGCCATGATTGGACGGCGAGATGCCGACCATCTTGTCCACGTACCGGTCGCCGCCGAGCACGTTGAGGTAGTACAGCGGCATGATCCCGCCGCCCTGAGAATGCCCGACGAGGTCGACCTTCGCGGCGCCGGTGAGGGCCCGCACCTCGTCGACCTTGGCGGCCAGTTTCCGGGATCCGGACCGGATGTCGTCGAGGCCCTGGAACGGAATCTCCGACAGCCACACCGGGTTTCCGTAGTTGAACGAGAACACGCAGTAGCCGTTGTTCTTCAACAGTGGGGCGCCGGCCTGCCAGGCCAGCGACTGGTTGGTGCCGGTCGGATTCACCAGAATGACCGGGTTGGGATGTTCCTCCGACGGCGTGCAGTTCGGGTCGTTCGCGCCGGGCGGTGACGCCTCCGGCAGCATGCCGACCCCAAACGCCGCCCCCAGATCGAACGGAACGGGCAACGGCCCGAACGTCACCGGATCCGCCGACGCGGTCCCCGCACCGACCGCGATCCCCGCCGCGACGACCAGTGCCGTCGTGAGCGCGCCCAAACCGAATCGTCCCCGAACTCTCACGGTGCCCCCTCGTGACTGCCGCCCGGGAATCCGGGCAACATTGCGGGGCAACCTATCACGACCGGCCGCCGCTACAGCAGGCCCGCGACGAATCCGGAGAAGAGTACCGCGAAACCGCCGATTTCGCCGACGATCAGCGCCGCCATCGACAGGTGCAGCGGGACGCCCGCGTGCGCGAACTGATTGTCGGTGTCGCGGCGGGCGCCGTGCAGGATGTAGCTGCCGATCGCGGCGACGAAGAAGAACACCACCACCGCGGCGGCGGTCAGGTTCACGCCCGTCGGCCAGGCGCTGAGCTCGACGAACACCGCGATCAACGCGGTCGCGAACGCGTACATCAGCGCGGCGCGGTGCGCGATGTCGACGTACGGGTGCGCCAGGTGATTCTCCGAGGTCGCCATCTGCCGGTACTTCCAGACGCCGAGGCCGAGCGCCAACAGGAAGATCACCCCGGCCGCCAGCAGTGTCATGGTGGTGTCGATGCCCAGTTCCATGGCCGACCATCCTGCCCTCTGGCACAGTGACGCCCGTGAGTGCGGGTGCGGAGGTACTGGTCGGGCTGGCGATCCTGGTCGGATTGGTCGGCGTCGTGCTGCCGATCCTGCCCGGTGCGCTCCTGATCCTCGGCGCGATCGGGGTGTGGGCGGTCGTGGAGGGAACCGCAACGGCCTGGGCGGTGTTCGGTGTCGCCGCCGCGCTGCTGGTGATCTCGGGGGTCGTCAAGTACACCTGGCCGGGCAGGCGGATGCGGGACGCCGGGGTCCCGAACCGGTCGCTGGTGATCGGGGCCCTGCTCGGCATCGTCGGGTTCTTCGTGATCCCGGTGATCGGCCTGCTGCTCGGGTTCCTGCTCGGCACCTACCTGTCGGAGGCGCAGCGGCACCGCACCCACGCCGACGCGTGGCGGTCGACCGTGCACGCGACCAAGGCGGTGGGCCTGTCGATCCTGGTGGAGTTGCTCGGCGCGCTGCTGGCGGCCGGCGTCTGGCTGGCCGCCGTCACCCTGGCCTGACCGCGTCACCCCGGCCTGACCGCGTCGCACTGACCTGACCGCGTCACCCCGGCCTGACCGAATGTGGGATTCGGTCACATGAAGTGACCGAATCCCACATTCGGTCAGGCGGGTGGGCGGTCTGGCGGGCCGGGTGGGTGGTCAGA
>NZ_JBHXNB010000045.1:0-9372 GCF_042720095.1 Rhodococcus sp. NPDC058505
AAATTCCACCTGCCGCGGCGCCCCGGGCCCCCCTCGGCCCCGCCGCGGTGGCCGGCCCGGTGACGGGTGCCGCGCCGGAGGTGGGCGGTGCGGACGATCAGTTGAACGAATCGCCGCAGGCGCAGGAGCCGGTGGCGTTCGGGTTATCGATCGTGAAGCCCTGCTTCTCGATGGTGTCGACAAAGTCGATGGTGGCGCCCTCGACGTACGGCGCGCTCATCCGGTCGACGGCGAGCCCGACCCCACCGAAGTCGACGACGAGGTCGCCGTCGAGGCTGCGGTCGTCGAAGAAGAGCTGGTAGCGCAGTCCGGCGCAGCCACCCGGCTGAACGGCGATGCGCAGGGCCAGGTCGTCGCGACCCTCCTGGTCGAGCAGAGCCTTGGCCTTGGCCGCTGCCGCGTCGGTCATCACGACCTTGTGCGCGGCGTCGTTCTGCACGGAGCTGTCGTTCTCCACTGTCATGGGCTCTCCCTGTTCGCTCGTACCAAAACCCGTGAACGCTACAACCGTACTCCGCGCGACACTATTCCCGCCGCGACCCTCGACTTTCGGACCGACTCGTGGGGCGGGACGGTCCGGGGTCGTGGCGGCGGGAGGCCAGCAAGTAGCCTGGTGGGGTGAAACTGCTGCGCCGAGGCAACCCCGACAATCCCGACAACGGGGATGACCGGGCCGACGAGTCGACCGCTCCCGAGCCGACCACCCCGACCTCCTCCGCCCTCACCGAGGGCAAGGGGCGTCCGACGCCGAGCCGCCGGGAGGCCGAGGGCCGACGCCGCGGGCCGGTCGCACCGGCACCGATGACGGCGAAGGAGGCCCGCGCGCGGCGCAAGCAGAACCGCGGCTCGAAGGAGGAACGCAAGGTCGCGTCCGCCGAGCGGCGCGCCGACGCCGCCGACCGCCGGGCCAGGATGCTCGCGGGCGAGGACAAGTACCTGCTGCCCCGCGACAAGGGCCCGGTCCGCGCCTACGTCCGCGACCTGGTGGACTCGCGCAGGCACCTGGTCGGCCTGTTCATGCCGCTCGCGGTGCTGCTGATCCTGGCGATGTTCCTCGATCCGTCGCTGCAGGCCTACGTCACGCTCGGCATGTTCGTGATGATGCTGTTCATGGTGGTCGAGGGCATCCTGCTGGGCAGGCAGGTCAACAACAAGGTCCGCGACCGCTTCCCGGACTCGATCGACGGTGGCTTCAAGCTGGGCTGGTACGCGTTCGTCCGGGCATCGCAGATCCGGAAGATGCGGGCGCCGCAGCCGCGGGTCTCCCCCGGCGACGCGGTGTGACGACCGCGGCCCCTGGTCGGCGGGTGCTCGTCCTCGGCGGGGCCCGCTCCGGCAAGTCCGGGCACGCGGAATCGTTGATGCCCGCGGGTGAGACCCGCTACGTCGCCACCGCCCGGATCGACCCGGAGGACGCGGACTGGACCGCGCGAATCGACCGGCATCGGGTCCGACGGCCCGCGCACTGGACGACCGTCGAGAGCGGGCGCGGCCCGGGACTCGCGTCGATCCTGCGTGCGGGCGGCCCCCCGACGCTCGTCGACGACCTCGGCACCTGGCTCACCGCCGAACTCGACGACGCCGACGCGTGGGACGCTCCCCGCGGCACGATCACGCCCCGCTGCGAGGACCTGGTGACGGCCGTCGCGGGCTACCCGGGCACACTCGTACTCGTCAGCCCCGAGGTGGGGCTCGGCGTGATCCCCGAGACCAGGTCCGGGCGCCTGTTCCGGGACGAGATCGGCGCCCTCAACGGCGCCATCGCGGGGGTGTGCGACGAGGTCGTCCTCGCGGTCGCGGGGCTGACCGTTCAGCTGAAGTGACGACCGTCCCGATGCCGCGACCCGACGCGAAAGGTGTGCTGTGACAACCGAATCGACCTCGACACCCGAGGACGCGGAGACCGCAGGGGTGTCGTTCGACCCGGTCGTCGCGCCGTCGGCGTCGGCGCGGACCGCCGCGGACGACCGGCAGGCGCAGCTGACCAAGCCCGCCGGATCCCTCGGCCGTCTCGAGGACCTCGCGGGCTGGGTCGCCGCCTGCCAGGACCGGTGCCCGCCGACACCGTTCGCGCGACCGCGGGTGGTCGTGTTCGCCGGCGACCACGGCGTCGCCCGGCACGGGGTGTCCGCGTATCCGGCGGAGGTGACCGCGCAGATGGTGGCGAACTTCCTCGCCGGTGGCGCCGCGGTCAACGTGCTCGCCGCGGCGAACGGTGCCGGGGTGCGCGTCGTCGACATCGCCGTCGACGCCGACACCGACCCGGCCGTGTCCCGGCACAAGGTGCGGCGGTCCAGCGGCGCCATCGACCGGGAGGACGCGCTGACCGCGGAGGAGACGGCCCGCGCGATCGCGGCCGGGCGGGCGATCGCCGACGAGGAGGTCGACGCGGGCGCCGACCTGCTGATCGCCGGTGAGATGGGCATCGGCAACACGACCCCGGCGACGGTGCTGATCGCGACGCTGACGGACACCGAACCGGTCGCCGCGGTGGGCCGCGGCACCGGCATCGACGACGCGGGCTGGATCCGGAAGACGGCCGCGATCCGGGACGCGATGCGGCGGGTGCGACGCCACGCCGCGGACCCGGTGGCGTTGCTGCGGGTCGGCGGGGGCGCCGACCTGGCGGCGATGGCCGGGTTCCTGGCGCAGGCAGCGGTGCGGCGGACCCCGGTGATCGTCGACGGCCTCGTCGTGACCGCGGCGGCGATGGTTGCGGAGGAGCTGGCACCCGGGGCAAGGGAATGGTGGGTGGCCGGGCACCGGTCGACCGAACCGTCCCACGTGGTTGCGCTGCAGCGGCTGCACCTCGACCCGATCCTGGACCTGCGCATGCGGCTCGGCGAGGGGTCCGGCGCGGTGGTGGCACTGCCGGTGCTGCAGGGCGCGGTCGCCACCCTCGCGAGCATGGCGACCTTCGCGGACGCCGGGGTCAGCAACCGCGAGGCAGGCGACAGCCTCGCCGACGCCGCCGTCACGGACTGACGACGTGGGCGGGTTGCGGTTGGCACTGTCCTGGCTGACGGTGCTCCCCCTCCCGCACCGGGACGGCGGGCCGCCGATCGACCGCGCCGCCGGCCGTCGCGCGATCGCGGCGGCCCCGGTCGTCGGGGTGCTGTTGGGGCTGCTCGCGGCGGCGGTGACCGCGGGACTGCTCGCCGCGTCCCTCGGCGCCGCCCTCGCCGGACTCGCCGCGGTCGCGGTGCTGGCGTTGGCGACCCGCGGCATGCACGTCGACGGGCTCGCGGACACCGTCGACGGCCTCGGCTGCTACGGCCCGCCCGAGCGGGCCCTCGAGGTGATGCGCAGCGGCGGCGTCGGCCCGTTCGGGGCGGCGGCGCTCGTGATCGTCCTCGGCGGGCAGGCGCTCGCGTTCGGTTCCCTCGCCGCGTCCGGGCAGTGGGCGGCGGTGCTGCTCGCGGTCGCGGCGGGGCGGGTCGCCGCGGTGCTCACCTGCAGGCCGACGCTCCCCGCCGCCACCGCGACCGGATTCGGCGCGCTGGTCGCGGGCACCCAGCCCGCGTGGGTGCGCGTCGCGTGGACGGCGCTGATCATCGGCGCGTCCACGCTCGCCGTCCCGGACCGGTGGTGGCAGGGCCCGCTGGTGGCGGCGGTGGTGCTCGCCGCGGTGATCGCGCTGACCGGCCACTGCGCCCGCCGTTTCGGCGGCATCACCGGGGACGTTCTCGGCGCCGCGATCGAGGTGACCGTCGCCGCGACCGCGGCCGGCTTCCTGCTCGGCGGCTGAGCGCCGGCTACCTCCCCGGATTGCCGCCGTCGATGCCGTAGCTGTACCGCGCCCCGACCAGGAACCACAGCAGCGGCCCGATCACCGGCAGCACGAACGCCACCGACATCCAGGCGAGCTTGCCGGACAACCCGACCGATTGGGATCGCACGATCGACACCGCGGCGATCACGAAGCAGGCCGCCACCACGACCGCGCCGACAGTTGTCATGCCAGCAGACTGTCACACCGCCGGTCCTGCCGGACGGGTGCGGCACCCGCCCGAGCAGGGCCGAAGCCGTCAGGCCAGGGTGGTCATCCAGCCGTGGGTGTCGGCGAAGGTGCCGCGCTGAATCCCGGTCAACGTGTCGCGGAGCGCCATCGTGACCTCACCCGGCTCGCCGCCGCTGATGCTGAACTCGCCCTCGGCGGACTTCACGGATCCGACCGGGGTGATGACCGCGGCGGTGCCGCACGCGAACACCTCGGTGATCTCCCCGGACGCCGCCTTCTCCCGCCACTCGTCGGTGCTGATCCGGCGTTCCTCGACCGCGTACCCCGCGTCGGCGGCGAGGGTGAGCAGTGAGTTGCGGGTGATGCCCGGCAGCAGCGACCCGGACAGCTCCGGGGTGACGAGGCGGGCGTCGGCGCCGGACCCGAAGACGAAGAATAGGTTCATGCCGCCCATCTCCTCGACGTACCGGCGTTCGGTCGCGTCGAGCCAGACGACCTGGTCGCAGCCCTCGTCCGCGGCCTGCGCCTGCGCGACCAGGGAGGCCGCGTAGTTGCCGGCGAACTTCGCGGCGCCGGTGCCGCCGGGGGCGGCGCGCACGTACTCGGTGGACAGCCAGACGCTGACCGGCTTGACGCCCTGCGCGAAGTACGCGCCCGCCGGGGACGCGATCAGCAGGTACTTGTAGCTGTTCGCGGGCCGCACCCCGAGGCCGACCTCGGTGGAGATCAGGAACGGACGCAGGTAGAGCGCGTCCTCACCGCCCGCGGCGGGCACCCAGCCGCCGTCGACGGCGAGCAGCTCGGTGATCGAGCGGTGGAACAGCTCGTCGGGCAGCCCCGGCATCGCCATCCGGCGCGCGGACGCGCGGAGCCGTTCCGCGTTGGACAGGACCCGGAACGACGAAATCGAGCCGTCCTGCTGCCGGTACGCCTTGAGGCCCTCGAAGATCGCCTGCCCGTAGTGCAGCACCATCGTCGCCGGATCCATCTGCAGCGGCGCGTAGGGCTGCACGGTCGCGTCGTGCCAGCCGCGGTCCTCGGTCCAGTCGATGGTGACCATGTGATCGGTGAAGTACTTGCCGAACCCGGGGGCCTCCAGTACTCGCGCGCGCTCCTGCTCCGTGGCGGGTGCGGGGTGCGGAATACGCGTGAAGTCGAGGACACCAGTCATGCGCCGAATCCTATCGAACGCGGCGTGCACGACCATGCGCGACCGCGAGTTCTCGTGCCGCGCCGGCGCGCGACTGCCTGCGCGGCACCGGGGTCACCGGGTGTGCACCGGCACGAACGGCGGCGCGACGACCTCGCAGCGCAGGGCCCGGCCCCGCACGTCGACGGTGACCTCGTCGCCTGCCGCCACCCCCGCGGACGCATCGAGCAGCGCCAACGCGATGCCGACCTTCAGCGTCGGAGAGAAGGTGCCCGACGTGGTCTCGCCGAGCGCCACGCCCTCCCGCAGCACCGACTGTCCCTGCCGCAGCACGCCTCGGTCGAGCGCCCGGATCCCCCACATGGTGCGGGCGGGGCCCGCCGCCTTCTGCGCGGTCAGCGCCTCACGACCCCAGAACGCCGGCTTGCGCCACCCGATCGCCCACCCGCACCGCGCCTCGAGCGGCGAGATGTCGGTGGACAGTTCGTGCCCGTGCAGCGGGTAGCCCGCCTCGGTGCGCAGGGTGTCCCTGGCACCGAGTCCGGCGACCTCGCCCCCCGCCGCCTTCACCGCGGCCAGCAGCGCTCGGAACACCGGCTCGGCACCCTCCCAGGAGGGCAGCAGTTCGTAGCCGTGCTCGCCGGTGTACCCGGTGCGGCACACCCGCACCGGCTGCCCCTCGAATGCCGCGTCGACGAACGCCATGTAGTCCATGTCCGACGGCAATCCCAGTGCGGCAAGGATTTCCGGCGATTTCGGTCCCTGCACCGCCAGCACGCCGTAGTCGCGGTGCAGGTCCGTCACCGTGATCCCGTCCGGGGCCTGCGCGGCCAGCGCGGCGACCACAGCCGCGGTATTCGCCGCGTTCGGCACCAGGAACACCTCGTCCGCGGAGACGTAGTAGGCGATCAGGTCGTCGGTGACGCCCCCGGCCTCGGTGGCACACAGGGTGTACTGGGCCTGCCCCGGACCGATCTTGTCGAGATCGTTTGTCAGGCAAGCATTCACGAATGCGGCGGCACCGGGGCCGACGACCGACGCCTTGCCGAGGTGGCTGACGTCGAACACCCCGACCGTCTCCCGGACGGCAGTGTGCTCGGCGACCACCCCGGCATACGACACCGGCATCTCCCAGCCTCCGAACGGGGCGAAGGTGGCGCCGAGTTCGGTGTGCACGGCGTGGAGGGGTCCCTGCTGCAGTTCCGCATCGCTCATGGGCACCACGCTAGTCGACGGGGATGGCCCCGACCCGATCGAAACGGCGGCGGTGCACCCGGACGATGCAGGTCCGCGCGCCCCGCTGGCGCAAACTACAGTTGCGGACAACGCAATCACCCACACCCCAGGAGCAGATGTGAGCCCTGCCAAGTCCGATGCGCCGCTCGGCCCGGAACTCGTCCTCGCCGGATCGATCGCCAAGCGGGTCGACGTCCTCGTCATCGGCCTGACCACCGGGCCGGACGGTCCCGAGGTTTCCGTCGGCGACGTCCTCGACGACGCCACCGCCGAGGCCGTCCTCGCCGGGCTCGTCGCGGTCGGGGCGACCGGCCGGGCCGAGGAGGTCACCCGGATTCCCGCACCGGCCGACCTGCCCGTCGCGAGTGTGGTTGCGGTCGGGCTCGGGTCCGCCGACGACGCCGACGCGGAACAGATCCGCCGCTCGGCGGGTGCGGCCGCCCGCGCGCTCGCCGGCACCGCCATCGCCGCGACCACGCTGTCCGGGCTCGACCTCGGCGCCGCTGCGGAGGGCTTCTACCTCGGCGCCTACACGTTCACCGAGTTCAAGGCGAAGTCCGCGCCCGGCGCGGGCAGCGCCCCCCTCGGCCGGGTCGAGTTGCTGGTGCCGTCACCGCGCACCGCGGCGGCAAAGAACGAACTTGCCCGCTCGGCCGCGATCGCGGAAGCCGTCGCCGTCGCCCGCGAGTTCGTGAACACCCCGCCCAGCCACCTGTACCCGGCAGAGTTCGCGGCCCGGGCCAAGGCGCTCGGCGCCGCCGCCGGACTGAAGGTGGAGGTGCTCGACGAGAAGGCCCTCGAGAAGGGCGGTTACGGGGGCATTCTCGGCGTCGGCAAGGGATCGTCCCGGCTGCCGCGCCTGGTCCGGCTCACCCACAAGCCGACCGGCCGCGGGCTCAAGAAGGTCGCACTGGTGGGCAAGGGCATCACCTTCGACACCGGCGGCATCTCCATCAAGCCCGCCGCGGGCATGGAGAACATGACCTCCGACATGGGCGGCGCCGCGGCCGTCATCGCGACGGTCGTCCTCGCAGCCAAGCTCGGGCTGAAGGTCGGCGTCGACGCGTACGCGCCGATGGCCGAGAACATGCCGTCCGCGACCGCCCAGCGCCCCGGGGACGTCCTCACCCAGTACGGCGGCACCACCGTCGAGGTGATCAACACCGACGCCGAGGGTCGCCTCGTGCTCGCCGACGCCATCGTCAAGGCGTGCGAGCAGAACCCCGACTACCTGATCGACACCGCGACGCTCACCGGAGCGCAGATGGTCGCGCTCGGCAACCGCACCCCCGGCGTGATGGGCACCGACGAGTTTCGCGATCGGGTCGCCCGGATCTCGCAGGAGATCGGCGAGAACGCGTGGCCGATGCCGCTGCCCGCCGAGCTGCGCGCGGACCTGAACTCGAAGGTCGCGGACCTGGCGAACGTGACCCCGCACCGGTGGGGCGGCATGCTCGCGGCGGCGATCTTCCTGAAGGAGTTCGTCGCCGACGACGTGCAGTGGGCGCACATCGACGTCGCGGGTCCGTCGTACAACACCGGCGGCCCGTTCGGCTACACCCCGAAGGGCGGCACCGGCGTCCCGGTCCGCACGATGATCAGCGTCCTTGAGGACATCGCCGCCAACGGCTAGCTGCGCTCCGCGCCCGTGCAGATGGGGCGGCTCCGCTGCGCTCCGCACCCGTGCGTGATTTTCACCCCGATCGGGGTGAACATCACGCACGGTGCCGTCAGGCCTCGCGGGCGCGGTTACGCAGGATCTTCTGTCTGGCCTCGTGGTCGCGCATCCGCTGCGGGTAGCCGGTCTTGCGGACGTCGTACACGGGGATGTGCAGGTCCTCGCCGAGCCTGCGGGCACCGCGCTCCCCGCCGACCGCGCGCCGCGTCCATTGCCCGTCGGCCGCGACCAGCATCACCGTCAGAGGGGTGACGGTGGTCCGCGGCTCGACGAAGGCCTCGACCCCGATATGGGTGCGCGCCCACTCCGCGAGATAACGGGCGTCCGTGTCCGTGACGCGCTCGGCGCGCCGGCCTCCGCGGCCGAACAGTTTCCTTAACCCCATCGCCCTCACCCCGCCGTCGTGCCCGAACCCGAACATTGCAGTGTGCCACCACTTGCTGTGAGGTTGATGAGGGCAGTGTGACCTGCCCCTCGACGGACGCCGCGAAACGATCAATGCAAGGATGAAGAAGCACCGTCGCGGGGTTGCACGGGTGACGGGGTCGTCCATCGTCACCGGTCCCGCAACCGGACCCGTATTGCAGAATGTTTTCGACCACAAGTCGACCAACTCAACAACCCGAACACAACTGTCGAGGAGTCAAAAGAAATGGCCTTCTCCGTCCAGATGCCGGCTCTCGGTGAGAGCGTCACCGAGGGAACCGTCACCAGGTGGCTCAAGCAGGAGGGAGACACGGTAGAACTCGACGAGCCCCTGCTCGAGGTCTCCACCGACAAGGTCGACACCGAGATTCCGTCTCCCGCCGCTGGCGTCCTGACCAAGATCGTCGCCCAGGAGGACGACACCGTCGAGATCGGCGGTGAGCTCGGTGTCATCGGTGGCGCCGACGAGGCGCCCGCCCCGGCCGCTCCCGCCGCAGCGCCGGAGCCCGAGCCCGCCGCCGCCGCACCCGCCGCCGCCGCCGCAGCACCCGCCGCAGCACCCGCTCCCGCCGCCGCCACCGGGACCCCGGTCACGATGCCCGAGCTCGGCGAGTCCGTCACCGAGGGCACCGTCACGCGCTGGCTCAAGGCCGTCGGTGACGCCGTCGCCGTCGACGAGCCGCTGCTCGAGGTGTCCACCGACAAGGTCGACACGGAGATCCCCTCCCCCGTCGCGGGCACGCTGCTCGAGATCAACGCGGAGGAGGACGACACCATCGCCGTCGGTGCGCAGCTGGCCGTGATCGGATCCGGCGCCCCCGCTGCCGCCCCGGCTCCGGCCCCCGCCGCACCCGCCCCCGCGCCTGCCGCACCGGCCCCCGCGCCTGCCGCACCGGCCCCCGCGCCTGCCGCACCGGCCCC
>NZ_JBHXNB010000046.1:0-8515 GCF_042720095.1 Rhodococcus sp. NPDC058505
CCGGAGGAAATGTCGGTGACCAGCCGATTTGTTGCGTCGACCGATGGTGGTGTAACTTTTTCCAGGCGAGAGCGGAACGGCCCGAAACGGTCGAGGCTCCCGCCGGGCCCGGGACACCGGGTGAGCACAACAGAACACGGGGCTATGGCGCAGCTGGTAGCGCACCACACTGGCAGTGTGGGGGTCAGGGGTTCGAGTCCCCTTAGCTCCACCGAGAAGACCCGGTCAGACAATGTCTGACCGGGTCTTTCCTTTCTGTACCGCCCGAGGTTAGGCGGTGGGGACCAGCGTGTTCTGCCTGCGGATGATCCACCACCGGCCGTCCCGCCGCGCGAAGACGTACAGCGCCGTCATTTCGGGAGCCTCGCCCCGGTCGGCCGCGTCCGCCGTCGACCAGGCGCGCTTGCTGGCGACCGCGATGTCGGGTCCGAGCATCGACATCCCGTGGACCCGGTAGTGCGCGGTGGCGTCGCGGAGGGACGGATGCGCGAGCCCGCGCCGGGTGGTCTCCTCGATCTCCTCGAGCCCGGCGGCCTCCATGCCCGCCGCGTTCACGATGCGGGCGTCCGGTGCGATGTCGCCGAGCAGCAGGTCGGCGTCGTTGCGGTTGAATCCGTCCTCGACCCTGGCGATGATGGCGCGCAGCGCGGCCGCGTCCGCCGCCGAGACGTCACTGCCGACCTCCGTGTCGGGGCGAACCACGATGGTGTTCTGCCCCTGCACGAGCAGCCAGTCGCCGCCGCGCCGAGCCCACACGTACGTCGGCCGACCCTCGCGCCGCGGTGAGAACGACTGCTCCTCCGGCGTGAGGGCCTCCTGATCGACGCTGGTGATCGCGATGTCCGGCGCCAGGAAGCGCACGTCCACCACGTCGTAGCGGACGGACTGGTCCGCCATCGCGCCGGGCAGCACCTGTCGGGTGAAGGCCGCGATCTCGTCGAGTCCGACCAGGCGGCGGCCCGCGCCGTTGACCCACACGGCGTCGGGTGCGAACAGGGCGAGGAAGCCGTCGACGTCTTCCGCGCGTTGGGTGCGCTGCACGACGGCGACGAGGTCGCGGAGGCGGGCAACGTCCGTCTCGGTGGGCAGGGTGATGGCGGTTTCGGTAGTCATGCGACAAAGGGTGCTACTTCAAGTGCACTTGAGGTCAAGCGCGCGTCCAGCCCGTGAGATCACGGAACGCCAACAGTTCGCCGGAAACCGCCGCGCGCGCCGCCCGATACCGCGCGACGGGTGCTTCACTGGATCCGCATGTGACAAGAGTGACTGCTGTGGCAGTGCTGCCGTTACCCGCCGGAAGGAGAGCGGCGCCGGGGCGTCCCGCCCGTCGTGCGTCCGTCGACGCCCATGAAACTGACCACCTGGACCATCGGGGCCGCCGCCTCCGCGGTCGCCGTGACCGCCGCGCTGCTCCCGCCGACCGCGCTCGCCGATCCGGCCGCCGACCCCGCGACCGTCGCACCGCTCACCCCGCTCACCGGGAGGACGATCTTCCTCGACCCCGGTCATCAGGGCACCGGCCACGACGAGAACCTGGCGCGGCAGGTCGACGACGGCCGCGGCGGGACCAAGGACTGCCAGACCACCGGCATGACCACCCTCGGCGGGACGCCCGAGCACACCGTCACCTGGGACGTCTCCCAACTCGTCAAGGCGGGCCTCGAGAAGCTCGGTGCGACGGTCGAATTGAGCAGACAGGACGACACCGGGTGGGGTGGCTGCGTGGACGAGCGGGCCCGCGCCGCGAACGCGTCGGGCGCGGATCTCGCGGTGAGCATCCACGCCGACTCGACCGTCGCGGGCGAGGACGACAACAGGAACGGCTTCCACCTGATCGTGCCGACCCTGCCGATCCCCGACGCGCGGGTCGACGAGGTGCAGTCGGGCCCCGGGCTCGCCGCGTCGACGGCGATCCGGGACGCCTACCTCGCTGGCGGCTTCACCGCGGCGAACTACGCGGGGGTGGTGGACGGGTTGCAGAGCCGCGCCGACATCGCCGGACCCGCGCTGACCACGGTGCCGCTCGCGTTCGTGGAGATGGGCAACGGGTCGAATCCCGCCGACGCGGCGGTCCTCGACAGCGCCGACGGCCGACTCAAGCACGCCGTCGCGATCATCGTCGGTGCCGTCGACTTCCTGATGGGCACGGACGGGGCAGGCGCCCCCGCGACCGCGGAGGCCGCCGCACCGGCCACCGCCACCGACCCTGGCACCGTCGACGATTCGGCCGCCGCGGCCCCGCAGGCCCCGGCGTCCCCGACGACGACCGCACCGACCACCAGCACACCCGGCGCGGGCGAGCGGCCGGGTGCGGCCGGGCCCGAGGCCCTGCTGGCCCAGGGGCTCACCGCACTCCAGACGCTGCTGTCCACGCTCGGCCCGGACGGAATGCGGGACCTCGCGACGGCGGAGAACCTCGGCATCTTCGCGGACCTGATCGCAACGCTGCTCGACGAACTCGGTTGACGCGCACCGCCGAACATGGCGAGGGCCGGACACCTGCATGGTGTCCGGCCCTCGCTCGGTGACGGGTACCTCGGTGAATCAGGCTCCCGCGGAACCGGCGAAGAGCGCGTCGGAGACGGCCCCGCTCGCCTCGAGATCCGCACCGAGCGAACCGGTGTCGAGCGACCCGGTGTCGGACGAGGCGGCGTCGGCGGAGCCGGTATCGGACGAGGCGGAGTCGAGCAGGCCGGCGGCGCTCGACCCGGTGTCGGATGAGGCGGAGGCCAGCGAGCCGGTGCCGAGGAAGCCGCCCAGCGCGAGGGAGGCGACCGATCCGCCCGCCGCGGCGGACCCGCTGCTGACGTCGAAGGCGAGGAGGGTGCGTTCGACGCAGCCGCCCGCGGCGACCGAGACCAGGGCGGCGGGCCCCTCGACGAGGGCGACGACGCGCTTGCCCATCGCGCCGACGAAGACCGCGACGTTCTTGACACTCATCTCGTCGGTGGTCTTGCCGATCAGCGCACCGAGCCCGCACTCCCGCAGGCCCTTGACGGTCATCTCGCCGACCGCGGTCTGGACCGCGCCGTTGGCGTCCTCCTGGGTGGCGGCGCGCTCGATCGTCTCGATCGCGGTGGATCCCGTCCCGCCCTCGGCGGGCGCGGCGATCGCGATGCCGCTGCCCGCGCCCAGTGCAAGGCCGACGGTGGCGACCAGGGTCGCGGTGCGCGTCAACTTCATCATGTACCCCTTGAAAGAGTGCCCGCGAGATCGCGAGGAGTGTGCCGAAAGCCCTGTGGGCGCCGTTATTACAGCGTGACCCGGCGATGATCCGCAACGCCGAGACCTGCGGATGTGACGCGAACCACCGGCGCGAAAGGGTGCGCAACCCGGTGTTCACATTGCCGTAACCGAGTTCACTACTATTTCAGCGAAACGGTGATGACGGACGGGAGGAGAGCGGGTGGCACGGCGGCGGATCCCGGTGGTGCTGGTGGCCGGATTCCTCGGCTCCGGGAAGACCAGCCTGCTGAACCATCTGCTCCGCGGCGACCACGGGGTGCGGATCGGGGTGATCGTCAACGACTTCGGCGCCGTCAATATCGACGCGATGATGGTCGCCGGTCAGGTCGACTCGACGGTGGCGCTGAGCAACGGCTGCCTGTGCTGCGCCGTCGACGTCGGTGAGCTGGATGCGATGCTGGACCGGCTCACCCGCGCGGACCTCGACGTCATTGTGATCGAGGCGAGCGGACTCGCCGAGCCGCGCACGATGGTCCGCATGCTCCTCGCCAGCGATAATCCGGGCATCGGTTTCGGGGGCCTGGTCGTCGTGGTCGACGCGGCAGGGATCGACGACGCCAGCGCGCGGCATCCGGAACTGGATCTGCACGTGCGGATGGCGGATCTATTGGTGCTCAACAAGATCGACCTGTGCGACGGGGCGGTGGCCGACGCAGTGCGGGAGCGGGTCGCCGGCCTGAACGACCGATCCCCGATGCTGGAGACGACGCACGGCCGGATCGATCCCCGGCTGCTCTTCGACGAGGTCGTCCGCGTCGACGACGGCCCCCGCCAGCTGAGCCTCGACGAGCTGCTGCTCGAGCGGCATCACGAGTGCGGGGAGCACGAGCACCTGCACGACCAGTACCGCAGCGTGTCGTTCACCAGCAGGGATCCGATCGATCCGCGGGCCCTGGTGCGGTTCCTGGAGGACCCGCCCGCCGGGCTGTACCGCATGAAGGGTGCGGTGTACTTCGGCATCCCGGGCCACACCCAGCGCTACCTGCTGCAGACCGTCGGGCGGCACATCCGCTTCGACCGCACCCCATGGGGCCGGGGCCGCGACCGCGGCACCGAGCTGGTCCTGATCGGCTCCGGCCTCGACGGCGACGCGGCGCTGCGCAGGCTCGGCGCGTGCGTCGCGGACCCGGCGCACGTGAGCGGTGCAGAGGCGATGACGGGCGTGCACCGCTACGTCGTCGGCGACTGACGGGTCCGGTCGTCAGCGGGCCGCGGCTCAGAACGGCCAGATCAGTGGGACGAGGAACACCGCGACGGCCGCAAACAGTGCGGCGCAGGGTAATCCGAGCTTCCAGTAGTCGCCGAACCGGTAGTCGCCTGGGTCCTGAACCATCAGGTTGCCCGCGGTCGCGACCGGGGTGAGGAACGACGCCGCCCCCGCGACAGTGATGGCCATCATCATCGGCAGGATCGACACGCCGGTACTCTCCGCGACGGCGACAGCGACGGGGGCGACGATGAGCACGGTCGCGAGGTTGCTGAGAAACTGCCCGAGGACGATGACCAGCAGCACGATGCTGGCGAGCAGCAGATGCGGTGAGTTCGCGCCGAACCAAGACACCAGTGCCGACGAGATCTGCTCTGCCGCACCGCTGGTCTGCAGCGCGGTGGACATCGGGATCATCCCGGCCACCACGATCAGCGTGGTCAGCGATACCGAACTCTGCACCTGGCTCATCGTCACGACCCGGGACCCGACGAGGATTGCGCTCGCGAGTAGGACCACGATCGCGGGCGGGAACACGTCGAACGCCAGGAACCCGCACATGGCGACGAGGACCGCGACGGACACGTAGGAGCGGGCGCCGAGGTGCACGGACTGCCGCCGGATCCGGTCCGGGGAATCGACGGGGAGGACGCCGGGGTTGCCCGCCTTGCGCTCGAGGTCCTCCCAGGTGCCGCGCAGCACCAGGATGTCGCCGGTGCGCAGGTGGGTGCGGTCGATACGGTCCTCGCCGCGGCGGACGGCGGTGACCACCAGTTCCCCGGACTCGGTGCGCATTCCCGGGTACACGAGGTCGCCGACGAACGGGGACCGGGGCGGGATCACGATCTCGATGACGCCGTCCTCGTAGCCGATGCGGGCGGAGTCCGGGGGCAGTGCGTAGTCGCGGGCGAGTGTTTCGGCGTGATCGCCGAGGTTGCGCGGCGCGTTCGCGGGATACCGGTGCGGTAGCAGTCGTGGCCCGAGGAGTACCACGATCACGACGACACCGATCAGCAACGGCACCCCGACCAGCGCGAACTCGAAGAAGCCGAACGGCCGCGATCCGGCCTCGACGGACAGTTCCGACACGAGGACGTTGATCGGGGTGCCGAGCATGGTGAGCATCGACCCCGCGTGCGCGGCAAACGCGAGCGGGATCAGGAGCTGCGACGGTGGCTGCCGCAGCCGGGCGGCCAGCGCGACCCCGACCGGGACCAGCGCGGCGACGGTGCCGTTGACACTGATCAGCGCGGTCAGGACCGCGGACAGCAGCATCAGCGCGATCAGCACCGACGACCGCTTATCCCCGACCCGGCGGGTCAGCTGCTGCCCCGCCCACGCCGTCACCCCGGTCGAGTCGAGCGCCTCGCTGATCACGAACAGCCCGGCCAGGTAGACGACGATCGGATCGCCGAACCCGGCGATCGTCTGCTCGAATGTCACGGCGCCGGTGGCGTACAGCGCGAGCGCGACCCCCAGCGCGACCACCGCCGGTGACACCCTGTTCGTGACGAACGCGACGATCGCGGCGAGCAGGACCAGGACGGTCGCCAGGATGGGATCCACGGCGTCTAGAAGGTGTCGAACCGGGCGTCGATCTCCGGGATCCGGGCCGGGCGCAGGTCCTCGATCAGGGTGCCGCGGGCGGCGACCGCGCGGGGCGCGGCGAGGGCACGCATGTCCTCGAGCGGGTTGCCGTCGAGGAGCACCAGGTCGGCGTCCTTCCCGTCCTCGATTGAGCCGATCCGGTCGTCGAGGCCGAGGATCCGCGCGTTCGCGGCGGTGGCGGCGTGCAGCGCCTGCACCGGGGTGAGGCCGCCGTAGCGGACCAGCAGGTCGAGCTCGCGCCAGGTGTTCGAGTGCGTCACATAGGTCACCGCGGAGTCGGTGCCCATGCCGAGCACGATGCCGTTGTCGAGGGCCGACCGGATGCCCGACACCATCTCGTCGAGAACGAGTTTCGCGTTCGCCAGCACGATGTCATCGGCGCCGGTCACCGACTGCGGCAGCTTCACCAGCGGCAGGCAGGCCTGCAGCGTCGGGATCATCGCCGAGTAGCCGCGCAGCGAGTTCGGGTTGTCCTTATAGAGCGCGATCGCCTCGTCGTTCATGCTGCTGCCGTGCTCGATGGTGTCGACACCGGCGCGCAGCGCGGCGATCACCCCCTCGACTCCCTGCGCATGGGCGGCGACCAGTACCCCGCGGGCGTGCGCCTCGTCGCAGATCGCCCGCATGCCCTCCTCGCTCATCTCCGGCTTGCCCGCATGCCCGACCTCGGTGGCATCGGTGACCCCGCCGGTCGCGGAGATCTTGATGGTCTGCGCGCCGCGATCGAGGTTCTCACGGGTGGACCGGCGTCCCTGCGAGGGGACGTCGCAGACGTGCGCGATCTGCGGGGCGCCGTGACCGCCGGTGATCGCCATCAACGGACCCGACGGCATGATGCGGGGGCCGACGTACTCGCCGCGCTCGATGGCGTTCCTGGCCTCGATCACCTCGTCGCCGACGTCACCGACGCTGCGGATGGTGGTCACGCCGGTATGCAGCTGGGTGAGCAGATTGGTCTTGGTGCGGCGCCGCAGCATGCGGCGTCCGAGCGGGCTGTGCAGGAACTTGGTGGCGAGCAGGGCGGTCCGCGGCCGGGTGTAGATCTTCGGCAGCGGCTTCCCGTCGGCGAACAGGTGGGCGTGCGCGTTGATGATGCCGGGCAGCAGGTAGCGGCCCGAGCCGTCGATGCTCCGGTATCCGGGCGGGATCTGGGCATCGGAGGCAGGCCCCGCGTACTCGATTGTGCCCGACGAGTTCACGACGACGGTCCAGTCGGAGTGAACGGTCCCGACGTCGTCGCCGGTGACGACGGACACGTGGGTGACTGCGAATGGTGCGACCATGGGCGTGCTTCTCCAACCGCGTTGACAGGTAGGTGCGACCCTATCCGGCGACCGGGGGGATGGTTCGGGCGGCATGGTGCGTGCCGGGCGTAGTGTCGGCGCGAGTATCGAACGGGCACGTGAGAAATGAAGGCGGCATGACCATGTGGTCAGCGGTGGGAGAAACGACGACCTACGCAATGGGGCTGGCGCTCAGCCCCTTCGCGGTGACCACCGCGATCGTGCTTCTGCTCGGTGACCGAGGCAGGATCAAGACGTCCCTGTTCGGCCTCGGGTGGTTCCTCGCGTTGCTGTCGATCACCGCGATCGCGGCGGCGGTGATCGACACCGTCGACGACGACCACCCGGAGCAGACCGCGGACGGCATCAACGTCGTCCAACTGGTGTTCGCGGCGCTGTTCTTCGGGCTGGCCGCGGTGGCCTGGATCAAACGGCCCGCACCGGAGCGGTCGGACTCGGAGGGGAAGGCGAGCAAGCCCGGCCTCCTCGATCGCCTCGACGGCATCGGCACGATCGGATGTTTCGGTCTGGGCGTCGCGCAGGGGTTGCTCGTCGTGAAGAACATTCCCCTCGCGGTCAGCGCCGGTGCGGCGCTGGGCGCCGCTCGGCTCGCGTCCGCCGAGTCCGCCGGTGCGGCGGCGGTATTCGCGTTGCTTGCGTCGGCGGGCGTGATTGTGCCACTCAGCGTTCGCATCGTCGCCGGTCACCGGATCGACTCGGCGTTGGGGGACACCAGGGCGTGGATCGAGAGGAACATGACCGCGATCACGCTGGTGGTACTGCTGGTCCTTGGCGCGTACTTCCTCGGCGAGGGCCTGGCCCTGACCGGATAGCGCCGGGTGTCCGCGCTCCGATGCGACCGCCGCCGTGCGCGGCGCGGGGGGGGGTTCGTCCCGGTTGCGGCGGGGCTCCCCGCCCCCCCCGCCCCCCCCAGCCCCGCCCGCACGGCGGGGTGTTACGGGCGGGTCGCGCGGCGGCGCCGCTGGTTGCTGCCGCCGCCCTGCCCGGCGCCGGTGTACCCGGTGTCGCTGCTGTAGACGGTGACCGACCCCTGGCCGGATCCGCGCTGGTTCGACGACCGCTGCTGGCCCGCCGCGGACTGGCCACGGCCCCGGCCGCCGCCGCGGGTGCCGCGCGCCGCGGATGCATCCGCGCCGCCGCGGGTGCCGTC
>NZ_JBHXNB010000047.1:0-8424 GCF_042720095.1 Rhodococcus sp. NPDC058505
GGCCCCCCCCCCCCCCCCCCACGGCCCCGGTCAGGGCGTGAACACGAACAGTTCCCCGATCGCGCTGGAGGTGAGGACCTCGCCGTCCGGCCCGATCGAGGTGCCGACGGGGTAGCCCGACGCGTTCGGCAGCGCGTCCCGGTCGACCGTCTCACCCGTCCCGGTGTCGAAGGTGATCAACGCGAGTCCGTCGGCGCCGTCCCGGACCGTCGTGTAGCCGGTGCCGCCCGCGGTCTGGGCGGGGTCACCCAGATGTCGAAGTTCCTTGCGCTCCCAGGCGATCTCGCCCCGGTCGCCGAGGTCGCGGAGGGCGAGCAGGTGACCGTCGGGCCCGCCTGCGGGGATGATCAGCCCGTCGGCGGAGACGGACGGGCTGCCCGCCGCGACGTATCCGAGGTCCTGCTGCCAGCGGGCGGCTCCGGTGCCTGCGTCGAGCGCGAACAGCACGCCCCTGGTGTCGGTGACGTAGACGGTGGCGCGGTCCGCGGAGAGGACGGGGCTCGATGCGCTGCCGCCGGGGACGACGCCGGACGACCATTCCTCGGTGAGCTGTCCGTCGCGGTATCGCATTGCGACCAGCTCGGCGGCGGGGCGTCCGGGACGCCACACGGTGAGGTAGAAGCGGCCCGTCTCCAGATCGATGGCGGGGGTGTTCGCGACCGGGCACTCCGGTGACGATCCGAGGGCACAGGTGTCGAGGCCCTGGGCGGCGGGCGGCAGGGGAATGTTCTGGCCCTGCTCGATGGTTGGTGCCGGGACCAGCTGATAGGACGGAACGATTTCCTTGCCCGTCTGCGGGCTGAGGACGGAGACGACGCCGAACTGGGTGACGAACAGCACGTTGCCATCCCCGGTGAACTGGGCGGAGATGGGGGTGCCGCTGACAACCGTTCGCCACCGCAACTGCCCCATCTCGGTGAACGAGCTCATCGCGCCGTCCTCGCCGATGTAGACGTTGGTCGCGGTGTCGACGATCGGCGTTGACGCCGCGACGCCGGGGCCGATGCGGGTGCACCAGCGTTTGCGTCCGCTGTCCATCTCGAACGACCAGAGGTTGCAGCCGCGATCGGAACCGGTGGTGGCGAAGATCTGGCCGGTCGACGCCACCGAGGCGGGCGTCGCGGTTGGCGCGCCGAGCGGGCGCGACCAGTCGAACGACACGGATCGGGATCCGGTCACCGGACTGCTGTTGCTGTTGCCTGCGTCCGCGTGCATCGCGGGCCAGCCGGCAGGCGAGTAGATGGCGGTCGCCGGGGAGTCGCTGCCGCAGCCGGCCGCGAGCAGCGCCGACACCGTTGCCAGCGATATCGCTGTCGACCGAAGGACCCGCCGCATTCATCACTCCTCGTGTGGATTTCGCTCGCTGCACACTATCTGGCCGGGGCGGGTGGGGCGTTCACCCGCCCCGTGCTCGGCCGAGCGGAACGCCACCCGATTTGCGGAACTGCAGGCGTGGCATTCATTCACGTGGCGGACAGTGGTTCGAATTTCCGCGCACGGAATGAGTTCGCGAGTTCGGGACGGCGCAATTCCCCGCGATCATTAGTCCGAGAAATTAGCCAATTTGTTGGCCTTATCTGTGATGCAATGGACACATGGGTTCGGCAGGAGCGAAGGTGGGGACGGGTCGGCCCACCGGCGACGTCGACCACCTGCTGGGTACGCCCCTGGCAGGCACCGTGATCGTGGTCGCCCTCATCGTCGGCAGCGCCGCACTGATCGGGGTGATGACCGGCTCGCTCCTTGCCGTTGCGGTGGTCGCGGTCGGCGCGGTGGTGGCGGCCCTGATCCTCGGTGGGCTCGACCGCGTCGGACCCGAATCGGGGCCGGGCCGTGATCGACCTCACCATGGGTGACCGTAGGCTGTCCGGTCATGACCAGCATGTGGGGCGCACCGTTGCGCACGAGGTGGCGTGGATCCCGGCGGACCGACCCGGACCAGGCCAAGTTCCTTACCCGCGACTCCCTCCGGTGGGTGCTCGCGAACAAGGCGTACACGCCGTGGTATCTCGTGCGGTACTACCGCCTCGCGAAGTTCCGGCTTGCCAATCCGCACGTGATCCTGCGCGGCATGGTGTTCCTCGGCAAGCGGGTGGAGATCCACTCGACGCCCGGGCTGTCCCGGCTGGAAATCGGACGCTGGGTTCACATCGGTGACGGCAATGCCATCCGCTGCCACGAGGGTTCGCTCCGCATCGGCGACAAGGTGGTCTTCGGTAAGGACAACGTCGTCAACACCTACCTCGACATCGAGATCGGTGCCTCCACCCTCGTCGCGGACTGGTGCTACATCTGCGACTTCGACCATCGCATGGACGACGTCAACACCCCGATCAAGGATCAGGGCATCGTCAAGGGTCCGGTGCGGATCGGTCCCGACACCTGGATCGCGGCCAAGGTGACGGTGCTGCGCAACACGATCACCGGCCGGGGCTGCGTGCTCGGCGCGCACGCCGTGGTCAAGGGCGAGGTGCCGGACTACAGCATCGCGGTCGGGGCGCCTGCGAAGGTCGTCAAGAACCGCAGGGAGGCGTGGGAGGCCGGTGCCGAGGAGCGGGCGAAGTACATCGCCGCGCTCGAGGACATCGAACGCAAGAAGGCCGCAGCCGGATAGGCGCTGCGCGCCCGTGAGTCCTTGTGGCCTCGATGGGGGCCAGAAGGACTCACGGGCGGCGGAGCCGCCTACCGGCCGGGCAGCGGGCGCTGCGGGATCTCGGGCCTGGCCAGCGGGTGCCGGACCCGGCGCTTGGCGCTCAGATAGACCTGCGCGGTGTCGGTGGCGACCTGATGCCAGTCGAAGTCCTCCGTCAGCCGGTCCCGTGCCGCCCGGGCCCGGAGTTGGGTGGCCGTCGGCTCGTCGAGGGCCTCCCGGACCGCGGAGGTCAGGCCGTCCACGTCACCCGGCTGGAACGACAACCCGGTCACCCCGTCCACGACCGCCTCGCCGAGCCCGCCCGCGGTGGACGCCACCAGCGGTGTGCCCGCGGCCGCGGCCTCGAGTGCGATGATGCCGAACGGCTCGTAGCGGCTGGGCAGCACGATCGCGTCCGCGCCGTGCAACCAGCCGAGCAGTTCGGTGTGGTCGAGCGACCCGAGGAAGTTCACCGACCGCAGCACCCGGTGCGTGCGGGCCTGCTCGCGCAACCACTCGTACTGGGTGCCCTCGCCAGCCACGGCGAGCGTGGTGCCGGGGTGGCTGCGCCGGATCCGGGGCAGCGCCGCGATCACGTCCTGCACGCCCTTCTCGTATTCGAGCCGCCCGACGAACAGCAGCCGGGGCGGACCCGACCGCGGCGCCCGGTCCCGGTAGGTCCAGGTCGCGACGTCGATCCCGTTGCGGATCACCGTGATCGGCGCCAGGTTCGGTCCGTAGAGCTCACTGACCTCCTCCTCCATCGAGGCGGAGCAGGTGATGATCGAGTCGGACTCGTTGGCGAGCCACCACTCCACCGAATGCACCTGACGGTTGATCGTCCCCGACAGCCAGCCGCTGTGCCTGCCCGCCTCGGTGGCGTGCAGCGTCGAGACCAGCGGCACGTCGAAGTACTCGGCCAGCGCGATCGCCGGATGCGCGACCAGCCAGTCGTGGGCGTGCACGACATCGGGCCGCCAGCCCTCGCCGATCCCCGGGCGGGCCAGGCCGACGCCAGCCCGGACCATCGCGTGTCCCATCGCGAGGGTCCACGCCAGCATGTCCTCGCCGAACACGAAGTGCGGGGCGTCCTCGGCGACCGCGACCACCAGGACACCCTCCGAGATGTGGGTGATCGTCGGATGGGTGGAGGCGTCGGTGCCGGTGGGCCTGCGCGAGAGCACGACCACCTCGTGTCCGGCCGCGGCCAGCTCGGTCGCCAGGTGATGGACGTGCCTGCCGAGGCCGCCGACGACCACGGGCGGGTACTCCCACGACACGATCAGAACCTTCATCTCCGTCACCCCTCCGCGACGTCGTCGGGCAGTCGGCGCGCATCGAGGCCGGGGAACAGCCCGTCCGCGTTGTTCCATCCGGCGGCGAGCCGGTCCGCGCGGTCGGCGTGCCCGGACGCGACCGCGTCGGCGATCTCCCTGGTGGCGTGCGCGTGCTTGTGGGCGCGGTCGCGCGCGTACCCCGCCGCCGAGTCCTTGCTCACCATGAACGCCCAGTCGCTCTGGACGGTCATGATCGCCTCCCGCAGGATCTGGTCGTTGGCCCGGTCGCGCACCGCACGACGGCCCGCGGACCCGCGGGCCTTGTCGACGGTGTCCAGCGCCGTCTGCACGACCTCGGCGTTCAGCTGCACCAGGTCGGCAACCTGGTCGCCCGCCCACACCCGCCAGTCCTTGCCGCTGCCCCATGACGAGTCGGCGAGATCGACGGGTGCACCGACGTACCCGCGGTCCCGGGCCTGCGACAGCGTGCCGACGTCGACCCCGGCCTCGGGCAGCGCGCGGAGCACCTTCTCCAGCCACTGCGGTCCCTCGAACCACCAGTGCCCGAACAGTTCGGTGTCGAACGCGGCGACGACGAGGGCGTCCCTTCCGGTCCGGTTGTGTTCGCTGTGGATCCGGTCGACGACGGTGGCGACGAAGTCGTCGACGTGCCGGTCGACGGCCGCCGCCGCCAGCTCCGGGTCGTACGGCGCCTTGTCCTTCGAGTCGACGGTTTTGCCGGTGACCCGGGACGGCTTGAGCCCGGTGTCGTGGTCGTAGGTGTGGAAGTCGCGGTACGCGCCGTGCCCGGGGTAGCCGGATTTCGGTGACCACACCCGGTAGGACACCTGCAGGTCGCGCCCGAACGCGACCACGTCCGAGTCGCGGACCGGCCGCCCCACCGAGGTATCACCGCGCAGCGACGGCCCGTCCACCATGAAGTGGGTGACGCCGGCGTCCGCGTACTCGACCTCCATCCCCGGGGTGTAACCGCACTCCGGCGCCCAGATCCCGGACGGCCTCGTGCCCCACCGCATTCGCGCGTCCTCAAGGCCCTCCCCGAGTTCGAATCGACGCAGCCGCGGATGCAGCAACGGCTGGAACGGGTGGGCCAGCGGACCGCCGAGGAGTTCGATCGTCGAGTCGTCGATCAACCGGCGCAGCACCGGGGAGGCGCCGTGCCGCCACCGCTCCTCGAAGTCGGCGAGGGCCTGTGCGGCGAGCCGGTGCTCGCGGGCACCGAGGTCGCGGCGGGCGCGGCCGGGCATCAACGCCGCCTCGTTGGCGCGCAACTGCCAGTTGCCGAGCCAGTGGTGCATGCCGTCGAGACTGTGCGGGTCGTCCAGCATCGCGGCGAGGACCGGGGTGATGCCGAGGGTGAGCAGGTTCTCCCGACCCTCGGCGGCGAGGGTCCGCAGCACCCGGGTCACCGGCAGGTAGGTCGCCGCCCACGACTGGTAAAGCCATTCCTCGCCGACCGGCCATCGGCCGTGGTTGGCCAGCCACGGCAGATGGGAATGCAGAACGAGGGCGAACATGCCCGGCTGGCGGGGGGCGCTCACGTGTGCGCGCCGGGTTTGCGGGCCACCGCGACCAGGTCGAGGCTGGCGTCGATGTCGGCCTCGGTGAGGGTGAAGTCGTCGATCGTGATCGACTCCACGTCCCGGACCAGGTCCGCGGGCCAGGGTTCGCCCGCGAGGGCGCGGTCGATCTGGGCGTCGATGAACGATCCGCCGTGCTCGGCGTCGAGGTCGCGCAGCCGGGGCCCGTGGTGCACGCCGGTCATCGTCGTCACCTCGAAGCCGGCCTGCTCGAGCAGTTCGGTGAGTTCCGCCGCGTTCAGTTCCCTGGTGTGGAATGGGTTGAGCGGGGTGTCCCGGCCGGGGGAGAAGGTGATCCGGTTCGGGGTGCTGATCAGCAGCTCGCCGCCCGGGGTCAGCACCCGGAAGCATTCCGCGAGGAACTGTGCCTGGTCCCAGAGGTGTTCGATGACCTGGAAGTTGACGACCGCCCCGACGGAGGCGTCGTCGAGGGGGAGGTCCGCGAGGTTGCCCTGCCGCATGTCGATGCGCGGGTAGCGCGCGCGCACGTGCTCGACCGCGGACGCGTCATAGTCCAGGCCGATGACCTGCCGCGCGACGTCGGCGATCATGTTGGCGCCGTACCCCTCCCCGGAGCCAGCCTCGAGGACGATCCGCCCGGAACAACGATCGAGGAGCCGCTGGTACACCACCTCGTGGCGGCGGAACCAGTAGTTCTCCTCGGGCACGCCGGGGACGGTGCGCTCGCCGGTCAGCGGCAGGGTCGCGTGGTCGCCGGTCGTGGCGGTGGTCGGTGCAGAAGAGTCGCTCACCGCTGCCAATTTACTGCCACGTGTTCCACCGCGGGTCGCGGTGGTCCAGATCACAGGCCCCGCGCGGTCGTTCGGGTCGTTCCGGCAGGGCATTTCCACACTAAGTTACCCACTGGTAACTTAGTGTGTTGTAGTGTGACGCACGGTCATCGTGCGAAGTAGATGAATACCCGAGAGCTCGGCCACCGCGGAGCCGCTCGCTGAGAAGACAGACAGCTGAGAAGACAGACACAGGAGGTCGACGAAGACCCATGACGAACATCGTCGTTTTGATCAAGCAGGTTCCCGATACCTGGTCCGAGCGCAAGCTCACCGACGGTGACTTCACGCTCGACCGTGAGGCCGCGGATGCCGTGCTCGACGAGATCAACGAGCGCGCCGTCGAAGAGGCACTGCTCATCAAGGAGGCCCAGGGCGGCGAGGTGACCGTGCTGTCCGCCGGTCCCGACCGCGCCACCGACGCCATCCGCAAGGCGCTGTCCATGGGTGCCGACAAGGCCATCCACCTCAATGACCCGGCCCTGCACGGCTCGGACGCGATCCAGACCGCGTACGCGCTCGCCGCGGCGCTCGGCCAGATCGAGGGCGTCGAGCTGGTCATCGCGGGCAACGAGGCCACCGACGGTCGTGCCGGTGCGGTCCCCGCGATCATCGCCGAGTACCTGGGCCTGCCGCAGCTGACCCACCTGCGCAAGCTGACCATCGCGGATGGCAAGGCCACTGGCGAGCGGGAGACCGACGAGGGCGTCTTCGCGCTCGAGGCGCCGCTGCCCGCGATCGTCTCGGTCACCGAGAAGATCAACGAGCCCCGCTTCCCGTCCTTCAAGGGCATCATGGCCGCGAAGAAGAAGGAAGTTCAGGTCCTCACGCTGGCCGAGATCGGCCTCGACCCGGCCATCTTCGGTGTCGAGAACGCCGCAACCACGGTCACCGCGTCCACCCCGAAGCCCCCGCGTACCGCTGGCGAGCGCATCACCGACGAGGGGGAGGGCGGCAACCAGATCGCCGCCTACCTGGTCGGTCAGAAGATCATCTGATCCGCGCCCCCCAACCAGCAGACACACACGTAGGAGAAGGAAGCAATGGCTGAAGTACTTGTGCTCGTCGAGCACGCCGAGGGCGCGCTCAAGAAGGTCAGCACCGAGCTGATCACCGCCGCCCGTGCCCTGGGCGAGCCCGCGGCCGTCGTCGCGGGCCCCGCCGGGACCGCGGACAAGCTGCAGGACGCGCTCGCCGCCGCCGGCGCCGCGAAGGTGTACGCCGCCGAGTCCGACGACATCGACGGCTACCTGATCACCCCGAAGGTCGACGTTCTCGCCGCGCTGGTCGAGTCCGTCTCCCCGGCCGCCGTCCTGACCGCCGCCTCCACCGAGGGCAAGGAGGTGTCCGGTCGGCTCGCCGCGCGCATCGGCTCCGGCCTGCTCGTCGACGTCATCGACGTCAAGGCCGACGGTGTCGTCCATTCCATCTTCGGTGGCGCGTTCACCGTCGATGCCAAGGCCAACGGCGAGGTCCCGGTCATCTCGGTCCGCCCGGGTGCCGTCGAGGCCGCCCCGCAGGCGGGTGCCGCCGAGCGCGTCGCGGTTGACGTCCCGGCGCAGGAGGAGAACGCCGTCAAGGTGACCTCCCGCCAGCCGATCGTCGGTGGCGACCGCCCGGAGCTCACCGAGGCGTCCGTCGTCGTCTCCGGTGGCCGCGGTGTCGGCTCGGCCGAGAAGTTCTCGGTCGTCGAGGAGCTCGCCGACGCGCTCGGTGCCGCGGTCGGCGCCTCGCGTGCCGCCGTCGACTCGGGCTACTACCCGGGCCAGTTCCAGGTGGGTCAGACCGGTAAGACGGTCTCCCCGCAGCTGTACATCGCGCTCGGCATCTCCGGCGCCATCCAGCACCGCGCGGGCATGCAGACCTCGAAGACCATCGTCGCGGTCAACAAGGACGAAGAGGCCCCGATCTTCGAGATCGCGGACTACGGCATCGTCGGTGACCTGTTCAACGTCGCCCCGCAGCTCACCGAGGCCGTCAAGGCGCACAAGGGCTGAGTCGCGCTCCGCGCACCGTGCGTGATTTTTACCCCTACCGGGGAAAAATAAACCACGGGTGCAGTGGGCCCGCTCCCCCTGGGGGGCGGGCCGCCGCCGTTTGATAACACCCCTGCCAAAGACGCG
>NZ_JBHXNB010000048.1:0-7783 GCF_042720095.1 Rhodococcus sp. NPDC058505
GCCGAATCCATCCCCCGCTCCTCCGCGAGGACCGCCAACTCCACCAACTCCCGCGGCCCGAACTGCTCCGCCGACGCCTTGTACCCGAGCTTGAGGGTCATGCGGGCACCCCAACGTGGCGGCGTGCGCGGCCGATCCGGTCCATCTGCATCGAGGCTCCTCGGTGTCCAGGTGAGGTTGCGTGAGTTCACGCACCGATTGCGCGCTATCGCGCATTCAATGCCCGTAATCATGCAAATGATGGCGTTGCGTGTCAATAATGTGCGCGCACGGGTGGTTAGACTCCGGATGCGCGCCTCGCCATCGGACCGTCCGGTCATCACTCAAGGAGGAACCAGCGTGTCTGCGAGCACCCGACGACACGAGATTCTCGAGCGACTCGTCGCCGACGGCTACGTCGAGGCGAAGGCGTTGTCGCGCGACCTCGGCGTCGACGCGTCGACGATCCGCCGCGACCTGGACGCCCTGGTGCGCGGCGGGAAGGCCGAACGGACGCACGGCGGCGCGCGGCCCGTCGACGGCACCCATTCCGAAATCCCTTACGCCGTCAAGGAGAACGTCCGCAGGGCCGAGAAGGCGGCGATCGCACACGAGGCCGCCGGCCTGGTGCGCGACGGCGACAGCGTGATCCTCGACAGCGGATCCACCACCTACCAGGTCGCGACCTCACTGCGGCACCGGTCCGGGCTGACGGTCATCACCAACGACCTGCGCATCGGGAAGTACCTCGCCACCCTCCCCGATGTGCGACTGCTGGTGGCGGGCGGCGAACTGCTCGGCTCGGTGTTCACCCTGGTCGGTGAGCGCACCGTCGAGTTCCTCACCGACTACTCGGTCGACTGGACGTTCCTCGGCGCGGACGCGATCGACCCCGACGCGGGGATCACGAACAGCAACACCCTGGAGATACCGGTCAAACGGGCCATGATCGCCGCGGCAGCCCGCACCGCGGTACTCGCGGACAGTTCGAAGTTCGGGCAGCGTGCCCTCGCCCGCGTGGCAGCACTGACCGAGGTCGACACGATCATCACCGATTCGGGGGCCCGGACCGGCGAGGAGGACCGGTACGGAACCCGGCTACGGTGCGTCGACGCCGACGCCGACGCACCCTGACCGACCGGGCTACAGGCGAACGTGTGCCTGCGTCTTCCCGAGCACCGTCTGCCCACCGCACGTCACGGTGACGTCGAGCCGCGCGGTTCGGGTCTCCGGGTCGAGCCGAGCGACCTTCACCGCGACGACAAGGTCCGCGCCGTCGATCGGGTCGACCACCACGGGCCTGGTGAACCGGGTCTCGTAGGAGGTCACCGCGGTCGGGTCCCCGATCCAATCGATCACCACCTGCAGGGCGAGGCCGGCGGTGAGCATCCCGTGCGCGAGGACCCCCGGCAACCCGACGCTGGCGGCGACGGTGTCGTTGTAGTGGATCGGGTTGGTGTCCCCGGACGCACCGGAATAACGAACCAGATCCTCGCGGGTGACGGTCAGATCCGACTTGGCGACGATCGCGCCGATCTCCAGGCCCGCAAAGTCCACGGCGGTGCCGCTCATGCGTCGTCCCCCCGCACCAGCAGGGAGGACGTGACGGTCGCGACCGGCTCCCCTGCGGCGTCCCGGATCTCGAAGACGGTGGAAAGAATCGCGTTGCCCACCCGCTCGGTGACGTCGGTGATCGTCAGCGTGGTCGACAACTCGTCGCCGGCGACGATCGGCCGGTGCTGTTCGATCCGCTCCGACCCGTGCACGACGCGGCTGGGGATCACGCCGGTGTCGGGAGCCTCCACCAGCTGCAGGACGGCCCGACCCGCGGTCACCGTGGTGAACGTCGGCGGCGCGATGACGTCGGCAAATCCGGCCGCGCGCGCCGCGTCGACGTCGTGGTGCAGGGGGTTCGTGGACCGCACGGCGCGGGCAAACTCCCGGACCTTCTCGCGGCCGACCAGGTAGTTCGGCGGCGAGAAGACCCGGCCGGCAAGGGTCGGACTCAGTGATGACATCGGTCGAGCGTATCGGTGGGCGGGCAGCGGGCTAGTAGGAGTTCACCGATTCGGTGCACACCGTGAACCGACGATCCGGGTGGGTGAACCCGCCCTCCTCGCATCGTTCGACGTCGGTGACGTCCTCGACGATCGCGGTCACCCGCTCCACCCACGTCGCGGTCGGGTCGGTGCACTCGACCCGGAACGGCTCGTCCGAGCTGTCCGGCACGCTCATGCACCCACCGACGACCCAGTCAATGTCCAGGCACAGCGCTCCCTGCTCGACCGAGTCGTAGGTCTCGTAGTAGACCTGGTCCGCGTCCGACGGGCACTGGGCGTTCTCCGACGCCTTCCCAATGACCTTGTAGTTGGAGTCCATGCTCCCGCAGGTGGCGTGCTCGATCTCCGCGGCGTCCACCGAGCCGCCCAGGTTCACGCAGTCCCCCACCTCGGCCCGGAAGTCGGTGCTGCCGCCGCCGTCGCCGACGTCCTGCCCGGTGATCGCCGTGACCTGCGCGGATGCCGTTCCCTCCACGGTCGGTGCCGAGCAGGCCCCGACCGCGAACACCACTCCCGCGAGAATCCCCGCCACCCGCATCGGCGTCGTCCACCTCGTCATCGCGACCTCCACCCGTCGAATCCGTCACCGCTCCGGCGGCAACCGGACCAGCTGAATCCTGGTCGATGCGCCCTCGCGCGCCGCGGCCACCCCACCCGCATCCGCGGCGCGGCGCGTCTGCTATCCGCCCCGCCCGCTCGTGTTGAATGGGGGTTCATCTGCCATCCGCCAGCGAAACCCCGCACATGAACCCCCATTCAATGCCGGGCGAGGGGACGGGGCCGACGACGGGAATCGGCACAATGGAGGGCGAGCATCGACACGCGCCGCCCGACCCGGGCCCGCGCCCGCAGTGAGGAAGCACCCGTGAGCACGCACTTGTCCGGTGACGGCGTCGAGCCCGAACTGGCGATCCTGTCCGACCTGTTCCGCGACGTGACCGGCGGCGACGCGCCAACCGAGCCGACACTGGACTCGTTGCGGGAGATGCAGCAGCGGCTGACCCGTTTCCGCCTGAACTACAAGTTCGCGATCGACGCGACGCTGACGAAGATCACCATCCTCCGCGAGGAGTTCGAACTCGCCCACGACTACAGCCCGATCGAGCACGTCAACAGCAGGCTCAAGTCGATCGAGTCGCTGCTGCAGAAGGCGATCCGCATCGGCTGCCCACCGGACATCGAGTCGATCCGCGACCAGATCCGCGATATCGCGGGGATCCGGGTGACCTGCGCGTTCGTCTCGGACGCCTACTGGGTCGCGGAGATGCTGACCAGCCAGCCCGACGTGACGCTGATCGAGGTGAAGGACTACATCGCCGCCCCGAAACCGAACGGCTACCAGAGCCTGCACCTGATCGTGCAGGTGCCGGTGTACCTGTCGGACCGCACCGAGATGACGTACGTCGAGATCCAGATCCGCACCATCGCGATGGACTTCTGGGCCAGCCTCGAACACAAGATCTACTACAAGTACAACAAGGCCGTGCCGCAGCGGCTGCTCGAGGAACTGAAGGAGGCCGCCGACGCCGCGACCGAGCTGGACCGGACGATGGCCCGGCTGCGTGACGAGGTCGCGGCGATCGAACGGGAGGCGACCCGCTGACCCGCGCGGCCGCTGCTGTCGGCCGCACCGCGGTGATCACCGGCGGCCACCCGTTTCATGTGAAACCCTCCCCACCACAGGCGATGTCCGAACGACACCCGAGGAGCACCGCGTGAGGACCTTCGATTCCCTCGATGCGCTCGAGGCCGCGCTGGGGCAGGCGATCGGCCCCGGCGACTGGCTGACGGTCGACCAGGACCGGATCGACGCGTTCGCCGACGCCACCGGCGACCACCAGTGGATCCATGTCGACCCCGAGCGGGCCGCGTCCGGCCCCTACGGCGCGACGATCGCGCACGGCTACCTGACCCAGTCGCTGCTCCCCCTGCTCGCCGGTCGGCTGTACACGATCGACACCGGGTCGGCGCGGGTCAACTACGGCAGCAACAAGGTTCGGTTCCCCGCTCCGGTACGGGCGGGGTCGCGGATCCGGGCGACCACGACCCCGGTCGCCCTCGAACGCGCGGCGGCCGGAGCCTTCCTCGCCTCCGCCGTCACCATCGAGATCGAGGGCGCCGACAAACCGGCGTGCGTTGCCGAGGTCGTGACCCTCATCGTCGGCTGACCGTCGGCCCGTCCGGCCCTCCAGCCGAGACCACCACGGCTACCGTGAACTGCGAGCACAGGGAGGACGTCATGCGCACACCGCTGGTACCGGCCGCCACACCGCCGGATCCAGGAACGAGGGCCCTGCGGGCCGAGGTTCGCACGTTCCTGCGCGAGCAGATCGAGGCAGGCGCCTTCACTCCCGGCGTCGACACCTGGCTCACCCGCTGGGACCGCGCCTTCACCCGGGCGCTCGCGGACCGCGGCTGGGTCGGCATGACAATTCCGGTCGAGTACGGCGGGCACGGGCGCACGTTCATGGAACGGTTCGTCGTCACCGAGGAACTGCTCGCCGTCGGCGCACCGGTGGCCGCGCAGTGGGTCGCGGACCGGCAGGCGGCGCCATCCCTGCTCAACTACGGAACCGAAGACCAGAAGCGACGCTTCCTGCCCGGCATCGCACGCGGTGAAATCTGCTGGGCCATCGGCATGTCCGAGCCGGAGTCGGGCTCCGACCTGGCGAGCGTCCGAACCCGGGCCGCCCGGGTCGATGGCGGCTGGTCCCTGTCGGGCACCAAGCTGTGGACGTCCGGCGCGCACCACGCGGACGCGTTCTTCGCGCTCGCCCGCACCGCCCCGCCGGACCCCGCGCACCGACACGACGGGCTCGGGCAGTTCATCGTCCCCCTCGACTCCCCCGGCGTGACGATCGAGCCGATCCTGTCGATGTCGGGCGATCACCATTTCAACGAGGTGCGACTCGAGGAGGTGTTCGTTCCGGACGAGCTGGTGCTCGGCGCCGTCGGTGACGGTTGGACGCAGGTGACGTCCGAACTCGGCTTCGAACGCAGCGGCCCGGAACGATTCCTGTCCACCTTCACCCTGCTCGCCGCGACCGCCGACGAGGTCGCGGCGGGGACGCTGCCCGCGGATCCGCGGATCGGGGCCCTGGTGGCCCGTCTCGTCGGGCTGCACCACATGTCGACGGCGGTGTCCGAGGCACTGGAGCGCCGCGAGAACGCGGAGGTCGCGGCCTCGGTGGTGAAGGTCCTCGGCACCGCCACCGAAGGCGACATCGCGGACCTGGCCGACGAACTGGCAGGAGAGGAGGCATCCCGGGAGTACGCGGGGTTGGTCACCGCGGGTGCGCTGCAACGACCGGGCTTCACGCTGCGCGGTGGCACCAGCGAGATTCTGCGCGGCGTGATCGCGCGGGGACTGGGGATGCGGTGAGCGCCGACCTGGACGACCTGACCCGGCTGCTCGATCGGGTCTTCGACAAGGCCGGTGCCCGAACCGGTTTCGATCCGGCGTTGTGGTCAACCCTGTCCGACCTCGGGGTCACCCGGCTGACCGGCGCCGAGGCGGGCGGCGGCTGGCCGGAGGCCGCCGTGCTGCTCGCCGCGGCCGGGGCGAGTGCGGCACCGGTCCCGCTCGCCGAGAACGACCTGCTTGCCGGCTGGCTCGCCGACTCCGCGGAACTGCCGGGCGGCGACACCCCCATCCGGACGGCCGCGGTCGTGGACGGCAGCGGTGTCGCGCACCGGGTTCCGTGGGCCCGCCACGCCGACGCCCTGGTGGTGGTGTGGCCGGACGGGGACGGGCATCGGGTCGCGCAGGTGCCGCGCGCCGGCGTCGACGTGGTCCCGGGCGCGAACCTGGCCGGGGAACCGCGGGACCGGGTGACCGTCGACCCATCCGGGCTGGCCGGCGTCGCGATACCCGGCACCGTGGTCCGGGAACTGCAGCTGCGGGGCGCGTTGGCGCGGGCGCTGGCGATGACCGGTGCGGCGGGCCGGGTCCTGGACATCGTCGTCGGGCACACCACCACCCGAACTCAGTTCGGCAGGCCGATCGCCGCTTTCCAGGCGGTGCAGCAGCTGGTCGCGGACATCGCGGCGGCCGACGCCCTCGCCCGGGCCGCGACCGAGGCCGCCGTTAGCACCGTGATGGAGAACGGGTTCGACGCGGCGGCAACGGAGTTCGCGATCGCGTCGGCCCGCTCCTGCGCCGGGCACGCGGCGGCCACGATTGTCCGGAACGCACATCAGGCAATGGGGGCGATCGGCTTCACCGCCGAGCACCCGCTGCACCGGTACACGAACCGGCTGCTGGCCTGGCGGGGCGAGTTCGGGTCGGTGCGGTCCTGGGACGACGCCGTGACCGGGGCGGCGGCCGGCGCGGGCGGCGCAGGCCTGTGGCCGTTGATCAGCGGCACCGGGGCGCCGTGAGCGCCGCGGATGACGGGCTCGTGACCTGTGTCAGGGACGACGGCGCCGGGTGCTTTACTGGGTCGACGCAACGACAAGGGCGAGGGAGACGACCGGTGGCCGACAAGACCTTCGCACCGGTCTTCCATGCACCGAGCCTCGCGACCCGCCCGATCCGGACCCCGAAGACCGCCGAGATCGTGGCCCGCACCCTCCGCACGATGATCATCGAGGGCGCGCTGAAGGACGGCGACCACCTGCCCCACGAGGCGGACCTGATGGACCGGTTCGCGATCAGCCGCCCCACCCTGCGGGAGGCAATCCGGCTGCTTGAATCGGACGGGCTCGTCGAGGTGCGGCGCGGATCCCGGGCCGGTGCCCGGGTATGCGTCCCCGGCCCCGAGGTGGTTGCGCGGCCCGCATCGATGCTCCTCGAACTGTCCGGTGCCACGATCGCCGACCTGTTCGTCGCCCGCGAAGCCGTCGAACCGGACGCCGCCCGGGTGCTGGCAGCGGAGGGCAGCGAGGAGGATTTCGACGAGCTCGCGCGCATGGTCGAGGAGGACCTGCCCGCGTCGTATGCGTCGAAGACTCTGGTCGCCGGCCTGTCCGCGTTCCACCTGCGGGTGGTCCAGCTGTCCGGCAACGCGCCGCTCGCGATCATTGCCGGGATGCTGTACGAGCTGACCCGGCACGACACCGGCCCCGCCGTCCTGGAAACGGACGAGGACCGCGAACTGTACGCGGCAAACCTGAAACTGGCGGTCCGCTCCTGCAGGCGACTGATCCGGCTACTGCGCAGCCGGGACGCGGACGCCGCGTTCTCGCATTGGCGCAAGCACGTCGTCAACGCCCGCCCGTTCCTGATCGACGGGCGCGGCGCGGAATCGGCGCGCGGCCGCGTCGGCTGACGCCCCGACCACCGCCGGGGTGCCGCGGCCAGGGCCACGGCACCCGGCGCGGTCAGATGTCCGCGGCCACCGTGCCCGTCGTCAACGCCGGTGCACCGGCCAGCAGCGGCCCCAGGTCGGTGATCGCGCCCTCCCCGGCCCGGAACCTGCGGTAGGCGGCGTCATGCTCGGCCGACTCCCACCGCTCGATGAACCGCCAAGTGTTCGGGCTCGTCGCGTCGATCACCGCGTCCACCCCGAGGCACCCGTCGAAGGCGCGGGTCTCGGTCAGCACGCGGCCCATCACCGCACGCGCGGCGTCGAGGGCATCGGGTTTGAAGGTCAACTCGAGGACAGCGATCAATGCCATGTTTTCTCCTACGGTTCGATCCGCCCGAAGGCGGCTGCGCCGCCCGTGAGTCCTTTCGGCCCGCCACGGGACCACAAGGACTCACGGGCGCGGAGCGCCTACTTGAGTTCGGCGAGGACGGTGCC
>NZ_JBHXNB010000049.1:0-6895 GCF_042720095.1 Rhodococcus sp. NPDC058505
GGGTGTTGAGCGCGGAACACGGGTGTGGGTGCGGCAGAAGGTATGTGCACACGACCGCTGCCCGGTCCGCGCGGGTATTGCTGGCCTCGCCTCGGAACTTGTCAAGGTGATTGAGTCCAACGGGTGTTACGCGGCGGCCTGATCCGCCGCGAGTTCGGTGCCGTCGACAGGGACCGGTTTGTTGATCCAGGCGTCGGTGGGTAGATCCAGGATCTTCGGCCCTCGACCCGAAGTCCCGAATCGTTCGGGATGGCTGCGCCGGGCATCAGCCAGGACGGTGGAGCGTTCGGCGGCCTTCTGCACCGCGAGCCCGAAATGAACGTCAGCGGGGGTATGCAACCCGATTCCGCTGTGGCGGTGTTCGTGGTTGTACCAGGTCACGAACGAATCCATGAACTGCCGGGCGTGATGAATCGACCCGAACCGTCCCGGGAACGTCGGCCCGTACTTGAGGGTCTTGAACAGCGATTCCGAATACGGGTTGTCGTTGGAGACCTTCGGCCGCGAATGCGAACGCGTGACCTCGAGATCGGCGAGCAGGGACGCGACTGGTTTGCTCGTCATCGACGTCCCCCGGTCCGCGTGGACCACGTTCGGGATGCCATGCACGGCAAAGATTTCCGTCATGAACTCCACGGCGAGCAGCCCGGATTCACGGGCTTGGACGTGCACGCCGACGATGTAGCGGGAGTAGATGTCGACCATCACGTAGGCGTCGTAGTAGACACCCCTGACCGGGCCGGGGAGCTTCGTGATGTCCCAGGTGTAGACCTCCCGCGGCGCTTGTGCGACCAGTTCCGGGCACACCCGGGCCGGGTGCCGGGCCTGCCGGCGCCGCTCGGCGACCTGCGTGTTCTCCCGCAGGATTCGGTACATCGTCGACACCGAGCACAGGTAGGTGCCCTCGTCGAGAAGTTGGGCGTAGACCTCGAGCGGAGCCTGGTCGACCAAACGGGCGCAGTTGAGCATCGACAGCACCTGATGGCGTTCGGCGGCGGTGAGTTTGTTCGCCGGAGCCTTGAGCTCAGTCGCCAGGGCCGGTGACGGCTCGGCTCGTCGTGTCTTCTCCCGGGCGGCTGTCGACCGAGTAATCGACGTCAATGTCGTTGCTGCCCTGGTGACACCAGTTGCGGTGAGGTCGTGGTGAGCGGCCATCAACGCTTCTTGCGCGGCTCGTCGGTGTCCGCGCTCTCGGAGATCTGCTCCAAGAGCGCATGCGCTTTTCCCATGATCTCCAGGGCGACCTCGGTGGTCGCGAGGCGCTTGTTGGTCCGCTCGAGCTCACGGGTGAGCCGGGCGATCTCGGCCTGCTCGGCGGTGAGCTTGCCGACCTTCGTCCCGGCAGGTTTGCCGTCGAGGACGCCGGCGTCTCGTTGCTTGCGCCACTCGCTGATCAACGACGAGTACAGGCCCTCGCGGCGCAGGTAGGCGCCGCCCTCGTTGCTCTGGCAGGCCTGCTCATAGGCGGTCAGGTGCGCGAGCTTGTCCGCCGGGGTGAACGCACGCCGACGGGGGCCGTCGGCACGAGGATGCGAGGAGTCCATTCGGGCATTGTCCCCGGCCACGGCCAGGCTGGAAATTGTCATTGTCGAGTTGATCCGTATCTCGCCCTGCAGGCGGGGTTGCTGTGAACCGTTGGACTCAACTCACCCTGGCACGCAGGGCCTCGGGGCGCACGCGGTCGCTGGCATGCATCACGCAGACGAGGTGTGCACACGGGAAATGTGGCGTCCGCGGGGGTATTGAGCGCCGAATACCGGTGTGCACGCGGCAGAGGCCGTGTGCACAGTGCGGGTGACCACGCCGCTGCCGCCGGCCCGACCACGGACCCAGCACCGACGCCGCCCGCCAGCCAACGCATGCGACGGCGACACCGCAGGTGTGCACACGCCCACTGCCGCGTCCGCAGACAGATTGCGCGCCGAACACCGGTGTGCACGCGGCAGAAGCCGTGTGCACACGGGGGGGGTGCCACTCGCTCGCGGTCCGGTGCGCGCCGAACCTCTCTGCGCGCGTCGCAACCCTTCCACGTGCACGCATCAGCTATGTGCACACGCCCACTGCCGCGTCCGCAGACAGATTGCGCGCCGAACACCAGTGTGCACGCAGCAAGACCTATGTGCACGCGCCCGCTGCCGGGTTCGAGGGGGGTATTGGCTGGCCTCGACTCGGGGGCGCACGCGACCGCCGGCATGCATCACGCAGACGAGGTGTGCACACGGGGAATGCGGCATCCGCACGGGTATTCAGCGCCGAACTCCCGTGTGCATGCAGCAGAACGGGTGTGCACAGGGGAGTTCGGCCTGCCAGCCGGGGTTCGCCCGACCCAACGTGCACTCGGTCGCGGAGCCCCTCAGGCAGGGGTGGCGAGGCGGGTCGGGGTGGTGCGGCCGCGCAGGGTGACGGACTCGCCGAGGACCCAGGTTCCGTCCGCGAGCCCATCGGTTGCGGCGACCGTGCGCTCGGATGCGACAAGGGCGCCGGGGATGGACTTCGCCAGTTCGCACAGGCGCGCTGCCTCGTTGACGGGATCCCCGATCACCGTGTATTCGAAGCGATCGCGGGCACCGATATTGCCTGCCACCGCGATTCCCGCGGCGACTCCGATCGCCGCCCGACAGTCCGGCACCTCATCGAGGAGGCGGTCCCGGATGCGTCGGGCCGCGGCGAGCGCGCATCGCTCGGGGCTGTCGAGATCCGCCGGGGCGCCGAAGATGGCGAGGGCAGCATCACCTTCGAACTTGTTGATCAGGCCGCCGTGCGCGTCGACCTCGTCGACCACCACCGCAAAGAACCGGTTCAGCAGGTCGACGACCTCTCGAGGCGGGCGGGTCGCGGCAATCTCCGTCGACCCGACAAGGTCGATGAAAAAGGCGGCGATCTGACGCTCCTCGCCACCGAGTTCCGGGTCCCGCGCGATCGCCGCCGCCGCGACGTCGCGGCCAACATGCCGACCGAACAACTCCTGGATGTGGTCCCGTTCCCGCAGACCCTCGGCCATCCGATTGAATCCGCTCTGGAGTTCGCCGAGTTCGGTGCCGTCGTACACGAGAACCTCGGCGTCGAGGTCGCCCTGCTCGATGCGAGACATCGCCCCCCGGACGGCCCGGATCGGTGCGACGGTCGCTCCGAGTCCGAGCAGGGTGAGGGCAAATCCGCACACCAGAGTGACGCCGCCGAGCGCAAGAATCGAGACGTTCACCTGGGTGGCGTCCACATCGCGCCGGACCAGGCTGAATACCGCCACCAGCATCAATCCCACCACCGGGACGCCGGTCCCGAGCACCCACGCGAGCAGTCCGCGTCCGGTGACACCCGAGATCCGCACCCGTCGTGGATCGCCTGCCTCGAGGGCGCGCGCTGCCGCGGGGCGCAACGAGAACTCGCTGAGCAGATAGCTAAACGCGCACACCGTGATCGCACCCATCGCAATGGTGAGCGAGACCTTCGGAATGGTCTCCGGATCGAGCAGGCCGTAGGCGGTGGTGAAGAGGGCGAACCCACCCGCCCACAACACGATCTGGATGCACGTCAGCCGCCATGGCATCGCGAGCGCCGCCGCGGCCTCGCGGCGGGTCGGGACCTGTCCGCGAACCGCCCAGCGCAGGTCCCGGATGCCCATCGTCGTCCCCCACGCGGTGCCGATCATCAGCGCAACTCCGACGTACAGCGGAGCGATCACGGCGTTGACGATGAGAAACTCGCGGGTGAACAGCGCCGGCCCCGGAATGACGACGAGGAACAGCAGGCCGACGAGCAGCGCACCGATGAGGTTCGACAGCATCAGCGAGGTGGTGAGCAGAATTTGGACGCGGATCCGGCGAATGCGGGGACTCTCGTCGACATCGCCGAGGATCGGTGACCCGAGCGGTGCGGTGGTGCGGGGTAGGCGCATGGTGTGACTCACAGTAACGGGGAGATGCCGGCGGTGGTGCGAGGCATGAGGGCATCGGGCTGGCGGTGATCTAGGGTGGTGGCCGTGCGTCTCGTGATTGCCAGCTGCCAGGTCGACTATGTCGGACGACTCACCTCCCACCTGCCGATGGCACGCAGGTTGCTGCTGGTGAAGTCGGACGGCTCGGTGAGCATCCACGCCGATGATCGGGCGTACAAGCCCCTCAACTGGATGAGTCCGCCGTGCTGGTTGGTCGAGAACGGCGACGACGACGGCCGGGCGCTGTGGGTGGTGACGAACAAGGCCGGCGAGGAGCTGCGGATCACGATCGATGAGATCGAACACGATTCGTCGCACGAACTCGGTCTCGATCCGGGGCTGGTGAAGGACGGCGTCGAGGCGCACCTTCAGGAACTGCTCGCCGAGCACGTCGAGACCCTCGGTGACGGCTACAGCCTGGTGCGGCGCGAGTACATGACGGCGATCGGCCCGGTTGACCTCCTGTGCCGGGACGAGCGGGGCGCGTCGGTCGCCGTTGAGATCAAGCGTCGCGGCGAGATCGACGGCGTCGAGCAGCTGACCCGCTATCTCGAGCTGCTCAACCGCGATCCGCTGCTCGCCCCGGTCACGGGTGTCTTTGCCGCGCAGCAGATCAAGCCCCAGGCGCGGACCCTCGCCGAGGATCGCGGAATCCGGTGCCTGATCCTGGACTACGAGGCGATGCGGGGTATCGAGAGCACCGAGTTCCGGCTCTTCTGACCGGGTCGCCGGGCAGTGGCTACGCTGATCCCATGCCTCGACGCAACAACAATCGCAGGTCCGGCGCCCCGTCGCCGGTGGGGCTGAACGGGCCCCGCGCCGAGAGCGGCCCCGGCGGTCACGGCGACGAGCGCTATCTGGTGCGGCAGATCCCCGGGACCCGGGCGGTCAAGACCTACCGGTGCCCCGGATGTGACCACGAGATCCAGACGGGCGTCGCGCATGTGGTGGCGTGGCCTGCCGACGGGCTCGGCGGGGCCGAGGACCGCAGGCACTGGCACACCGGCTGCTGGAACGGGCGCGGATCGCGCGGGATCACCCGACGTTGGTCGTGACCGGTTTCTGACCGGTCTTCGGGGCTGCGGGCTTATTCGATCCGCCGCGCTCCTCGTCCTCCGGGTCGTGGTCGGCGCGGTTCGACTGGTCGTCCGCGTCGTCGTCGCCCTTCTTCGACTCCGCCACGCCGTCGAGCAACTGGCCCTCCCGGTTGACGGAGGCGAGCATGGCCGGAACGGAGTCGAGCTGCCCTCGAATTCCCAAGAGCTGAGCGAGAATTCGGCCCCGAAGGACGCGCAGCTCCTCGGCAAGTTCCTTCGCGTGGGCGATGCGCTTCTCGGCCTGCTCGGTCGCCGTCTGCAGGCGTCGGCGCGCCTCGTTCGTCGCATCGGTCAGTCGGCGCTCGGCCTCGGCCTTGCTGGACGCCTCGAGTTCCTCGACCGCGGTGACGACCTTGGTGCGCCGCTCGCTCATCGTGATCTCGAAGTCCTGCTGAATCCGCGTGCGCTTCGCGTCGGACTCGGCCTCGAGTCGGGCGGCCTCGGACTGCGCAGCCTCGACGGTGCGGGCGGCCTCGGTGCGGGCGCGGGCCATGGTCTGCTCATGCTCGGTCTCCATCGCGGACCGGCGATCGGTGAGCTCGGCGAGCTTCGCCTCGTACTTGCCGCGCAATGCGGTGGCGTCCTGCTCGGCGATCGAGACCATTTCGGCGGCGTCGGCCTGCGCCTTCGCCCGCACCTCGGACGCCTCGTCCGAGGCCAGCCGCAGCATGCGGGAGATGCGCTCGCTCATTCCCTCCGCGGTGGTCGGCGGAACCGACAGTCGATCGACGTCCTTGCGCAGCGAATCGATCTCGTCGCGGGAGTCCTCGAGCTGATGCGCGAGATCACGGGCCTGGGCGGCCGCAGCGTCACGGTCGGTGGCGGTGACGCGCAGCTCGGTGTCGAAACGGTCGAAGTAACGCCGAACCTCGTCCTTGTCGTATCCCTTGCGGACGATGGTGAACGGCATCCCGCGGTCGTGATCGTAGGCCATGCGTACCAATTTACCGCCGGTGGCGGACGTGGGGGGCAGGGCAGGTGGGTTGTGACGTGCGCCACCGTGCGCCCGCGGGGGTGGGCGCACGGTGGGGCTGCCTATCGAGTGCGGCGCCGACGAGTGCGGCCGCGGTCTGCGCTCAGTGGGTGGGGTTGGCCGCAGGCTCGACGAGCTCGACCAACACGCCGCCCGCGTCCTTGGGGTGCAGGAAGTTGATGCGCGAATCGGCGGTGCCCCGCTTCGGTGCGTCGTACAGCAGCCGGACCCCGCCCGCGCGCAACCGCTCGGAGATCGCGTCGAGATCGGTCACCCGGTACGCCATCTGCTGGATGCCCGGACCGTTGCGATCGATGAACTTCGCGATCGTCGAGGCCTCGTTGAGCGGTGCGAGCAGCTGGATCGCGGTGCTGCCGTCCGGGCTGCCGGGAACGGACAGCATCGCCTCGCGGACACCCTGCTCCTCGTTCACCTCCTCGTGCGTCGACACCAGGCCCAGGTGTTCGCCATACCAGGCGATGGCGGCGTCGAGATCGGGAACCGCGATGCCGACATGATCGATGGCGGTCACCAGTTCGGAGGCCAGCGGGGAGCCGGCGGGGGTGGTCTGTGTCATACCCCCGACGTTAGCGCTACCGTTTTGGTAGTTCTCAGTCGGATGGGGTGCCGCGACGGTGGTCGCGGGTCCCGCCGACTCGCTCGTGATCGTTGGAGGAAGTCGTGACCAGTTCAGTCATTGTTGCGGGGGCCCGCACCCCGATGGGACGCCTGCAGGGCGCACTGAAGGACTTCTCGGGATCCGACCTCGGCGGCATCGCCATCCGCGGCGCCCTCAACAAGGCAGGCATCACCGGCGACCAGGTCGACTACGTCATCATGGGGCAGGTCCTCACCGCAGGCGCAGGCCAGATCCCCGCCCGGCAGGCCGCC
>NZ_JBHXNB010000050.1:0-6163 GCF_042720095.1 Rhodococcus sp. NPDC058505
TCTGGTCCCCCGGCGAACACAACGGCACCTTCCGCGGCAACAACCCCGCCTTCGTCACCGCCACCGCCGCCCTCGAGCAGTACTGGGCCGACGACATCCTCGCGAAGTCGGTGCGGGCGAAGGGCGCTCAGGTGCACACCGCACTCGCCGACCTGTCGGCGCGGTTCGAGGGCCTGGACACCCGCGGTCGCGGCCTGGTCCAGGGTCTGGTGTTTGAGCGGCCCGAGCAGGCGGAGGCGGTGTGCCGAACGGCGTTCGAGCGTGGACTACTCGCCGAGACGTCCGGCCCCTCCGACGAGGTCGTGAAACTCCTTCCACCACTGACCATTTCCACCGACGAACTCGAACTCGGTCTGGGGATCCTCACCGAGTCCGTGACGGCCGTGTGCCGAGAGCAGGAGCTGCGAGCATGATCGTGCGTACCACCGACGAGATCACCGACACCGACCGCGACATCACCAGCGAGGACGGCAACTGGCGCTCGAAGCGGATCGTCCTGGCCGGCGACGGCGTCGGATTCTCCTTCCACGAGACCACCATCGCCGCCGGATCGGTCAACGAGTTCCACTACGCCAACCACATCGAGGCGGTCTGGCTGATCGAGGGCGACGGCATCCTCACCGACCTCGACAAGGGCGAGGTGCACCGGTTGCGTCCGGGCACCATGTACCTGCTCGACGGCAACGAGCGGCACCGGGTCGAACCGGTCACCCAGATGCGGATGCTGTGCGTGTTCAATCCCCCGGTCACCGGGCGGGAGGTGCACGACGAGAACGGCGTCTACCCGCTGCTCACCGTCGCCGAGCGCGAGCCCGTCGATGCCGATGCGTGAGGGCGTCGACCGCTATCCCAGTCGGGTGGCCGACCTGCCCGAGGTGCTGGACCGCCTCGACCCGGTCCTGTGGGGCACCGACCGGCATCCCGAACTGGCGCACTTCGAGGAGAACGGCTACCTGCAGCGGATGCGGGCGATCTCGGACGAGACCGCGGCGGCGTGCCGGGCGGAGATCGAGCGGATCCGGTCGGATCCGGCGCTGGCCGGGGACGAGCGGATCGTGCGGGAGGAGTCGAACGCCGACGTTCGATCGATCTTCGACGTCGTCGCGCTCAGCGCGGTGGTGCGGGAGGCGATCGCCGAGTCGGGCGCCGCGGACCTGGCCCGACGGATCCTCGGCAGCGAGGTGTACATCCACCAGAGCCGGCTCAACCACAAGCCGGGCTTCGTTGGCGGCGCGTTCTACTGGCACTCCGACTTCGAGACCTGGCACGCCGAGGACGGAATGCCGGCGCCGCGGGCAGTGAGCGCGTCGATCGCGTTGACCCCCAATGAGCCCCACAATGGTCCGTTGATGATCCTGCCGGGCACCCAGTGGGTGTTCGTGCAGTGCCGCGGCGAAACCCCACCGGACCACCACCGCGAATCACTGGTGACGACGACACCCCGGATCGGGGTTCCGTCGGAGACGGCGGTCACCGAACTGGCCGCCGTGCACGGCATCGACGTGCTCACCGGGCCCGTCGGGTCGATGACCGTGTTCGACAGCAACGTGCTGCACGCGTCGGGCGGCAACATCACCCCGGTGCCGCGCTCGAACATCTTCGTCGTCTTCAACAGCGTCTCCAACCGGCTCCAGCACCCGTACGCGGCGAGCACCCCCCGCCCGCTCCACCTGGCCGCGCGGGGCTGACCCGCGAGCCCGGCACCGGACCCCGTCGACCATGCCCCCAGTAGGCTCGGGGCATGGTCGACGATCCCGCCAGCGGCCTGAATCAGCTGCTCGGCACCGTGCACCGCCGCCTCGGCGAGAGCGTCAGTTCCCCGCGGACCCTGCGTGATCTGCTCGAGGCGGTGCTGGTGGTCGGCGCCGGCCTGGACCTGGACACCACCCTGCAGCGGATCGTGCGGACCGCCACCGAACTGCTCGGAGCGCGGTACGGCGCACTCGGTGTCCGGGCCCCCGGCGGCGGGCTGTCGGAGTTCGTGTACGAGGGCATCGACGCCGCCACCCGCGCGTCGATGGGCCACCTTCCGGAGGGCCGCGGCCTGCTCGGGCTGCTGATCGAGGATCCTCGGCCGGTCCGGATCCGCGACCTCGCCACCCACACCTCCTCGATCGGATTTCCCCCGAACCATCCCCCGATGCGCAGCTTCCTCGGGATGCCGATCATCGTGCGCGGTCGGGCGTTCGGCAGCATCTACCTCACCGAGAAGCGCGCCGGCCCGGAGTTCACCGACGAGGACCAGACCATCCTGACGGTGCTGGCCGAGGCGGCGGCGCTGGCGATCGACAATGCCCGACTGTTCGAGCAGTCCCGTACCCGGGAACGCTGGCTGACGGCGATGTCGTCGATCACCTCGCGGCTGCTGATCGGCGGTTCGGTACCCGAGACCCTGGACCTGCTGGTGCGGCAGGTACGTGAACTCGGCTCCGCGGACGCGGTCACCCTGGTCGACACCGTCGACTCGGACGGGGTCGTGCTCGCGTCCACCGATCCCCGACGAACGGTCGGGCAGCGCGTCGACTTCGCGGTGCTCAGCGCGGGCGCGGTCCGGTCGGCGACGGTGCCGGTGTCGGGCCCGCAGCACGTCCAGGGCGCGCTGGTGGTCAGCGCGGGCGCGGGCGGACCCGACTGGGACCCGGACGAGATGCAGCGACTCGCGTCGATGGCGGACCTGGCGGCGGTGGCCCTCGAGTTCGCGCACCAGCAGCGTCAGCAGCGGCTGCTGGACGTGCTCGCCGACCGCGACCGGATCGCCAGGGACCTGCACGACAACGTCATCCAACGCCTCTTCGCGACCGGGATGAGCCTGCAGTCGATTGCCGCGACGGCGTCGGGTCGTACCGCGGAGGTGCTCGCCAGGTCCGTCGAACAGCTGGACACCACGGTCCGCGAGATCCGCACCACCATCTTCGATCTGCAGTCGGCGGAGGCCACCCCGACCGCCGGGCTGCGACGGCGGCTGCTGGACGTGGTCGGCGAGCTGACGTCCGAGGTCACCCCGTCGGTGCAGTTCTCCGGGGCGATCGACACCCTGGTCCCCCAGGCCATCGCCCTGCACGCGGAAGCCGTTCTCCGTGAGGGCCTTTCCAATGCGCGCCGACATGCCGCCGCGCGCTCGATCACCGTCACGGTGACGGCGGCCGACGAGTTCGTGGTCGCGATCGCGGACGACGGGGTCGGCATGTCCGGCACCGAACCCCGCAGCGGCCTGTCGAATCTGGCGAAGCGGGCCGCGGCGTGTGGCGGCGCCTGCGAGGTGCGGTCCGCCCTCGGCGGCGGCACCACCCTCACCTGGCGCGCACCGCTGGTGTGACACCGAACGGGCGGTTGCCGGGGCATCGGCCGAGTGGCCAGCGCGGCAACCGCCCGTTCGGTGGCGCGGGACGGGTCAGGCGATCGGTGGGAGGGTGACGACCTGCCCGGCGTAGGCAAGGCCCGCACCAAAACCGATCAGCAGCGCGGTGTCACCGGCCTTCGCGCCGCCGGACCGCAGCAGCTGCTCCATCGCCATCGGAATCGATGCGGCACTGGTGTTTCCGGCCTCCACGATGTCGCGGGCGACGGCGACGGAGTCGGGCACACCCAGCGCCCGGACCAGCGCGTCGGTGATCCGGCTGTTGGCCTGATGCGGCACGAACGCGTCGAGGTCGTCGACGGTGACACCGGAACGCTCCAGGGCGTCGCGGCAGGCCTTCTCCAGGAAGGTCACCGCCCACCGGAAGACCGCCTGCCCGTTCATCCGAATGTAGGGGCGCTCGGCATCCGCACCGCGGTCCGCGACCTCGGCGAAGTACGCCATGAAGTCCTTGTCCTGCTTGATCGCCGCGGTCTGCGCGCCGTCCGATCCCCACGCGACCGGGCCGATCCCCTCGACGTCGGACGGTCCGACCACGGCGGCACCCGCACCGTCGGCGAAGATGAATGCGCAGGTCCGGTCGGACGTGTCGAGCAGATCCGACAGCCGTTCGACGCCGATCACCAGGACGTGCCGCGCCTGGCCTGCCCGCACCAGGGCCGCCGCGTTGCCGAGCGCATAGCAGAACCCCGCGCACCCGGCGGAGACGTCGTAGGCGGCGGTGTCGTGCATGCCGAGTTCGGTGGCGACCACCGCGCCTGCCGAGGGCCCGAGCACCATCTGCGACGAGGTGGCCAACACCACGGCGTCGACCTGATCGGCGGCGATCCCGGCGGCGGACAGGGCGTCCCGCGCGGCGGCGACGCTCATCGAGACGATCGTCTCGTCGTCCGAGGCCCAGTGCCGGGCGGTGATCCCCGATCGGGTCCGGATCCACTCGTCGGAGGAATCGATGCGGTCGACGATCTCGGCGTTGGGGACGACGCGGCGGGGCCGGTACACCCCGAGACCGAGGAGCGCCGCGTTGGCGACGGGTGTTGCGGTGGCGATCTGGGCGGGCATGACATCCTCTCGCTATGAACCGACCGGTTCACGTCCGAATCCGATCTAACATGAACCGATCGGTTCACACAAGCGAATCGGAGGATTCCCATGACGCCGCCGCGCCCGCGCGCCCGCCTGCTCGCGAGCACCATCACGATGGTGCAGGAGTCCGGGATCCACGCGGCCGGGCTCACCGAACTCCTCAAGCGGAGCAACGCCTCCCGAAACTCGCTGTACCAGCACTTCCCGGCGGGCAAGAGTCAGCTGGTCGAGGCCGCGACCCGGATCGTCTCCCGGGTGGTGCACTCCCACCTTGCCGCGACCGCGGACGCCCTCGCGACCGCACCGTCGATCGAGCACTGGCTGGACGAGCTGCTCGCGTTCTGGCGCGAGCCGCTCGAATCGAGCGACTACCGGCTCGGTTCGTTCATGATGGCCGCCGCGCTGGACGAATCGGATCCGGCGGTGCGGGCCGCGGCCGGGCAGGCGTTCGACGAGTGGACGGCCCGACTCGCCGACGGCCTGGTCGCGGCCGGGATCCCCGCGGCAACCGCACGGCCGACAGCGGGCCTGCTGCTGTCGGTGATCGAAGGCGCGATCGTGCAGGCCCGCGCGCTCGGGTCGAGCCGCCCATTCACCGACGCGCACGGGCAGCTGACGGTGCTGCTGCGGCACCACCTCGACGGCGCGCGCTGACCGCGGCCGGAGTCCGCGTCACCGTCCGCGGCCGGGCCGGCCCCTCAGCTCGGTCGCCAGCACCGCCGCCTGCGTGCGGCGCTGCATCCCGAGCTTCGCCAGCAGCCGGGACACGTAGTTCTTCACCGTCTTCTCCGCCAGGTGCATGCGGGCCCCGATCTCCCGGTTCGTCAGCCCCTCCCCGATCAGGTCGAGCACCACCTTCTCCTGATCGGTGAGCACATCGACGAGACCGCCCTGGGTGCGCTGCTCGCGGATCCGGGCCAGCACCGCTGCCGTGTCCCGGTCGGCGAACAGGGAGCCGCCCGCGGCGACGGTTCGCACCGCGGAGATCAGGTCGGTGCCCAGTATCTGCTTGAGCAGGTAGCCGGACGCGCCTGCCATGACCGCGTCGAACAGCGCCTCGTCGTCCGAGAACGAGGTGAGCATCAGGCACCGCAGCCCCGGATGCGTCGACCGCAGTTCGCGGCACAACTCCACCCCGGACCCGTCGGGCAGCCGCACATCGAGCACCGCGACGTCGGCGCCGGACTCCGGATACCCCGCCAGCGCACCCGACACCGAGGACGCCTCCCCGACGACGGTGAGGTCGGGGGCGCCGCCGAGCAGGTCCACCAGACCCCGCCGCACGATCTCGTGGTCGTCGACCAGGAACAGCCGTGTCTGCATGCTCCGATCCCAGCACATCGGGACCTTCGGCACTATCGGCCGGGGTCCCCGTCGGCGAGGCTCGACGCCGTGACCGACCTGACCACCACCCGACCCGCGTCCGATGCCGCTGCCCTGTTCGAGACGGCGCTGGAGATGGCGTCCGCGGCCAAGCGCGGCAACGTCGCCCGGTGGGCCGAGGTCAAGTCCGCCCGGCACGACCCGGACGCGCTCGCGTTCCTGAACTCGGTCCTGCTCGGCGTGCTGATCGAGAATGACGCCGTCCGCCGCGGCGTGCACCCCACCGACGTGTGGGCGCAGTTGCGGGCGGGCGGGCTCGACGAGTTCGGCTGAACCGACACCGACGCTGCCGCGTCGCACGCGCGAAGGGCCGGTACCGATCGGTACCGGCCCCTG
>NZ_JBHXNB010000051.1:0-5494 GCF_042720095.1 Rhodococcus sp. NPDC058505
GGCGAGAAGATCGTCAAGGTGATGGACCTCGCGTTGAAGACCGGGCGCCCGCTGATCGGGATCAACGAGGGCGCAGGCGCCCGCATCCAGGAGGGCGTGGTCTCCCTCGGCCTGTACGGGGAGATCTTCCACCGCAACGTCCAGGCGTCCGGGGTGATCCCGCAGATCTCGCTGATCATGGGCCCCGCCGCCGGCGGCCACGTCTACTCCCCGGCGTTGACCGACTTCGTGGTGATGGTCGATCAGACCTCGCAGATGTTCGTCACCGGCCCCGACGTGATCAAGACCGTCACCGGTGAGGACGTCACGATGGAGGATCTCGGTGGCGCGCACACCCACATGGCGAAGTCCGGTGTCGCGCACTACGTCGCCTCCGGTGAGCAGGACGCCCTCGACTACGTCAAGGACCTGCTCTCGTACCTGCCGAGCAACAATCAGGCCGCCGCGCCCCGGTTGGCGCCGACCGACCCGATCGTCGGGGCGATCGCGGACTCGTTGACCGACGAGGACCTCGAGCTGGACACGATCATCCCCGACAGCGCGAATCAGCCGTACGACATGCACGAGGTGATCCGCCGGCTGCTCGACGACGACGAGTTCCTTGAGGTGCAGGCCGGGCGGGCGATGAACGTGATCGTCGGGTTCGGTCGGATCGACGGCCGCTCCGTGGGCATCGTGGCGAACCAGCCGACGCAGTTCGCGGGGTGTCTGGACATCGACGCCTCGGAGAAGGCGGCCCGGTTCGTCCGGACCTGTGATGCGTTCAATGTGCCGATCGTGACCCTGGTCGATGTGCCGGGGTTCTTGCCGGGGACGGAGCAGGAGTACAACGGCATCATCCGCCGCGGTGCGAAGCTGCTGTACGCGTATGGGGAGGCGACGGTCGGGAAGATCACCGTCATCACCCGCAAGGCGTACGGCGGGGCGTACGACGTGATGGGGTCCAAGCACATGGGTGCGGATGTGAATCTGGCGTGGCCGACGGCGCAGATCGCGGTGATGGGTGCCTCGGGTGCGGTGGGGTTTGTGTACCGCAAGCAGCTCAAGGACGCGGCGGCGGCCGGTCAGGATGTGGATGCGTTGCGTCTGCAGTTGCAGAACGAGTACGAGGACACGCTGGTCAATCCGTATGTGGCTGCCGAGCGTGGGTATGTGGATGCGGTGATTCCGCCGTCGCATACGCGGGGTCAGATCGTGGCGGCGTTGCGGTTGCTTGAACGCAAGATGGTGACGTTGCCGCCGAAGAAGCATGGGAACATTCCCCTGTGAGCGCAGCCGAACACATCAGCACGGTGAGCGCAGCCGAACACATCAGCACGGTGAGCGCGGCCGAATACATTGATGCTGTGACGACACTCATGGACACGACACTCGCCGAGGTTGAGGTGCTGGCCGACGCCGCCGCCGCAGTCGACACCGCCGAGGGAACTGCTAGCGAAGGTATGCAATTGCCGGTCATCAAGGTGCTCAAGGGAAACCCTTCCGACGTCGAGATCGCGGCACTGGTCGCGGTCCTCGCGGCGGCAGGCTCGGGTCAGGCCCCCGCCGACACGACTCCCCCGGACCGCTGGGGTGAGCCGGTCAAGATGCACCGCAGCCGGGCACCGTTTTCGCCGTACGCGTTCCCGAACCGAACGTGACCCGCCTCGTCCTCGCCTCGGCCTCGCCTGCGCGCCGCACGGTCCTGCGCAAGGCGGGGATCGAGCCGTATGTGCACGTGTCCGGGGTGGATGAGGACGCGATCCAGCAGGCCCTCGGCCCGAGGGCCGCTCCGCGTCACGTGGTGACCGAACTGGCCAGGGCCAAGGCCGCCGCCGTTCTCCCCGCGCTGCCCGAAGACATCGTCGCGGACGCCGTGGTGATCGGGTGCGATTCGATGCTGCTGATCGACGGGGAGCTTCAGGGCAAGCCGCACACCGCGGACGTGGCCCGCGCGCGGTGGCGGTCGATGGCCGGGCGCAGCGGAACCCTGCTCACCGGGCACTGCGTGATCCGGGTCCGGGGCGGCGCCCCCGTCGGGGAGGTCGGCGCGGACAGCGCGACGGTCGTGCACTTCGGCACCCCGTCCGGTGACGACCTCGAGGCCTACCTGGAGTCCGGCGAGCCGATGCAGGTGGCGGGCGCGTTCACCCTGGACGGGCTTGGTGGCTGGTTCATCGACCGGATCGAGGGCGACCCGTCCAGCGTGATCGGGATCGGGCTGCCGCTGGTGCGGCAGCTGCTCGGCGAGGTCGGCGTCGGCATCGCCGAACTGTGGACCGCCTGCCCCGCCGAGGGCTGAGCGCGCCGCCCGGCGGGAGCGGCGGAACTCGGGTTACGCCTAGACTTGTGACTGTCAACCCGTAGTCCCACCGTCAGGAGCCCGCCCGTGCCCGTTGCGCCCGATCCCCACCCCTCCTTCGCGGCCTACGCGCACCCGGAACGGCTCGTCACCTCGGAGTGGCTCGGCGCGCACATCGGCGCTCCGGGGATCACGATCGTCGAATCCGACGAGGACGTGCTCCTCTACGACGTGGGGCACATCCCTGGCGCGGTGAAGATCGACTGGCACACCGACCTCAACGACCCGGTGACCCGCGACTACATCGACGGCGAGGCCTTCGCGAAGCTGATGAGCCGCAAGGGCATTCGCCGGGACGACACCGTGGTGATCTACGGCGACAAGAGCAACTGGTGGGCCGCGTACGCGCTGTGGGTGTTCACCCTGTTCGGGCACGAGGACGTGCGGCTGCTCGACGGCGGCCGGGACGCGTGGATCGCGGAGAACCGCGACACCACCCTGGACGTCCCGGAGAAGGCGCCGACCGACTACCCGGTGGTCACCCGCGATGACGCCCCGATCCGCGCATACCGCGACGACGTGCTGGCGCATCTCGGCTCGGGTCCGCTGATCGACGTGCGGTCGCCGCAGGAGTACACCGGGGAACGCACCCACATGCCGGACTACCCGGAGGAGGGCGCGCTGCGCGGTGGGCACATCCCGACCGCGGTGTCGATCCCGTGGGCGAAGGCCGCTGCGCCGGACAGCCGGTTCCGCTCGCGCGCCGAACTGGACGAGATCTACGGCGCGTTCGCCCCGTCCGACGATGTGGTCGCGTACTGCCGGATCGGTGAGCGGTCCAGCCACACCTGGTTCGTCCTCACCCACCTGCTCGGTTTCGAGAACGTGCGCAATTACGACGGTTCGTGGACCGAATGGGGCAACACGGTGCGGGTGCCGATCGTCCGGGGTGACGAGCCCGGCGAGATCCCGGCGATCGCATGAGCCTGCCCGCCCCGCTCGCCGAAATCGTCGACGATTTCGCCGCCGTCTCCGGCCAGGAGAAGCTGCAGCTGCTGCTCGAATTCAGCCGCGAGCTGCCGCCGCTGCCCGCGGAGTTGGAGCAGGCGGCGATGGAACCGGTCCCGGAGTGCCAGTCGCCGCTGTTCCTGTCCGTCGACGCCGACGATCCCGAGCACGTGCGGTTGCATTTCAGTGCCCCACCCGAGGCGCCGACCACCCGCGGCTTCGCGTCGATCCTGCATCAGGGTTTGGACGGGCAGAGCGCGCAGGCGATACTGGAGGTGCCCGGAGACTTCTACTCCGCGCTGGGCTTGGCCGACGCCGTCAGCCCGCTGCGCCTGCGGGGCATGTCCGCGATGCTCACACGCATCAAACGTCATCTGCGGGAGTGAGTGCGCCCCATTCACCGGAGCAGATCGCGAACGACGGGTTCTGCCAATGGAATTCACGGAGCTGGCCGACTATCCGGTGTCGCCGGGCACGGTGACCGAATGGCACCCGACGGTGCCGTTCGACGATGCGGCGCCGGGCGCGGACCCGTGGTACGACGATCCGCGACCGACGTCGTTCGTGCAGGAAACGCGACTGCGCGAGGCCGACGCCAGGGCCGGGGCCGCGCACGAGTCCTGGCTTGGCGCCGCGTTCGAGATCGACGGGGGCCTGGACGCGGACGCGTTCGGGCGCGCGCTCACCGCGTGGATCGACCGGCACGAGGGGCTGCGTAGCCACGCCGCACCCACCGGCCCCGGCGAGGTGCGGCGGCGGACGGTCACCGCGGGGCGGGTGCGGGTGGACGCCGCGCGGCACGGGTACCGCACCTCCGGTGCCGGGAACTTCGAGCACCTGCACGCGCTGTTCGACCGCGCCACCTCCCCCCTATCGTGGCCCGCGTTCGCGTTCGCGACGGTCGAACCACCGGACCGCGACCGGGCGTTCACGGTCTACTTCGCCGCCGATCACGCGCTCGTCGACGGGTATTCGGTGGTTCTCGTCGCCCAGGAAATCGAGACGCTGTACCGCCACGAGCAGCGCGGCGCGGCACCGGACCTGTTCCCGGTCGGCAGCTACCTCGACTTCGCCGCCCGGGAACGGGCAGGGGTCCGGGACCTGGACGCCGCCGATCCCGTCGTCGCATTGTGGCGCGGCCTGCTCGACCTGGGCGGCGGGCGGCTGCCCGAGTTCCCGCTCGCACTCGGGGACCTGCCCGACGCGCCGCCTGCGCAGCGCGGCCTGTCGGCACGGGTCCTCGATGCGGCCGCGGCGGACGCGTTTGCCGTGGTCTGCCGCAAGATCGGCCACGGCTTCTTCCCTGGCGCGCTGGCCTGCCTTGCGGTCGCCGCCGCCGGCCTCACGGACGCGGACCGGTTCGCGGCGGTCGTGCCGATGCACACCCGCGACGCACCGGGCTGGGCCGGATCGGTCGGCTGGTTCGTCGGTGTCGGCCCGATCTCGTTCGGGGTGCGCGGCGCCGGATCGTTCGCCGAGCTGGTGCGCCGCGCGTCGGTCCAGGCGGCCGCCGCGAAGCGGGCGGCCCGGGTTCCGTTCGAGTGGGTCGGCGAGGTCCTCGGCACCGATGCCCGCCCACGGTTCGTGGTCTCGTACATGGATGTGCGGTTCGTTCCCGCCGCGACCAGCTGGACGGACTGGAATGCGCGGGCCCTGCGCAGCAGGCACTATGCGAACGACGTGCACATCTGGGTGAATCGGACCCCGGAGGGGGTCAACGTCGCGGCGCGCTACCCGGCCACCGAGGCCGCGACCGCCGCCGTCCACGACTACCTCGTCCGCCTGCGCACCCTGATGGCCGAGGTCGCCGGAACCGGCACCTGCCGACTGCCCGACCGGGTCACCCGGTGAACCACGAACGTACTGGTCAGTAGCGCCTAGGGTGGCGCCCGGCTCCGGGTGAACCGATCCACCGGCCGGGTGCGGTGACCTCTCGGCCGGTGCCTACACTGCGAGATACTGCCGTCACCAGCCGGCGCTCCCCCGCGGATACCCCTTGCGACCACCAGGAGGCTCAGTGCCCAGTCATGCCAGCGCGCACATCACGAAGGTGCTTGTCGCCAACCGCGGCGAGATCGCGGTGCGGGTGATCCGGGCAGCGAAGGACGCCGGCTACGGCAGCGTCGCCGTCTACGCCGAACCCGACGCCGACGCCCAGTTCGTCAAGCTCGCCGACGAGGCCTTCGCCCTCGGCGGCCAAACCTC
>NZ_JBHXNB010000052.1:0-5433 GCF_042720095.1 Rhodococcus sp. NPDC058505
GCGTCGCGGTGCCGACGCGGCCGGAGGTGTCGTGCCGGAACCCGGGCTACGGTGCGGCCGGTGCCGGGCTGGCCTGCTCGTCGGGCAGTTCGCGACGGAGCTTCTCGCCCTCGATGTCGACGTTCGGCAGGATCCTGTCCAGCCACTTTGGCAGCCACCACGCCTTGTCCCCGAGCACCGCCATCACCGCGGGGATGATCACCATCCGGACGATGAACGCGTCGAACAGGACGGCGGCGGCGAGGGCGAACCCGATCGACTTGATGAACGAGTTGGGTTCGAGGATGAACGCGCCGAACACCGAGATCATGATCAGCGCGGCCGCGGACACGACGCGGGCGCCGTGGCTGAAGCCAATGGTCATCGCCTCCTTCGCGGACGCACCGTGCACGTACTCCTCGCGCATCCGGGTCACCAGGAACACCTGGTAGTCCATCGCGAGGCCGAACACCACCCCGATCAGGAAGATCGGCATGAAGCTGACCAGCGGCTGCGGGTTCGAGATGAGCCCGCCCCAGCCCTCCTGGAAGATCGCGACGGTGGCACCGAAGGTGGCCGCGACGCTGAGCAGGAAGCCGAGGGCCGCGGTCAGCGGCACCAGGATCGACCGGAACACCAGCATCAGCAGGATGAACGCCAACCCGACGACGATGATCAGGTAGGGGACCAGTGCGCCGAGCAGTCGATCGGAGATGTCCGTCTCCAACGCGGTCTGCCCGGTGACGCCGTAGTTGACGCCGATCTGCTCGTGCAGGTCGCCCTCGCCGTCGCGGATCGACTGCATCAGGTCGACGGTCCGGCTGTCGGTGGGGGCGCTGCCGGGGGTGACGAGGATCTGGGCGGTGTCCCCGGCCGGGTTCATCGCGACGATCTGCGCGTTGACGACGTCGTCCTGCTCGGAGATCGTCCGGACCACCGTGCCGAACGCCTCGGGTGCCGGGACCGTGGCGTCCTTGGCGTCGACGACGACGATCAGCGGGGAATTGCGGCCGGGGCCGAACGCGTCGGACACCAGGTCATACGCCTGCCGCGAACTGGTCGCGGGGTCGCCGGTGCTCTCGGACGGCAGGGCCAGCTTCAGTCCGGCGGCGGGCAGCGCGAGGACGCCGAGGACGGCGATGCCGGCGATCAGCGGGATCGCGGGCCTGCGGCCGACCCAGCCCGCGTAGCGGGTGGCCGGACCGGGGGCCGCGTCCTCCGCCTCCGGGTCCGGCGCCGTGACGAACGGGAGCCGCCCCGCGAACGCCTTCCTGCCGAGCAGGCCGAGGAAGGCGGGCAGGAAGGTCAGCGCGACGAGCACCGCGATCAGTACCGCGAACGCGGCGGCCATGCCCATGTCGGAGAGGAACTTGATGCCGACGACACGGAGCGCGACGAGCGCGATGATCACCGTCAGGCCCGCGAACACCACCGCGGATCCGGCGGTGCCGACCGCGCGACCCGCGGCCTCCTCCCGGTTGCCGGTGACGGTGATCTCGTGCCGGAAGCGGGACACGATGAACAGCGAGTAGTCGATCGCGACGGCGAGGCCGATCATCACGGCCAGGGTCGGTGTCATCGACCCGAGCTCGGTGAAGCCGGTCGCGACCGTGATACCGAGCGAGCCGATGCCGACACCGATGATCGCGGAGATCAGCGGCAGGCCGGCCGCGACCAGGGAACCGAAGGTGAGCATCAGCACGACGGCGGCAACGGCGAGGCCGATGAGTTCGGCGGATCCGCCCGGCATTTCGGGGGTCTGCGCGGCGGAGCCGCTGACCTTGACGGTCAGCCCGGCGTCCCGTGCGACCTGCGCCGCGGCGTCGATCCGGTCGGTCAGCTCGGTGGTGACGTCCTGGTAGTCGCCGCCGAACGGGACCTCGACGTAGCCGACCGTCCGGTCGGGGCTGAGCGGGGAGAGTGCCTGGGCATCGGCGAGGGCCTGGTCGACGGGCTTCCCGGTCTCCTCGGCCTGCGCGGTTGTCATCGCCGTCAGCTGCTCGTTCGCGACGACGGGGTTGACCAGCGCGCCCCGGGACTCCTCGGGTGACGCGGTCGCCGGGTCGACCTTCGCGGCCGGATCCACCAACTCGATGCCGCGGATCTGCGCGAGGGTGGCATCCATCGCGGCCTGATTCCCCGGACTGTCGAGGGTCTGACCCTCCGGAGCGGCGAACACGTACCGCGCGGAGATCGAACTGAACGGGTCCTTGTCGCCTGCCGGGAACCGTTCCGCCATCAGGTCCTGCGCCTTCTGCGCGGGGGTCCCCGGGATGGAGAACGAATCGTTGGTCGGGCCGGACAGGGTCGCGGCGCCGACACCCATCAGGACGAGGATGGCGAGCCAGATGGACAGGACGGTGCCCTTGCGCCGGTAGGCGAACTTGCCGATCCGGTACAGGTAGGTGGCCATGAAGGACCCTTCGTGTGTCGGGGGTGCGGGTGGCTGGGCGGGTCGGTGGTCGGTTAGGGGACGGGCGGCGCTGGCCGGGCGGCGGGGGGTCTGCGGGGAGTCGGCTGCGGGAGCCCGGCACGCAGCATCGCGAACGTCTCCCGGACCAGGGGCTCCGGTGTGGGATGGCCGGTGTTGCCGCCGAGCCACAGCTCGATCGCGGACTTGGCCGCGGTGCCGACCGCCATCTGCAGCACGTTCGGATACAGGTCGGTGTCGACGTCCGTCCCGGTGCGCGCCGCGATCGCCTCGCCGAGGGTGCGGGTGACCCGGCCGTGCAGGGCGATGTGGCGGGCCAGCAGCGCGGGGCTGTCCTCGATCAGCATCATCTCGGCGCGGACGTCCTCCAGATCGCGGACCGGATCGAGGACGATGGACAGGACGATCGCCTCGAGGGAGTCCCAGATCGGTTCGTCGAGGGGGCGCGCGTAGAGGCGTTCCACCCAGCCCGCGACGTCGGCCTCGAAGCGGTAGAGCACCGCTTCTTCCTTGGAGGCGAAGTAGTTGTGGAACGTGCGGGTGGACACGCCGGCCTCCGCCGCGATCGCCTCGGCGGTGACGCCGCCGAGGCCGGCCGGTTTCGCGAGGCGGATCGCGGCCTCGCTGAGTGCCAGGCGGGTGGCGGCCTTCTTCTGGTCGCGCAGGCCGGTGGGGGTGCTCACCCCAACCAACGTACGGAAAGTGCAGTTCTCTGCAAACTTGCAGGTTGATGCAAAACTGTGGGGTTGGTTACATCCGCCGCCGTGCCGTGGCGACCGTCACCCGCCCCCGGGTCATCGATCCCGCTCGCCTCGGTCCTACGGTTTCCCGACCTGGCTGCGTAATGTCCTAGCGAGCAGTCACCTCACAGCCGATTGGAGTGTCCCGGTGCACATCGGAACCCAGATCACCTACAGCGGCGGGTTCGCCGAAACGGTCGCCGAGGTCGCCGACCTCGAACGGGCGGGCCTCGACATCGCGTTCATCGCCGAGGCCTATTCGTTCGACGCGGTCAGCCAGCTCGGCTTCCTCGCCGCGAAGACCACCAGCCTGAAGCTGGCGTCCGGGATCTTCCAGATCTACACCCGCACCCCGTCATTGATGGCGATGACCGCCGCCGGGCTCGACTACGTCTCCGGCGGACGGTTCGTGCTCGGCATCGGTGCCTCCGGCCCGCAGGTCATCGAGGGCTTCCACGGCGTGAAGTACGACGCCCCGCTCGGGCGCACCCGCGAGCTCGTCGACATCTGCCGCCAGGTGTGGCGCCGCGAGAAGGTGCAGTACGACGGCAAGTACTACCAGGTGCCGCTGCCCGCCGAGAAGGGCACCGGGCTCGGCAAGCCGCTCAAGCTGATCAACCACCCGGTGCGCGAACGGATCCCGATCGTCATCGCCGCGCTCGGCCCAAAGAATGTGGCGCTGACCGCCGAGATCGCCGAGGGCTGGCAGCCGATCTTCTTCCACCCGGAGAAGGCCCGGACCGTGTGGGGCGAGTCGCTGGACGCCGGCAAGGCCAAGCGCGACCCGGCGCTGGGCGAGCTGGAGATCTACGCCGGCCCGGCGCTCGCGATCGGTGACGACGTCGAGCACATGCTGGAATGGATCAAGCCGCACCTCGCGCTGTACATCGGCGGCATGGGTGCGCGCGGCAAGAACTTCTACAACGATCTCGCCTGCCGGTACGGATACGAGGCGGAGGCGAAGACCATCCAGGACCTGTACCTGGACGGCAAGAAGCAGGAGGCCGCGGCCGCGGTGCCGGACGAACTGGTGCGCGCGATCTCGCTGATCGGCCCCGAGGGGTACGTCCGGGAGCGGGTGGCCGCGTTCAAGGAGGCGGGCGCGACGACCCTGACCGTCACCCCGATGGCCCCCGACACCGCGGGCCGGGTCTCCCAGATCGAGAAGCTGCGCTCCATCATCGACGCGTAGCGGCGCGACACCCCCGCCTCATGGTTCCCGGCGGGGCGGGGGTGATGGCCGCGACGCACGACACGGACCGTCGACCGACGCGGCGCGGCCCCGGAACCGGGACAATGGGCACCGACAGTGTCTCGAGCCGAGTGAGGGAGCAGCATGAGCGCAGGCAAGCCCGTCGTGGTTGGCGTGGACGGATCGGAATCGGCGTCGACGGCCGTGGTGTGGGCGGCGCGAACGGCCGCGGCCCGCACGCTTCCGCTGCTGCTCGTCTCCGTCGTGCACGTACCCGCCTACTACTACACCGAGCCCTATCTGGTGCGCGGCTACGGCGACGACCTGAAGAACGCGGGCCGTGCCCACCTCGACAGCGCCGCGGTACTCGCCCGCGAGGCCGCCGAGGAGGTGGGTCCGCTCGAGGTGGACAGCAAGCTGCACGAGGGCCGGATCTCGGAGATCCTGCTCCAGTACGCGCCGCGGGCGTCGATGATCGTCCTCGGCAATCGGGGGCTCGGCGAATTCAGCGGGGCGCTGCTCGGGTCGGTCGCCCGCGCGGTCGCCGCGCACTCGACGGCGCCCGTCGCGGTGGTTCGCGGGCGCACGCTCGACGGCAGGCCGCCGACCGAGGGCCCGATCGTGGTCGGCGTCGACGGTTCCGAGATCAGCGAGGACGCGCTCGCTGCCGCGTTCCGGGAGGCGTCCGCGCGGAACGCGCAACTGATCGCGGTGAACGTGTGGAGCGACGTGTCGGTGCAGCCGTCCCTCGGCGCGACCGAGGACGATCCGCACTGGCGCTCGATCCAGTCCGCGGAGGAGGCGGTGCTGTCGGAGCGGCTCGCCGGTCACATCGAGCAGTACCCGGACGTGCCGGTGCAGCGGGTGGTCCGCCGCGACCGGCCGGTCCGGGTGCTCAGCGAATTCGCCGAGCAGGCGCAGCTTCTCGTCGTCGGCAGCCACGGCCGCGGTGGATTCGCGGGCATGCTGCTCGGGTCGACCAGCGCGGCCCTGATGAGCACCGCGGACTGCCCGGTGCTGATCGTGCGTCCGACGCCGTAACCGGGCCGACCCGCACCGCGCGAAGGGCCGGTACCGATCGGTACCGGCCC
>NZ_JBHXNB010000053.1:0-4942 GCF_042720095.1 Rhodococcus sp. NPDC058505
TCGATCCGCTCGGCCGGGTAGGTCGGGTCCACCGGCACGAACGCGGCACCGGTCTTCGCGACCGCCCAGATGCTCAGCACCGATTCGATCGACCGCCGCACCGCGACCGCGACGACCCGCTCGGGTCCGGCGCCGCGACCGATCAGCACCCGAGCCAACCGGGACGACCGCTCGTCCAGCTCTCGATAGGTCAGCGTCTGCCCCTCGAACGCGAGGGCGACCGCCTCGGGGTCGCGCGAGGCCCCGTGCGCCAACAGCTCCGGAAGAGTGCGCGGATCCGCGTCGGGCGCCCCACGCCTGCTCAGCAGCTGCACCCGTTCGGCGGCGTCGAGAATGTCGATCTCGGCGACCGGCGCCGAGGGACGCGCCACCACGGATTCGAGTACCCGCCGGAATCGGGACACGAACCCGGTGATCGTCGACTCGTCGAACAGGTCCGTCGCATAGGTGAACCCACCGACGATTCCGACAGGCGTGCCGTCCTCGGAGAAGGTCTCCGCGATCGTCACCTGGAGGTCGCACTTGGCGACGTGCTCGTCGAAGTCGAGCGCGGCCACGCTCAGGCCCGCGAAGTCCAGGTCGGACCGACCCGCGTCCTCGATCGCCAGCGCCACCTGGAACAGCGGGTGCCGCGCCTGCGACCGGGCCGGGTTGAGCACCTCCACGAGCCGCTCAAACGGCACATCCGCGTTCCCGAACGCCGCGAGATCCACCTCGCGCGCCTGCCCCAGCAGGTCGGTGAACGAGGCACCGGATTCCACCTGGAGACGGAGGACCAGGGTGTTGACGAACATGCCGACCAGGCCGTCGAGCTCAGCCTCGCCGCGCCCGGCGACCGGGGTACCGACCGCGATATCCGAGGTGCCCGACAACCGGGCGAGCAGCACGGACAGCGCGGAGTGCAGCACCATGAACAGCGTCGAATTGTGCGTGCGGGCAAGCCCGGTCAGCGCCTGGTGCAGTTCGGCGTCGATCGTGAACTTCGCCCTGCTACCGCGGCCGGACGCAACCAGCGCGCGCGGACGGTCGGTCGGCAGGTCCAGCTGCTCGGGGAGTTCCGCGAGCGCACCGGTCCAATGCGAAACCTGCCGGGAGATCAGCGACTCCGGGTCGTCCTCCGACCCGAGCACCTCCCGCTGCCACAGCGTGTAGTCCGCGTACTGCACCGGCAGCGGCGCCCATGCAGGCGCCTCCCCCATGCTGCGCGCCGCGTACGCCAGCAGCACGTCGCGGGTCAGTGGTTCGATCGAGACGCCGTCCGCCGCGATGTGATGCACCACCAGCACCAGCACATGCTCCGGCGTGCCGTCCACACGGAAGAGCCGGGCGCGCACCGGAACCTGCTCGGCGACGTCGAATCCCTCCGACACCACCTCGACCACCCGGTCGAGCAGGATCGACTCGGACACCGTCTCCGGAATGAGATTCAGGAGGGATTCCGACGTCGGCAGCACCACCTGATGACCGACCCCGTCGACCTCCGGGTAGACTGTTCGCAGCACCTCGTGCCGCGCGATCACGTCACCGAACGCCGCGCGGAGCGCCGCCAGATCCAGGTCTCCACCTAGTCGGATCGCGGCGGGAATGTTGTTCACCGCGGAACTCGGGTCGAACCGGTTCAGGAACCACATCCGCTGCTGCGCAAGCGACAGCGGGATGTGGTCCGGGCGCTCCCACACGGTCAGCGGCACCCGGCCGCCCGCGCCCATGTGCGCCCCCACCCGAACCGCGAGCGCCTCCACCGTCGACACCTCGAACAGGGTCCGCACCGGCACGGTCGTGTCCAGCGCCGCACCCAGCCGGGCGGTCACCCGGGTCGCGATCAACGAGTTGCCACCCAACTCGAAGAAGTCGTCGTCCGCTCCGACGCGCTCGACCCCCAACAGGTCCGCGAACGTGGCCGCGATAATCTCCTCGACCGGCGTCGACGGGGCACGGAACGTCTTCGCCTCGAATACCGGCGCAGGCAGCGCCGTGCGGTCCAGCTTTCCGGACGAGTTCACCGGCATCTCGTCGAGCACGACGAACGCCGCAGGAACCATGTAGGACGGCAGACGCGAGGCCAGGTGGGCCTTCAGTCCGGCAATGTCGAGACCTGTCCCCACGAGGTAGGCGACGAGTTGGTCGCCGACCCGCGGGTCCCGGCGCAGCACGACGAGGCACTGGTCGAGTCCGGCGACATCGCGCAGCGTCGACTCGATGTCACCGAGTTCGATCCGGAGACCGCGCAGCTTGACCTGGAAGTCTGTGCGCCCCAGGAATTCCAGCTGACCATAGGTGTTCCAGCGCACCAGGTCACCGGTGCGGTACATGCGCTCACCGGGCTCGCCGAACGGATTCGCGACGAACCGGTCCGAGGTCAGGTCCGCGCGGCCGTGGTAGCCGCGGGCCAGCTGCGCACCTCCGTGGTACAGCTCGCCAGCCACCCCGACTGGGGTCGGCTGCAGGCGCGCATCGAGCACGTACGAGGTGGTGTTCCAGACGCCCCTGCCGATCGGGACCACGGCCGCGTCGCCGATGTCGGAGGCGTCGAAGTGCGTGGTGGTGATCGCGGCCTCGGTCGGGCCGTAGGTGTTCTCGACGGCGGCGCCCCGGGCGGCGGCCCGGCGGGCGGTGCGCGGGGTGAGTTCCTCGCCGCCACCGAGGACGTGCCGCATCGACGCCGGGAGGGTCGAGGAGTCGTCGGGCAGCAGGGCGTCCAGCAGCGACGGAACGAACTCGGCGATCGTCACCGCGTGCTCGTCCACGATCCGGGCGATGTACGCGGGATCGCGATGCCCGTCCGGCCGCAGCACGACCACGGAACCGCCGATCTCGAGAAGCGCGAAGCACTCCCACACCGACACGTCGAACGTGATCGGCGCCTTCTGCATGGTCCGGTCGTCCGAGGTGAGGCCGAAGTGCCCGTGCATCCAACGAGTCTGGTTGGTGATCGCCGCGTGCGAGACGGCCACGCCCTTCGGGCGACCGGTGGATCCCGACGTGTACAGGATGTACGCGGTGTTCGCCGGGCGGAGCGGGGCGAGCCGATCGGCATCGGTGACCGGTGTGCTGGCGTGCGCCGAAAGGTCCAGCCCGTCGAGCTCGACGACATCGGCCCCCGCAGGCAGCGCGGCACCGGTGTCGGCGGTCGTCAGCACGCACACCGGCGCGGAGGAGGCGTGCACGTACTCGATGCGGTCGGCCGGGTGTTCCGGATCGATCGGCACGTACGCGCCGCCCGCCTTCACGATCGCGTACATCGCGACGAGCAGGTCGAACGAACGGTGCAGGCAGAGCCCGACCGCGGTGTCCGGCCCGACTCCCCGCTCGATCAGCGCCCGCGCGAGGCGATTCGCGCGGGCATCGAGTTCGGCGTAGGTGAGTTCGCTGCCCTCGAAGATCAGGGCGACCGCGTCGGGGGTGCGCTCGACCTGCTCGTCGAACAGCGCGACGAGCGTCGTCGGCTCGGTGTGCGCCGCGGTGTCGTTCCACTGCCGCAGCACCCGATCCAGCTCACCATCGGTGAGCAGCGCGAGGTCCCCAACCGGATGGGAGGCATCACTCGTGACGGACTCGAGGATCCTGACGAGTCGCTTGGCGAACGAGGCGATCGTCGACTCGTCGAACAGGTCTGTCGCGTAGGCGAACGATCCGTACATTCCGGCCGCGACGCCGGATTCATCGACCCTCTCACCGAGGGCGAGGTCGAGATCGAACTGGGTGACCGTCACCTCGGTGTTCAGCGCGCGGACCGTCAGGTCGGGCAGTTCGAGGGCGGCCTGCTCCTGGTTGTGCAGCGACAGCGACACCTGAAACAGCGGGTTGTGCGCCTTCGAGCGCACCGGGTTCAGTGCCTCGACGAGCTGCTCGAACGGCACGTCCACGTGACCGAAGGCGCGGATGTCGGCGGAACGGACCACGCCGAGCAGATCGGCGAACGACGCGGACGGGTCGACCTCGGTCCGCAGCACCAGGGTGTTGACGAACATGCCGACCAGGTCGTCCAGCGCTGCCTCGCCGCGCCCGCCGACCGGCGTCCCGATCGCGATGTCCGACTCACCGGACAGGCGCGCCAGCAGGACGGCCAGCGCCGCATGCAGGACCATGAACGGCGTAGCGCCACTGCTGGCAGCGAGGTCGCGCACGCCCCTGCTGAGCCGCTCGTCGATCGTGAAGTCGTACCGGGCGCCCCGCATCGACTGTTCCGCGGGTCGCGGACGATCCGTCGGCAGGTCCAGCGCCGCGGGCAGGTCCGCGAGCTCGTCCATCCAGAAGGCGAGCTGCTGTGCGGCAACACTGGTTTCGTCGTCGGGCGAGCCGAGCACCCGATGCTGCCACAGCGCGTAGTCCGCGTACTGCACCGGAAGCGGCGACCATGCGGGCGCCGACCCCGCCGAACGGGCGGTGTACGCGGTCATGACATCGCGGGCGAGGGGCGCCATCGACAGACCGTCCGCACTGATGTGGTGCACCACCATCACCAGCACCCGGTCCGTCGGGGACACCTCGAACAGCCGGGCACGCACGGGCGGCGCGATCCGCACGTCGAAGCCGCTGGACAGGACCCCGCCTGCCGCAGTGAGGAGGTCCGGTTCCGCGACGAGGGTCGGCGCCAGGTCCAGGTCGATCTCCTCGACCGCGACGATGACCTGGTGCGGCCCCGCCGCGGAGTCCGGGTAGCGGCTGCGCAGCGACTCGTGCCGCTCCAGCACGTCCACGACGGCGGCCTGCAGCGCAGCAACGTCGAGCACACCGGTGAGCCGGATTGCCAACGGAATGTTGTAGGCCGTGGATTCCGGGTCGAACCGGTTGAGGAACCACATCCGCTGCTGCGCCAACGACAGCGGCAGCTGCTCGGGCCGAGTCTGCGCGGTCAGTTCCGGGCGCGCACCGCTGCCCGCCGCCGACGCGACGCGGCCGGCCAGCGATTCGACGGTCGCCGCGTCGAACAGGTCCCGAA
>NZ_JBHXNB010000054.1:0-4913 GCF_042720095.1 Rhodococcus sp. NPDC058505
CGCCACACCCGGTGGGGTGTGGCGCCCGCGGCGCTGGTTCGTTGGGGTCAGTGCTTCTCCGGCCCGATGTGGTACTCGAAGACCAGGCCCGCCGCGCAGGCGAGCACAACGACGACGCTGACCACGATCAGCCACGGCTGGAAGAAGGCGAGGGAGACCGCGCTCAGTGCGGCACCGCCCGCGAGGAGGATCGGCCAGAAGCTGCCCGGGCTGAAGAAGCCCAGATCGCCGGCGCCGTCCGAGATCTCCGCCTCCTCGTAGTCCTCCGGACGGGTGTCGAGGCGACGGGCCACGAACCGGAAGTAGGTGCCAATGATCAGGCTCAGCCCGGCGGTCAGGACGAGGGCGGTGGTGCCCGCCCACTCGACACCGGTCCGCGACATGGCGGTGAAGATGCCGTACACGATTGCGATGAAGACGAAAAACACCGTCAACATCTCGAAGAGCTTGGCTTCGATCTTCATATCAGCTCGTCCTTCAGCAGGTTGCTAGGTCGTCGTAGGCCGTCGGGCCTCGTGTTCTGGGGTGCCGAAGCCGGCTACTGGTTCTCGCCCTCGAGGACCTGCGTTGCCTGGCGGTAGGTCCGTTCCGTATTGAACGGGGTGGTCGACGTCGCGACCGGGGACTCGCCGATCGCCTCAAGCGCCGCGGCCGTGGTGAGCGCCTGGCCACCCTCGTCCACCGGCTTGCGCAGCTCGATGTACTTGGCGAACTTCTCCGGGCTCACGGCGCGGACCTCGAAGTTCATCATCGCGTGGTAGGTGCCGCACATTTCCGCGCACCGGCCGACGAACGCGCCTTCCTTCTGGATCTCACTGATCTGGAAGACGTTGTCGGAGTGGTTCTCCTTCGGGTTCGGCATGACGTCCCGCTTGAACAGGAACTCCGGAACCCAGAAGGCGTGGATGACGTCCGAGGACGCGAGAGCGAACTCGATGCGCTTGCCGGTCGGCAGCACCAGGATCGGGATCTCGCTGCTGGAGCCGATGGTCTCGATCTTGTTGTAGTTCAGGTAGGACAGGTCGTGCTCGGACTTGCCCGCCATCGCGCCGGGGACCTCGTAGCCGTGCACCACGTTCGGCTCGCCGGGCGCCTCGGCCGCGGCCTGCGCCTCCTCGTCGATGCCGTCGTACTTGGCGGTGCCGTCACCGAGGTCGATGCTGCGGTAGCCGAACTTCCAGTTCCACTGGTAGGCGGTCACGTCGACGACGACGTTGGGGTCGTCCTTCTTCTCGTGGACGTAGTTCTGCACGACGACCGTGAAGTAGAACAACACCGCGATGATCACGAACGGGACCGCCGTGTACAGCAGTTCCAGCGGCACGTTGTAGGCCGTCTGGCGGGGGAACTCCGGGGAGTCCTTCTTCTTCCGGTGGAAGATGACCGTCCAGAACGTCAGGCCCCACACGATGACACCCATGAACAGGGCGGCGATGACCGACCAGGTCCACAGTTCACGCATTCGCTCGGCCTGCGGAGTGATGCCCGACGGCCATCCGAAGCGAAGCACCGAATTGTCGATCGAACATCCCGACAGCAGCATGGCGGCCAGTCCCAATGAGACCGCTAGCCCCGCTCGCCGAAGGATCCGACTCTGCGCCACGTTCACGCCTTCCTGATCGCCGCAAAATTGATAGGGGCAGCCCAGCGGGACACCCGAATACTACGCAGCGTAGACCAAAGCCGCCGCCCATCCACCCTCGGGTCACACCCGGCGGTTCGGCGCGTCTGCGGCATACTCGGCACAATCAATCGGCAATCCGCTCCTCACCTGTTCACGCGGGTGTGGAGTTCCCCCCGAAGCGAATTGAGGTACTGGACGCTGTGTGTGGACTGCTCGGGCTATTGACCTCGGACGGAACCACCGACGCCGCCGTCGCACGGGTCGACTCCGCGATGCACTGCCTTCGCCACCGTGGACCCGACGAGCACGGAACCTGGCACGACGACGACCTCGTGTTCGGCTTCAACCGGCTGTCGATCATCGACATCGAACACTCGCACCAGCCGCTGCGGTGGGGCCCGTCCGACAATCCGGACCGGTACGCGCTCACCTTCAACGGCGAGATCTACAACTACCTGGAACTGCGGGAGGAACTCGCCAACGACCACGGCGCCGAGTTCCGCACCGAGGGCGACAGCGAGGCCATCGCCGCCGCGTTCCACCACTGGGGCGCCGACGCGGTGCGCAGGCTGCGCGGCATGTTCGCGTTCGCGATCTGGGACACCGAAACGCGGGAGCTGTTCATCGCCCGCGACCCGTTCGGCATCAAGCCGCTGTTCCTCGCCACCGGCACCGCGGGCACCGCGTTCGGCAGCGAGAAGAAGAGCCTGCTCGAACTCGTCGACGTGATCGGCATCGGCACCGACCTCGACCCGCGGGCCACCGAGCACTACACGGTGCTGCAGTACGTTCCGGAGCCGGAGACACTGCACACCCAGATCCGCCGACTCGAGTCCGGGTCCTACGCGTGGATCCGCCCCGGCGAGCAGCCGCGGATCACCCGGTACTTCACTCCGCAGTTCCCGGTGCGGCCGTTCACGCCGGGCAGCGAGCAGTCGCGGTACTGCGAGATCGCGGCGGCGCTCGAGGACTCCGTCGCCAAGCACATGCGGGCCGACGTCACGGTCGGCTCGTTCCTGTCCGGCGGCATCGACTCCACCGCGATCGCCGCGCTGGCGATGCGGCACAACCCGAAGCTGATCACCTTCACCACCGGATTCGAGCGGGAGGGCTACTCGGAGGTCGACGTCGCCGCGGAATCCGCGGCCGCGATCGGCGCCAGGCACGTGGTCAAGGTGGTCTCCCCCGCCGAGTTCGCCGCGGCGATCCCGGAGATCATCTGGTATCTCGACGACCCGGTCGCCGACCCGGCCCTGGTGCCGTTGTGGTTCGTCGCGAAGGAGGCCCGCAAGCACGTCAAGGTGGTGCTCTCCGGCGAGGGCGCGGACGAACTGTTCGGCGGGTACACCATCTACCGGGAGCCGCTGTCCCTCAAACCGTTCGAGTACCTGCCCGCGCCGCTGCGTCGGGCCGCCGGGAAGCTGTCGGAGCGGATCCCGGACGGCACCCGAGGCAAGAGCCTGCTCAACCGGGGTTCGATGACCCTCGAGGAGCGCTACTACGGCAACGCCCGCAGCTTCAACGACGCGCAGCTGCGGGCCGTGCTGCGGGACTTCCGCCCGGAGTGGACGCACCGGGACGTGACCGCGCCGATCTACGCGCAGTCCGCGGGCTGGGATCCGGTCGCACGGATGCAGCACCTGGACCTGTTCACCTGGCTGCGCGGGGACATCCTCGTCAAGGCCGACAAGATGACGATGGCGAACTCCCTCGAACTGCGGGTGCCGTTCCTCGACACCGAGGTCTTCGAGGTCGCCTCGCGGGTGCCGCTGGATCAGAAGATCACGAAATCGACCACGAAGTACGCGCTGCGGCAGGCGCTTGAGGGCATCGTCCCGCCGCACGTGCTGCACCGCGCGAAGCTGGGCTTCCCGGTCCCGCTGCGGCATTGGCTGGCGGGCACCGAACTGTTCGACTGGGCGCACCAGCAGATCGCGGACTCCCAGACCGATCACATCTTCGACAAGGCAGCGGTCGCGCGGATGCTGAACGAGCATCGCGACGGCGTCTCGGACCACAGCCGCCGCCTGTGGACGGTGCTGTGCTTCATGATCTGGCACGGCATCTTCGTCGAGAAGCGCATCGTGCCGCAGATCCAGGAACCGGTGTACCCGGTCCACATGTAGAGGCGCTTCGCGCCCGTGAGTCCTTCTGGCCCCCATTGGGACCAGAAGGACTCACGGGCGGCGGAGCCGCCTAGAGGACGGCGGCGATCTCGTCGGCGGCCTCGGCCCCGTAGGCCTCGGCGAGCCGCTTGACGGCGTCGTCCCGGTCCAGGGTCCACTCCTGGGTGCCGACGGTCTCGAGCACCAGCACCGCGACCAGCGATCCGAGCTGCGCCGCCCGCTCCAGGCTCAGCCCGGCGCTCCGGCCGGTCAGGAAGCCGGCGCGGAACGCGTCCCCGACACCGGTCGGGTCGACCTTCGCCTTCTCGGGCACCACGCCGACCCGGATGACGTTGCCCTCCCGGTCGACGATCTCGACACCCTTCGCGCCGAGCGTCGTGACCCGCAACCCGATCTGCTCGGCGATCTCCCGCTCGGTCAGCTCGGTCTTCTGCAGCAGCAGCGCCCACTCATACTCGTTCGTGAACAGGTACTTCGCGCCGCCGATCAGCTCCCGCGCCTCGGCGCCGGACAGCCGGGCCAGCTGCTGGGACGGGTCCGCGGCGAACGGCAAACCCAGCTCGCGGCACTGCTGCGTGTGCCGGGCCATCGCGGCCGGATCGTTCGCGCCGACGAGCACCAGGTCGACACCGGCGGGCAGGTCGGCGAGCGAGATGTCGCGGGCCTCGCTCATCGCGCCCGGGTAGAACGACGCGATCTGCGCCATGTCCTCGTCGGTGGTGCACACGAACCGGGCGGTGTGCGCGGTCTGCGACACGTGCACCGCCGAGCAGTCGACGCCGTGCTGCTCGAGCCACCCCCGGTACTCGGCGAAGTCGGCGCCGACCGCGCCGACGAGCAGCGGGGTTCCGCCGAGCACGCCCATCGCGAAGGCGATGTTGCCGCCGACGCCGCCGCGGCGAACCACCAGGTCGTCGACGAGGAAGCTCAACGAGATGTGCTGAAGCTGGTCGGCGATCAGCTGCTCGGCGAAGCGCCCGGGGAAACGCATCAGGTGATCGGTGGCGATGGAACCGGTGACCGCGATTGTCACGCGTGAGACCTTTCAGTTCGACTGCGCACGGGGCGGGACATCCCCATGTCAGATGTGCAAAGTCCTCACCGTACCCGGCCCGGTCCTGCCCCGGACACGCCTCCGGCGCGGCACCCGGTGACGGGTGCCG
>NZ_JBHXNB010000055.1:0-3226 GCF_042720095.1 Rhodococcus sp. NPDC058505
GTTTGTGTGTTGTTTGAGAACTGCACAGTGGACGCGAGCATCTTTGTTGTAAGTAATGAAGAGCGTACGGTGGATGCCTTGGCACCAGGAGCCGATGAAGGACGTAGGAGGCTGCGATAAGCCTCGGGGAGCTGTCAACCGAGCTGAGATCCGAGGGTGTCCGAATGGGGAAACCCAGCACGAGTGATGTCGTGTTACCCGCACCTGAATATATAGGGTGTGTGGAGGGAACGTGGGGAAGTGAAACATCTCAGTACCCACAGGAAGAGAAAACAACCGTGATTCCGTGAGTAGTGGCGAGCGAAAGCGGAGGAGGCCAAACCGTGTACATGTGATACCCGGCAGGGGTTGTGTGCGCGGGGTTGTGGGATTCATTTTGTCGATTCTGCCGGATCGGCCGACAGTAAGAAATCATTGTGTTAGTCGAAGTGGTCTGGAACGGCCTGTCGTAGAGGGTGAGAGTCCCGTAGACGAAAACATGGTGACTGTCGTAGTGAACACCCAAGTAGCAGCGGGCCCGTGAAATCTGCTGTGAATCTGTCGGGACCACCCGATAAGCCTGAATACTCCCTGGTGACCGATAGCGGACTAGTACCGTGAGGGAAAGGTGAAAAGTACCCCGGGAGGGGAGTGAAATAGTACCTGAAACCGTGCGCTTACAATCCGTCAGAGCCTGTGAGTGACTTGTCACTGCGGGTGATGGCGTGCCTTTTGAAGAATGAGCCTGCGAGTTAGCGGCATGTCGCGAGGTTAACCCGTGTGGGGTAGTCGTAGCGAAAGCGAGTCCGAATAGGGCGTTTTAGTGGCATGTTCTAGACCCGAAGCGGAGTGATCTACCCATGGCCAGGGTGAAGCGACGGTAAGACGTCGTGGAGGCCCGAACCCACTTAGGTTGAAAACTGAGGGGATGAGCTGTGGGTAGGGGTGAAAGGCCAATCAAACTCCGTGATAGCTGGTTCTCCCCGAAATGCATTTAGGTGCAGCGTCGCGTGTTTCTCGCCGGAGGTAGAGCTACTGGATGGTCTAGGGGGCCCACAAGCTTACCGAAATCAGCCAAACTCCGAATGCCGGTGAGTGAGAGCGCGGCAGTGAGACTGCGGGGGATAAGCTTCGTAGTCGAGAGGGAAACAGCCCAGATCGCCGGCTAAGGTCCCTAAGCGTGTACTAAGTGGAAAAGGATGTGGGGTCGCGAAGACAACCAGGAGGTTGGCTTAGAAGCAGCCACCCTTGAAAGAGTGCGTAATAGCTCACTGGTCAAGTGATCCTGCGCCGACAATGTAGCGGGGCTCAAGTACACCACCGAAGCCGCGGCATTCACATAAGCCCGCCTTTCTCCTACGGGGGAGGGGCCAGGTGTGTGGATGGGTAGGGGAGCGTCGTGCAGCCATGGAAGCAGCGGTGTGAACTAGTTGTGGAGGCTGCACGAGTGAGAATGCAGGCATGAGTAGCGAAAGACAAGTGAGAAACTTGTCCGCCGAATGACCAAGGGTTCCTGGGCCAGGTTAATCCGCCCAGGGTGAGTCGGGACCTAAGACGAGGCCGACAGGCGTAGCCGATGGACAACGGGTTGATATTCCCGTACCCGTGTGAACGCGTCAATGGTGAATCAGTGATACTAACCGTCCTGAAGCCGCTTGCTTATCCTTCGGGATGGTGGGTGTGTGGATGCACGGGACCTGAGCTGGTAGTAGCCAAGCGATGGGGTGACGCAGGAAGGTAGCTGGGCCAGTGAGTGGTAGTACTGGTGTAAGCGTGTAGGGCGAGTGGTAGGCAAATCCGCCATTCATATAGCCTGAGACGTGATGCGTAGCCGAGTGAGGCGAATTCAGTGATCCTATGCTGCCGAGAAAAGCCTCTAGCGAGTTTTCACACGGCCCGTACCCCAAACCGACACAGGTGGTCAGGTAGAGAATACTAAGGCGATCGAGATAACTATGGTTAAGGAACTCGGCAAAATGCCCCCGTAACTTCGGGAGAAGGGGGACCTCTGCTGGTGACGAACCTTGCGTTCTGAGCTGGTGGGGGTCGCAGAGACCAGTGAGAAGCGACTGTTTACTAAAAACACAGGTCCGTGCGAAGTCGTAAGACGATGTATACGGACTGACGCCTGCCCGGTGCTGGAAGGTTAAGAGGACCGGTTAGCCAGTAATGGCGAAGCTGAGAATTTAAGCCCCAGTAAACGGCGGTGGTAACTATAACCATCCTAAGGTAGCGAAATTCCTTGTCGGGTAAGTTCCGACCTGCACGAATGGCGTAACGACTTCTCAGCTGTCTCAACCATAGACTCGGCGAAATTGCATTACGAGTAAAGATGCTCGTTACGCGCGGCAGGACGAAAAGACCCCGGGACCTTCACTATAGCTTGGTATTGGTGTTCGGTTCGGTTTGTGTAGGATAGGTGGGAGACTGTGAAGCGGGCACGCCAGTGTTTGTGGAGTCGTTGTTGAAATACCACTCTGATCGTATTGGACATCTAACCTCGGACCATGATCTGGTTCAGGGACAGTGCCTGGTGGGTAGTTTAACTGGGGCGGTTGCCTCCCAAAATGTAACGGAGGCGCCCAAAGGTTCCCTCAGCCTGGTTGGCAATCAGGTGTTGAGTGCAAGTGCACAAGGGAGCTTGACTGTGAGACTGACAGGTCGAGCAGGGACGAAAGTCGGGACTAGTGATCCGGCACCGGCATGTGGAAGCGGTGTCGCTCAACGGATAAAAGGTACCCCGGGGATAACAGGCTGATCTTCCCCAAGAGTCCATATCGACGGGATGGTTTGGCACCTCGATGTCGGCTCGTCGCATCCTGGGGCTGGAGTAGGTCCCAAGGGTTGGGCTGTTCGCCCATTAAAGCGGCACGCGAGCTGGGTTTAGAACGTCGTGAGACAGTTCGGTCTCTATCCGCCGCGCGCGTTAGAAACTTGAGGAAGGCTGTCCCTAGTACGAGAGGACCGGGACGGACGAACCTCTGGTGTGCCAGTTGTCCTGCCAAGGGCACTGCTGGTTAGCTACGTTCGGAAGGGATAACCGCTGAAAGCATCTAAGCGGGAAGCCTGTTCCAAGATGAGGTTTCTCACCTCCTTTGAGGGGGTAAGGCCCCCGGCAGACTACCGGGTTGATAGGCCAGAACTGGAAGTCAGGTAACTGATGTAGGTGACTGGTACTAATAGGCCGAGGACTTACCACAAAGAAGCTACGCGTCCACTGTGCGGTATCTGAAACAACACACATGTT
>NZ_JBHXNB010000056.1:0-2564 GCF_042720095.1 Rhodococcus sp. NPDC058505
GTGGTCGCCGAACAACTCCGCCGGCTCGCGGGCGTCGAACGCGACGTCGAGGTCGAGGACCTGCCCGGCACCGGCGACGGCACCGGCTGGCGCACCCGGCTGCGGTTGGCCGTGGACGGCCAGGGCCGCCCCGGCTACCACCGGTACCGGGGCACCGGCGTGGTCACGGACCTGTCCTGCCCGCAACCCGTTTCGGGCATGTATGACGGGCTGGCCGACCGCAGCTGGCGGCCCGGCGGTGAACTCCAGGTCACCGTCGATGCCGATGGGGTGCGGCACGTGGTGGAGATCGACCCCGCACCCGTGAGCCGGACCGGCCGCCGCAGCCCCGGCAGGCGCGGCGCAACCGCCCGCCGGGCCGCGACGTCCCGGCCGCGGCGTGAAAACGTCGTGATCGGCAGCGGGCGCGCCGTCCAACGCGTCGGCGACCGCGCCTGGGAGCTGTCCGCGACCGGGTTCTGGCAGGCGCACCGCGGCGCCGCGGCCCGCTACTCGGAGGTCGTCGCCGACTGGTCGGGCGCGGCAGGCGGCGGCACCGCCTGGGATCTGTACGGCGGGGTCGGGGTGTTCGCCGCCGCCCTTGCCGCGCAGGTGGGGGAGCGCGGCGCGGTCGTGTCGGTGGAGTCCGGCCGCGGCGCGGTCGAGTCCGGCCGCCGCGCGCTCGCGGACCTGCCGCAGGTCCGGTTCGAGGCGTCCCGCGTCGAGCATGCGCTCGATCACCTGTCGGGTCCGGTCGACACGGTCGTGCTCGACCCGCCGCGCTCCGGTGCGGGCAGGTCGGTCGTCGAGGCCGTCGCCGCGGCGGGTGCCGCCGCGATCGTGCACATCGGCTGCGATCCCGCAGCCTTCGGTCGCGACATCGGCCTCTACCTGGGGCAGGGCTACCACCTCGAGCGGGTCCGAGCCTTCGACGCGTTCCCCCTCACCCACCACATGGAGTGCCTCGCCCTGCTGGTGCGCTGACGCGCCCGTGCGTGATTTTCACCCCGATTGGGGTGCATCTCACGCACGGTGCCCACTTGATTGCACTATGCAATCAATATATAGTTGCATAACGCAAGCATATTAAAGCCTGTCTTTACCTTCCGGGAGATCGGCCATGCACCGAGGGGGCACCACGCATGACTGCACCGACGACAGCGCCAGGGCCGCACGTCCCGGACCAACTGATGACCCACCGCGAGATCCTCGAGGTGCTCGCGGGTCTGCTGGCCGCGCTGTTCACGGCGCTGATCAGCTCGACGATCGTCTCGACCGCGCTGCCGACCATCATCGGTGACCTCAACGGCAGCCAGACGCAGTACGCATGGGTCATCACGACCTCACTGCTCGCGACCGCGGCGTCGACACCGATCTGGGGCAAGCTCGCCGACCTGTACAACAAGAAAACCCTGGTCCAGGTGTCGATCGTCATCTTCGTTGTCGGCTCGGTGATCGCCGGGATCGCGCAGAACGTGCCGGTCCTGCTCGGTGCCAGGGTGATCCAGGGCGTCGGCATGGGCGGCCTGACCGCGCTGGTCGTCGCGATCATCGGCACGATCATCCCGCCCCGCGACCGCGGCAGGTACTCCGGCTACATGGGCGCGGTGATGGCCGTCGCGATGGCGGGGGGACCCGTGCTCGGCGGTGTCATCGCGGACGGTCTCGGCTGGCGCTGGTGCTTCTTCGTGTGCGTCCCGCTCGCCGTGATCGCGCTGCTGCTGCTGCAGAAGACCCTGCACATCGAGACCACCCGCAAGGACGACGTCTCGATCGACTGGGTCGGTGCCACCCTGCTGACCGCGGGCGTCTCCGTGCTGCTGGTGTGGGTGTCGTTCGCGGGCAAGGCCACCTACTACGACTGGGTGTCGACGCCGTCCGCGATCCTCGTCGGTGTCGGCGTGCTGCTGCTCGTCGCGACCGTCGTCGTCGAGAGCAGGGCGGCGTCGCCGATCATCCCGCTGCCGATCGTGCGTGAGCGGACCACCGGGCTGGCGATCATCGCGTCCGTTGCGGTCGGCGTCGGCCTGTTCGGCGCAACCACCTTCCTCGGGCAGTACTTCCAGACCGCGCGGGGGCACACCCCGACCGAGGCCGGCCTGCTCACCATCCCGATGGTCTTCGGCATGATGGTCGGCACCGTCGGCTCCGGCCAGCTGATCACCCGATTCGGCAAGTGGAAGGGCTTCGTCGTCGCGGGATCGATCCTGCAGCTCGTCGGCTTCCTGCTGCTCGCCACCATCGACCACGAGACGCCGATGACGCAGATCGGGTTGATGATCGCGCTGCTCGGGCTCGGCACCGGGATGCTGATGCAGAACGTGGTTCTCGCGGTGCAGAACACCGTCAGCGTGGCCAACATCGGGGCGGCAAGCAGCGTGGTGGCGTTCTTCCGCACCTTCGGCGGCGCGATCGGGGTGTCGGTGCTCGGGTCGGTGCTCGCCACCCGCGTCACCGACCTGACCGCCGAGGGCTTCGCGAAGCTCGGGATCGACACCCACACTCCGGGCGGCGGCGCCAACCTGAATCTCGCGGCGCTGCCCGCGCCGGTGCGGGACGTGATCCGCGTCGCCTACGGCGACGCG
>NZ_JBHXNB010000057.1:0-1697 GCF_042720095.1 Rhodococcus sp. NPDC058505
GAACGGCACATTCATTCGATCTGACCTGAATCCACCGGTGCGGCTCACGGGTCGGTGCGGGGTTGCGATTGTCGACCGTCACCGCACTGCGGGCACACCTCATCGACTGGCGTGATCCAGGTGCGTCCACGTTCGGATTCCGGGTCGGGCCTCGGGCGGCGTTGCTGATAGAAGAGGTCAGTGCGCTGGCGGGGCGTGGGCGGCGGTGAACAAGGCGGTGAAGGGGTCGGCCCACGGCCAGTGAGCGGGCAGGTGCAGCGCGGTCCTGCGTCCGGAACGGGCGATGCGGGCGGCCACGCCGATCAGGCGCCGCCTGATCGTCGCGGTGCGGGCCTTGGCGTAGAACGGTCCGGTGAGGGCGCCGGCCGCGCGCAGCAGGTTGTGGGTGATCGCGGCGAGCGAGAGCCAGGCGGCGTTCGCGGCGAACCGACCCGACGGCAGGTGCGCGAGCGCGGAACCGTTGAGATCCGCGAAGACCTGCTCGATCGCTCCCGCCCGCCCGCGGTGGCGGGTCTCGACGGTGACCGGATCGAAGGGACTGTTGGTGAAGATCGCCTGGTAACGCCACGCGGTGAACAGGGTGTCCTGAGCGTCGGCGGGGATCGGGGTGCGGCGCACGATCAACCGTGCGGTCAGGGTGAGACCTCGGTGCTCGGTGGGGTTGGTGAACACCGTCAACGGTGTCTCGGCGACCTCGGCTCCGGTCAACAGTTCCCCGGTTTCGCTGTCACGGAGGGGTTTTCCGTGGTCGATCGGCACCCATTCGTGTTCGTCGATCGAAGCGATCGCCCGCCGGACCGGGCCGCGTTGCTGGGCGGTGACCGAGAACCAGGCACCGGCGTCGACGATCGCGTTCAACACCGCAGCGACATAGAACCCGGAATCGAGGCGCACGAGCAGATCACCGCTTGCTCCGCAGGAGGTTCGGGCGGCGGCGATGTTCGCCTTCACGAACGACGTCGCCGCCCGGCGGCTGCCGGCGTTGCCGCTACGCAACCGGGTCCCGGTGATCACCGGAGCCCCTGCCGGGGTCGAGACCGTCGCGGCCAGAAAGTCCAGACCCCGGACCCTGGTGTAGCCGAACTTCGCGCCCTCCTTGCGGCGGCCGTAGACCTGCGTGATCTTCGAGTCGACGTCCAGGAACGCCAGGTCCGCGGCATCGGGCAGAAGGCCGGTGCTCTCGCGCAGCCGGCCGAGCAGCACCCGGGCCAGCTTCTCGAGTTGCCCGACGTGCCCGATACCGAAGTGACGCAGGAACGACCCGAGTGTCGACGGCGCACGGATCCCGGTGAACAACCGCGGTAGCCCGCCGTGCCGGAGCACGTCGAGGTCGTCGATCGAGTCCGCGCCCGCGGCCATCCCCGCCACGATCGAGGTGATCTTCGCGCCGGCGTTCGAACCGGTCGACCCGCCCAGGGTGAGCGTGTCGCCGAGATCGGTCAACCCGACCCGTTCGGCCAACCGCATCAGCGGAACCAGGCCGCCATGCGACACGAGATTGGTGTCGTCGAAGGCCGCCGACACCCGGCCGGCACTGTGAGACGATCGCATCCGGCAGGTGCCCCCTTACGACGAGACGATCATTCCTTCGCAAGAACGATCATCCCAGCGCAGAGGGCACCTGCCCTTCTATGACACGTTGTACCGCCGATCTCCATCGGTGGATTCAGGTCTGATCGACTGAACGCTTCCGTTCA
>NZ_JBHXNB010000059.1:0-1468 GCF_042720095.1 Rhodococcus sp. NPDC058505
GACAGAGCCCCGTGAAGTGGTGGACTTCGGATCAGGCGCGAGATCGCGTAGTGATCAACGAGTCATGCTGAATGCTAGCTGATTTCGACGGCCTCCAGTGCCGTCCGGGCGGGTTCGGTGGCGGCGTGTTCCTTCGCGGCGATCACCGCCCGCAACTCGTCCATGGAGACATCGGAGACATAGCGGCGGGTGACCTGCCACTCGTCGTGCTGTTCGATCACCACCGCCGTTGCCAGACGCAGGAACGCGGCCGGGTTCGGGAAGATCTCCACGACATCGGCGCGGCGCTTGATCTCCTTGTTCAACCGCTCGATCGGATTGTTCGACCAGATCTTCTGCCAGTGCGCCCGCGGGAACGCCGTGAACGCCAGCACGTCGTGCTTCGCCGCCTCCATCATCGCCGCCACCTTCGGGAACGAGGCGGTGAGGGTGTCGACGACCTGGTCCCACTGCGCCGCGACCTCGACCGGGTCAGTGTGCGCGAAGATCGTCTTGACCGCCGCCATCACCGGCGGCACGTGCTTCGATGCGACCGCACCCTGCAGGTTGCGCATGAAGTGCACCCGGCACCGCTGCCACGATGCGCCCGTGAACTGTTGCGTGACAGCGGCTTTCAACCCTGCGTGGGCGTCGGAGACGACCAGGTGCACCCCCGACAGGCCACGGGCCTTGAGGCTGGCGACGAACTCGCGCCAGAACTCGAACGACTCGCTGTCGCCGACCGCGGTCCCGAGGACCTCGCGGGTGCCGTCGATCGACACCCCGGTCGCGACGACGAGGGCCTGGGAGACCACGTGCGCCCCGACCCGCACCTTGCAATAGGTCGCGTCCAGGTAGACGTAGGGGAAGGTGGTGTGCGTCAGCGTGCGTTCCCGGAACCGGGCCACCTCCGCGTCGAGGCCAGCGCAGATGCGGGAGACTTCCGACTTCGAGATCCCCGAGGTGACGCCGAGCGCGGCGACGAGGTCGTCGACGCTGCGGGTGGAGACGCCGTGCACATAGGCCTCCATGATCACCGCGTGCAGGGCCTTGTCGATCCGGCGGCGGCGTTCGAGCAGCGATGGGAAGAACGACCCTGCCCGGAGCTTGGGGATCTTCAGTTCGACGTCGCCGCTGGTTGTCGACACCGTCTTCGACCGGTGGCCGTTGCGGTGGGTGGTCCGGCCCTCGGTGCGTTCGTAGCGGCCAGCACCGAGGGTCTCGGTGGCCTCGGCCTCGATCAGTTCCTGCAGGCCGGCGCGGATCAGTTCGGCGAACACGGACGCCACGTCGGCGCCCTTGAGGGCGTCGAGGCGGGCCAGCAGTGCAGAATGCTCATGGGTCATCGCGTGGTCCTTCGTGTCGAGTCACTTTGGTCGGTAACTCGTTCACCTCTACGCGATGGCCCGTCCTTGCTACGGGACCGACACGCGGCCGATCCTGCAGGTCAGGGTCTCACCCGATTCCCACCACCCCAGGGGACTCTCCC